>PAGT01000028.1 GCA_002705485.1 Flavobacteriales bacterium | reverse complement strand
CAATTTGAACTTTACAACTTTCAAATCGAAAAAAAATTATAAAAAAGCGCAACTAAAAAAACCAGAGGGAAAAATAGTATCTAAATCTGACTATGCGTACGTCTTTCCTTGGCATGATTATTATGCTCCTAAAGTACTTTACAAGCTACTTGACAAAGGAATAAGAGTGAAGGTTGGAACAGAACCATTCAGTATTAGAGGTAAAAATTTTGATTATGGTTCATTACTTATTCATTTAAAAAATCAAAAGTATTCTATTTCAGAAATCAATAATATTATTGACTCTATTTCCAAAGAAAGCGGAGTAAACTTTTACGGTTTTAGTTCTAGTACAACCAAAGGAATAGATTTTGGAAGCAACAAGTTTCAAAATCTCACCAAACCAAATATTGCTTTAGTAGTAGGCGATGGTGTCAACAGCTATGATGCTGGGGAAATATGGCATTTGATGGATACAAGGTTTGAAATTCCAATCACGAAAATAAAGTCTTCAATTTTATATAACTATGATCTTTCAAAGTACAACACTATTATTATGGTTAATGGGGCTTATAATTACGATAATAAAACAATTGACAAATTAAAAAACTGGATAAATAGTGGTGGTAATCTTATAGGGTTTCGCAATACTATAGAATGGTTAAATAAAAATAATTTTATTAAACTTAGTTATAATAAAAATTTAGCGTCAACTAAAGATTTAAAATTTAAAGATATTAGAAACCATTTTGGATCTCAGTTAACCAGTGGAGCAATTTTTAATGCAGAACTTGACATCTCTCACCCCATTAACTTTGGTTTTATTGACGAAAGTTTAGCTATGTTCAGAAACACAAACATCTATATCAAAAATGACTCTATTGGATATAATAATCCGATTAAGTATGCAAAATCTCCATTATTGAGTGGATATATTTCAAAACAAAACTCTAAATCAATTGAAAACTCTAGGCCATTTGTTTCCAAAAGAAGTGGTAAGGGTAGAGTTAGTGTTTTTACAGATAATACAAATTTTAGAGGGTTTTGGTATGGAACAAACAAGCTTCTGTTAAATGCTATTTTTTTTGATAGCTTGATGTTTTAGGTTTTTTTAAATCTGAATCCTGAAATGGTCTTAACAATAAATCATCAATCATTTGATTTTTTTCTTTATTAAAAAAGGTATCGACACCATAAATTATTTTTGATGTGTCTAAGTGTTTGTGTGTACCAAACATCCTATCCCAAAAAGAAAATATATTCCCATAATTTGAATCTGTGTATGGCATTACAAAATGATGGTGAACTTTATGCATGTTTGGAGAAACAATAAAATAACTAATAACTTTATCTAAATTATTTGGAAGTTTAATATTAGCATGATTAAATTGAGATAAAACTAAAGATAATGACTGATACAAAAAAACAATTCCAATGGAAGTGCCTATTAAAAAAACACCCAATAACGTAAATAAAAATCTGATAATACTTTCAAGGGGGTGATGTCTGTTAGCTGTGGTTGTATCAACATTGTGGTCAGAATGATGGACAAGATGTATTTTCCACAAAAACCCAACTTTATGTTGAACCAAATGAGGTATATAAGCACCGATTAAGTCAAGAAATAAAACTCCTAAAAAAATGTGAAAAGTTAAAGGTAAATTACCAATCCAGTTTAATAATCCAAAGTTATTTTCGGATACCCAATCCGCAGTTTTAAGCAATAGAAAAGCTAATGAGAAATTAACCAAAATTGTTGTAAATGTAAAAAAGAAATTAGGTATTGAATGCTTTATTTTTTTATAATCAAAATTGAAAAGGGGTATTATTGATTCAATCGACCAAAAAAAAGTAATACCAAAAACNAATAAAAGTGATCTTTCAAAAGAATCTATATTTTCAAAAAAATAAATAATGTCATTCATTGCTAAAATAATACTGCAATTTATGTAATTTCATTAAAAATTAAAATATTATGGCTAAAACCCCTTCAAATATGGTACCGATTGGATTTAAAGCACCATCATTTAAGTTGAAAGATTCAATAAGTAATTGTATGTATAGCTCTGATGATCTATTTGGAAAAAAATGTACTTTACTAATGTTTATTTGTAATCACTGTCCATTTGTTATCCATGTAAATTCTGAAATAGTAAAAATTGCTAATGATTATTTTTCTAAAGACTTTAAAGTTATTGCAATTTCAAGTAACGATATAAAAAATTATCCACAAGATTCTCCAGATTTAATGAAAAAAACAGCTCAAGAACAAGGTTATTCGTTTCCATATCTTTACGATGAGGATCAATCAGTAGCTAAAAACTATGATGCTGCTTGTACACCTGACTTTTACATATTTGATGGTAAAAGAGAACTTGTTTACAGAGGACAAATGGATGATTCTCGACCAGGAAATGAAATTCCAGTTACAGGAAAAGACATTAGAGATGCTTTAGATTCTATAATAAATGGAAAAGAAATAAATTCAAACCAGAAGCCAAGTATNGGNTGTAATATAAANTGGATAAATTAAATAAGTTCAACTTCAAATATTANTGTTGCATTGGGTGGAATCACACCGCCTGCCCCGCTATCTCCNTACGCTAAATGNGGAGGNATTACAAAAGTCGCTTTNTCACCNACTGACATCAAAGAAATGCCCTCATCCCAACCACTNATAACCTGACCAGTTCCTAANACAAATTCAATTGGGCTATTCCTTGTGTANGATGAATCAAAAACNGTATCATCNATTAGTTTACCTGTATAGTGAACTTTAACATTTTCTCCTTTTTTAACTTTTTTCCCAGAACCGTTTTTTAATATTTTGTGCTTCAATCCAGATTTAGTTTCATTGAAGCCAGAAGCAATTTTTAAAATATTTTCTTTTTCTAATTCAACTTGTTTTTTTCTCTCTATTTCTTTTAATTTTTTGTTTTCAGTAAAAATTTTCTCAGCATCCCAACTCTTAGCATGATCTCCATTTCTTAAGATTCTGATTTTTTTAATCAAATCGCCTTGTTCAATTAAATTAACTACATCTAGTCCTTCAACAACTTCACCAAATACAGAATGTTTATTATCCAACCAGTCAGTAGGAACATGTGTAATAAAAAATTGACTTCCGTTAGTATTTTTACCAGAATTAGCCATTGAAAGAACACCAGCTTTATCATGTTTCAAGCTGTCTATAAACTCATCATCAAATTTATATCCAGGATCTCCGGTACCATTTCCAATTGGACAACCACCTTGTATCATAAAATTATTTATTACTCTGTGAAACTTTAGCCCATCATAAAATGGTGTTTCATTTTTCTTTATACTATTTCTAATTTTTCCCTCGCAAAGACCTACAAAGTTAGCAACAGTCAATGGGGTTAGCGTATAGTGAAGATTTACTAAAATATATCCCTTGCTGGTTTCTATTTTAGCGTAAATACCATTTTTATTAATCATTTTTTATTAAAGTTTGCAATTTAAAATAATGATTGTAAAAAACAAAGATTAATTAGATATATCGTTAATGAACTTTATTCTGTATAATTTTAGATCAATCTCCTCATATTCTCCTTCAAATTCCTTAACGGCTAAATTAAGATCATCCGAGTCCGATTCAATAAAATAATCATAAAGTTCTTCTTGTTGATCTTCGTCAAAAATTTCATCAATCATGTAATCGATATTAAGCCTAGTTCCAGAAAAAACTATTGTTTGCAGTTCAGTAATAAGGTCAGAAAGATCAATTCCTCTTGAATCAGCTATGTCTATTGGCTGGAGTTTACGGTCAATACTTTGTATAATAAATAGTTTTAAAGATGAATTTGAGCCAGTTGTTTTTACTATAATGTCGTCTGGTCTTTCAATTTGGTTAATTGTTACATAATTTTCAATTAATTCAACAAATGAACTTCCAAACTTTAAAGCTTTACCATCACCAACTCCGTTTATATTTTTTAATTCTTCAGTATTTATTGGATACTTAATAGACATTTCCTCAATTGAGTACTCTTGAAAAATGGCATATGGGGGAATTCCTTTTGATTTTGCAATTCTTTTTCTTTCAGAAATTAGTATGGAAAACAATTTTTTATCAAATACATAATCATTTTCGATTGATCCAACTTGTGAATTTGAATCCTTAAAATCGTGATTTTTTGTAATATAAAAATCGTATGGTTGTAAAAGGTAATTCATTGATTCCTGATTTAATTTTATAACTCCATAAGATTCAACTACCTTATAAATCATTTTTTTTACAAGCATATGTCTTAGTAGTGAATTCCAAAAAATTGAGTCGTGTTTCTTACCTAATCCAAAAAATTTATTTTTATCCATCTCATGAGACCTAGTAAGATTTGTGTGAACACCTATTAGACACGCAATTAAATCTTTCATTTTATATTGCTGGTTGGTATCCTTAATTAATTGTATAACTAATTTCAGCTCATCATTTACTTTAATTCTATCTTTTGGATTAGTCATATTGTCATCCATCATTGCACCATCGCCATTAACTTCGTCAAATGATTCGCCAAAATAATTTAAAAGAAATTTTCTTCTAGACATCGAAGTTTCACAATATGCAGCCATTTCATCTAGTAATGATAAGTTTTGTTCTTTTTCAGAAACAGATTTATTGGACAAAAACTTTTCTAACTTTTCGATGTCTTTATATGAATAAAAAGATAAACAATGCCCCTCACCCCCATCACGACCAGCTCGACCAGTTTCTTGATAATAACTTTCTAAACTTTTTGGAATATCATGGTGAATTACATACCTAACATCTGGTTTATCGATACCCATTCCAAATGCAATTGTAGCAACCACTACGTCACAATCTTCCATTAAAAACATGTCTTGATTTTTTTCTCTAATCTTTCTGTCAAGGCCAGCGTGATATGGAACAGAGTTTATTCCGTTTACTACTAAAAACTCACTAAGCTCATTAACTCCTTTTCTAGATAGACAGTAGATAATACCACTTTGTTTATCTTTTTTTTTTATGAATGAAATAATCTCCTTATTGATATTGTCAGTTTTTTGTCTTACCTCATAAAATAAATTAGGTCTGTTAAAAGAAGCTTTAAAATCAGAAGCGTTAGTTATTCCCAAATTTTTTAAAATATCATCCTTTACTTTTGGAGTTGCGGTAGCTGTCAAAGCAATTACAGGCAAGTTTTTTTTTATATTACCAATCAATGTTTTTAGATTTCTGTAATCTGGCCTAAAATCATGACCCCACTCTGAAATACAATGTGCTTCATCGATTGCAAAAAAAGAAATATTAGTTTTTTTAAGAAAATCTACATAATCTAATTTTGAAAGTGATTCTGGAGCTACATAAAGTAATTTTGTTATTCCATTTAGTACATCACTTTTTACATTTCTAATTTGAGAACTATTGAGCGATGAGTTCAAAACATGAGCGATGCTATCACTGGACGAAATTCCTCTTATAACATCGACTTGGTTTTTCATTAGGGCAATTAATGGCGAAACTACAACTGCAGTTCCTTGACAAAGAAGAGCTGGTAATTGAAAACATAATGATTTTCCAGCTCCAGTTGGCATTATTACAATTGCACTTTTTTTATTTAATAAAGTTTCTATGATTTGTTTTTGATCCCCTTTGAACGATGAAAAACCAAACTTTTTTTTTAATTCTAAATCTAAATCAAAATCAGACATCGATTATTTCGTAATAAGGTATTTTGTACCTTTGTCAACTAAATATAATATTAAAAGGTCATTAAAAAAATTATTTTGGATTCAAAATTTGATGTAATAAAGAGGGCTGTTGAAACAATTGATAATCAAAGTAAATCGATAAAAAAAGTTTCTGAATATATCGGTGATGATTTCAAAAATTGTATTGAATTTTTACATACAATTAAGGGAAGAATAGTTGTTACTGGAATAGGTAAGAGTGCAATTATAGGAATGAAAATTGTTGCTACTTTAAATTCTACTGGGTCACCTGCAGTTTTTATGCATGCAACCGAAGCATTGCATGGAGATTTAGGTATCATTCAAAATAATGATGCTGTAATATTAGTTTCAAAAAGTGGAAATACTAATGAAATAAAAGACTTGGTCCCTTTTCTCAAAAATTCAAAGATTACGTTAATTTCAATAACTTCTGATAAGAACTCATTTTTATCTCAAAACTCCGACTATTTTATAAAGTGTTTTGTAGAAAAAGAAGCTGGCCATAATAATTTAGCTCCAACAAGCAGCACAACTGCTCAATTAGTTATTGGAGATGCTATCGCAATTTGTTTATCTGAGCTCAAAGGATTTGACAAAACTGATTTTGCTAAATTTCATCCAGCAGGTATTTTAGGTAAAAAATTAAATTTAAAAGTTAAAGATTTATTAGATAAAGATGTTAAACCAATGGTTAATGTAAATTGTGGAATCAAAGAAATAATAGGAGAAATTTCACAAAAAATGTTGGGAGCAACCGCTGTTGTTGAAAATGAAAAAATTGTTGGAATCATTACAGATGGGGATCTCAGAAGGTTTTTAAATCGAAATTTAGAAATAGTGAATGCAAAATCTAAAAACTTAATGTCTGCTCATCCTATTACAGTTGGCCCAAATGTATTAGCTACTAAAGCATTGTCAATTATGAATCAAAGAAAAATTTCTCAATTATTGGTAGTTGATGACTTAAAATATATTGGAATAATTCATATTCATAAAATTTTAAAAGAAGGTATTGAGTGATGAAAAAAAACAGAATTGATGAAATGTCTTTTCTTGATCATTTAGAAGAACTGAGATGGCACTTAATTAGATGTGTATTGGCAATCCTCTTATGCGGTGGAATCGCATTTCTATCTAAAGATTTTATTTTTAATGAAGTACTGTTTGGACCAAGAAATAAAGATTTTTTTACTTATGATTTATTATGTAAACTATCAAATACAATTGGATTGGATGATAGTTTCTGTATAAACGAAATGCCTTTCAGAATTCAAAGTAGGACTATGTCAGGACAATTTTCTGCACATATTTGGATGTCAATTACATTTGGTTTTATAATTTCCTTCCCTTACATAATCTACCAATTTTGGAGTTTTATTAGTCCAGGACTTTATCAAAACGAAAAAAAAAATGCAAGAGGATTTATAACAATTTCTTCAATTTTATTTTTTATTGGTGTTTTATTTGGATATTATATTGTAACTCCATTATCAATAAATTTTTTGGGTTCATATTCTGTAAGTGAGGATATTTTTAATGATTTTGATCTTGATAGTTATGTTGGTCTAGTCAGGTCTGCAGTTGTAGCATCAGGATTAATATTCGAACTCCCGATTATTGTATATTTTTTAACTAAAATTGGATTAGTTACTCCAGATTTGATGATAAAATATAGAAAATTTGCCCTTGTAATTGTTCTAATTCTTTCTGCGATAATAACACCGCCAGACATTGCTAGCCAAATTATTGTAGCTATACCAATTGTTATTCTCTATCAAATAAGTATTTACATTTCTAAAGTTGTAGTCAATAAAGAATCTAATAATTAATAATGAAATTAATCGCCAAAAATATTTTTAAATCCTATCAAGGAAGGAATGTTGTAAATGATGTCTCAATTGAAGTTAATCAAGGTGAAATTATTGGTCTATTGGGACCAAATGGTGCTGGAAAAACAACAACATTTTACACTATTGTTGGGTTAATAAAACCGGATAGTGGAAATATAACTGTTGATAATGATGAAATTACCAGTTTTCCTATGTACAAAAGAGCTCAAAAAGGAATTGGTTATCTTGCTCAAGAACCATCTGTTTTTAGAAAACTTTCAGTTGAAGACAACATCAGAGCAGTATTAGAATTGAGTAAAATCGATAAAAAACAGCAAGAAGAAAGGGTTGAAAAACTTATAGATGAGTTTGGTTTACAAAAAATCAGAAAAAATAATGGAGATTTATTATCTGGAGGTGAGAGAAGAAGAACTGAAATCGCAAGGGCTTTGGCTAGTGATCCTAAATTTGTTTTATTAGACGAACCTTTTGCAGGTGTGGATCCAATTGCAGTTGAGGATATACAGAAAATTATTTCTCATTTGAAAAAGAAAAATATTGGTATCTTAATCACAGACCATAATGTTCAAGAGACATTAGCAATTACTGACAAGACGTACTTAATGTTTGAAGGGAAAATATTAAAGGCTGGAATTCCAGAAGATCTTGCTAAAGATGAGGTTGTGCGAAAACTATATTTAGGACAAAATTTTGAATTTAGAAAGAAGAACTTAGAATTTGATTCTCAACAACCCGACAGTTAAGTATAATATAATAATAAGGGGAAAAGCTGCAAATTTTAGTGTGAATAATAATGATATTGAGATTAAAATAAAGATCTCTCTTTTCAGATTAAAGGCTTTAATGCTATCGAATCCTTTTAGTTTGGGTAACTCAAAATTAGATATTAATAATATTGATGAAACCATGATCAAAGAGATTAGGAAAATTGTAGAATCTATCAACCCACTGATACCGTTTAGAAGTTCGTGATTTAAAAGGTAAGGTAAAAATACAATAAGAACAGCATTAGCTGGAGTTGGGAGTCCATGAAAAAAACTACTATTATTTTGTAAATTAAACTTTGCCAATCTATAAGACGATGAAACAACAATTAAAAATGACAGAAATGGAATATAGTTTGAAAAAATAGTTGTGTTACTAGTTACATAATTTGATTTTTCAAGAAGATTAAAAATTACAACAGCAGGTGACATGCCAAAAGTAATTAAATCAGCAAATGAATCTAAATGAGTCCCAATAGAACCTTGAACATTAAGTAAACGAGCAAAAAAACCATCAAAAAAATCACATAACGCACCTAGAAGAATGAAAAAGGATAGAGTCTCAAGATCACCATTTATGCCATAAACAATACCAATACATCCAAAAAAAAGATTCAAAAAAGTCAATGCATTTGGTAAAAACCATAAAGCTTTCATTCAATAAAATTACAATTTTTAAAATTTAAAATTAAACTTAAATTAGATGTGTTGATTTATTTAATTAAAAAAAACAATTACTTGTGAATATTAAAAACTTTTTTTTTAGTGTAATTTCCGGCCTAATGCTTGGCTTATCATGGCCCACCTATGGTCTCACATTTCTAGTATTTATAGGTTTTGTACCAATCTTATATTTAGAAAAAACAAACAGAGAAAGCTCATTAAAACTTGTTTTTTTTTATTCTTATTGCTCATTTTTTTTATGGAATTTAGTTGCAACATGGTGGTTGGTTTATGCTTCTGTTTTTGGAATGCTTTTCGCTGTTCTAGTCAATTCTCTTTTAATGGGAATTGTTTTCACATTTTACAGTATTGTAGCGAGAAGGGTTGATGAAAAACTTTCATTAATTTACTTTATTACATCATGGATTGTATTTGAAAAGTTTCATCTCTATTGGGATTTTTCCTGGCCATGGTTGAATTTAGGAAATGTATTTTCTGAAAACATCCATTGGGTACAATGGTATGAATATTCNGGATCATTTGGAGGAAGCTTATGGGTGTTGATTGTAAATTTTTTGTTTTTATATTTTTTAAAATCTTATNTGTCAACAAAAAAACTCAATTCAACTATATTCTCGTATGTTGTTTTAACTGTAGCTATTCCAATAGTTATTTCACTTATAATTTATAAAAAGGAATATAAGTCTAGTAATACAATAGATGTTTCGGTTCTTCAGCCCAATATCGATCCCTACAAGGATAAATACAATCAAACAAATATTTCCATTTTCAATAGTTTTAAAAGCTGGGTAAGAAATGATATTGGAACTAATAAACTTTTTATAGCACCTGAAACATATTTTTCAGAAAGCCCGGGTTATGAAATTGATGATTTTAATAAAATTGAATTCACAAAATCATTAAAGTCTTTTTTGATTGAAAATAATTCACAACTACTCTCGGGAATTCAGTTCTACAAACTGTATGATAGTAAAGAACTAAAAACTGAAACTTCGAACCTTATAAAAAACAATCTTTGGATTGATGTTTACAATAGTAGTTTTTTTATGTCAAAACAAAATACCCCTCAAATTTATCACAAATCAAAATTAGTCGTAGGAGTGGAAAATATGCCATTTAAAAAATTTCTTGAACCACTCATTGGAAACACTTTAATTGATCTTGGAGGATCAGTTTTAAGTAGAGCAACTCAAAAAAATAGAAAAGTTTTTTTTACTGACCAGGGATGGAAAATTGCACCTTTGATCTGTTATGAATCTGTTTACGGTGAATATGTTACGGAGTATGTCAGAAATGGAGCACAAGCTTTAGCAATCATAACAAACGACGGTTGGTGGAGTGAGTCACAAGGCTATAAACAACATCTTAGTTATGCAAAATTAAGAGCTGTAGAGACAAGAAAGAATATCATTAGAAGTGCCAATACAGGCTCATCAGCTGTTATAAATTTTAGGGGCGAGATAATTAAAAAATTAGATTACGGAGTCAAAGATTACATCAATCATCAATTAGGATTGAACAACCATCAAACTTTCTACGTAAAGTATGGAGATTTCATTTTTAGATTATCATTGTTTTTTTTCGCTTTTATTCTTCTTTTTACCTTCTCTAAGAAAAAAAATACTGATAATTCTAAAAAAAATCTTGTATGATATAAATAAAAAATTATTTTTGCATTTATTAAAATTNTGANCTAATGTATTGGACTTTAGAATTGGCATCNTATCTCAGTGATGCTCCATGGCCAGCCAACAAAGATGAACTTATCGATTTTTCCATAAGAACTGGTGCTCCTCTAGAAGTAGTTGAAAACTTACAAGAAATTGAAGAGGAAGAAGGTGAAGTATACGAATCGATTATTGAAATTTGGCCTGATTACCCAACAGAAGATGATTATCTCTGGAATGATGANGAGTATTAANCNTNATAAAAACTTCTTTAAAGTCTCAANTGAGGCTTTTTTTTTGCTTAAATTTGANGAAAATCAAANATTNANATGAATATAGTNAGTTCAATCTTAANTGCTTTTGTAGGNAATAAATCNAAAAAAGATCTNNAAAANGTTGAAGGNATAGTCAAANANATNNTTGATTTTGAACAANCTTTTGCTAACCTTACTAATGACGAATTAAGGAACAAAACTGTTTTATTTAAAGACTTAATTAGTCAAGTAAGAAAACCACATATTGAAAAAATTAAAGAAATAAGCTCAAAAATCGATTCAATATCCAATATTGATGAAAAAGAGAATTTGTACAAAGAGATTGATAAAATTGATGAACTTTCTTCCAAAGAAGTAGAAATAAAATTATCCGAAATTTTAGCTGAGGCTTTCGCTGTAATTAAAGAAACTGCTAAACGTTTTAAAAATAACTCTGAAATTAAAGTGACCGCTCTTGAATATGATTTAATTTTTTCTCAAAAAGACTATGTTTCAGTCTCAGGAAAAGAAGCGATTTGGAAAAATAAATGGAATGCGGCAGGTAAAGAAGTAATATGGGATATGGTACATTATGATGTTCAATTAATCGGAGGAATAGCACTTCATCAGGGTAAAATTGCGGAGATGCAGACTGGAGAAGGTAAGACGTTGGTAGCCACACTTCCAGTTTATTTAAATGCACTAACTGGAAATGGCGTTCATCTTGTAACTGTAAATGATTATTTAGCAAAAAGAGATAGCGCTTGGATGGCTCCAATTTTTGAATTTCATGGATTAACAGTAGAGTGCATTGATTATTATAAACCAAATTCC
>PAGT01000027.1 GCA_002705485.1 Flavobacteriales bacterium | reverse complement strand
CACTTTTAAACAAAACAGGTATCCTCTTCATATATTGGAAGTATTTGTCGCTGAGTCAGGTGAAATGGAAACATTAGACCTGAGTACACCACCTCCAGGATACCATTTATTGAATTTTCGATCAAGTATATTATTCAAAACCAGAGATAGATACGAGATAAAAGTAGGTCTTAATATCAGTAATTTATTTAATAAAACTTATAAAAATTATTTAAGTAGAATGCGTTATTATGCGCATGATTTGGGAAGAAATATAATTTTGAACATTAGTCTTGACTATTAAATCAGTTGTATATTTTAACTGAACTTCCACTTCTTAAGGTCCTGTATGAAAGCATTGGATAACTTTTTTCTAAGTTAGCATTTAGTATTTGACCTGTTGCCAAACTGTATTTATATCCATTACACTTACATTCACTCTGTAATCCTTCAATCTCCATTTTTGAACAATCAGACGGATATTGATTGGGACAACTTGCCTCCCAAGCCATTATTTGATCATTTAGATTAAATAGGATAACCCCTTTTATTCCAATGTTATTTATTATGATTGATCCTCCACTAAATCTTAAATTATCGTACAGTGGAAGATTAAGGTTTATATTTTTTTCAAATGGAAATGTTTCTAAATATGGATTCGTATTATAATTTTCCTTTGAACATGAAAAAAAATTAATCAAAAATGCTAACAAAAGAAATAAACAATATTTTTTCATAATTTGTCAAATTAACTAAAAAATTACAGATTTAATAATTTTGTATATTTGTGTGAGTCCCATAATAATTGGGATTTTTTNNTTTAATTNATCAAANATGAGTGATGTTTCTTACTACACTGTTGAAGGTTTAAAAAAGTTGAAAGATGAATTAAATCATCTCAAAGATGTTGAGAGGCCACTAGCATCCAATGCAATTGCTGAAGCAAGGGATAAAGGAGATCTAAGTGAAAATGCAGAATATGATGCTGCTAAAGAAGCCCAAGGGATGTTAGAGATGAAAATTTCAAAATTAGAAGAAATTGTAGCTAACGCAAGAATAATTGATGAATCTCAGCTTGATAATTCTAAGGTGTTGGTTTTATCTAAGGTTCAAATAAAAAATCTAGCCAATAATATGATGATGGATTATACTTTGGTTGCCGAAAGTGAAGCTGATTTAAAATCAAGAAAAATATCTGTTAACTCACCCATTGGTAAAGGGCTTCTTGGAAAGAAAGTAGGCCAAATAGCTAAAATTAATGTTCCTAATGGAACATTAGAGTTTGAAATAGTATCAATTAAAAGATAATTTTTGAGTTCAATATTCACTAAAATAATTAACACCGAGTTGCCTTGCTACAAAATAGCTGAAACAAAAAACTGTTTTGCTTTTTTAGACATAAATCCTAATGTAATTGGACATACATTATGTGTCCCTAAAAAAGAAGTTGATCTTATATTTGATTTAGATCCAAAGCTATACAATGAACTTATGGACTTTTCTAGGATTATATCAATTGCAATAAAAAAAGCCATTTCATGTGAAAGAGTTGCTTTAAGTGTTGTTGGTTTAGAGGTTGCACACGCACATGTACATCTAATACCACTCAATTCGATGGAAGATCTNAATTTNGANNAGAAAAAAAAANCTANNTGANAAAGACTTTATNGAAATATCATCNAAAATCAGAAGTTTTGTCAATTTATAGGAAAAGTTAATTCAAATGTTGTTCCCTTGCCAAGTGTTGAATTTTTGACTTTGATATTGCCTTCATGATACACAGTCATTATTCTTTTTGAAAACGATAAACCGAGCCCCCACCCATTTTCTTTGGATGTAAAACCCTCATCAAAAATTTTATTTTTTAGACTATTGGATATACCTGAACCATTATCTGAAATTAAAATTTTTGCTTGATTATTTTCTTTCATTATTTTAATTTGAATTTTTCCGTTTCCTGACATTGAATCTATTGCGTTTTTGACAATATTTTCAATTACCCATTCAATTAAAGTTTTATTTATTTTAATTTTTATATCGTCATTACTTGGATAAAATTCAAAGTTGATTAGCGAAGAATTTCTTTTTTCTAAATAAACTAATATTGTATTTAATATTTCATTTAAATTCTCAACTTTTAGTTTTGTTTTTGATCCAATTTCAGAAAACCTTTTGGCTATTTTATTTAACCTCATAATATCGTTATCTATTTCATGTATAATTTGATGATCTAAATCCTTTTCTTTTANTATGTTCGACCAACCCATTAATGATGACAACGGGGTTCCAATTTGATGAGCAGTTTCCTTGGCAAAAGATGCCCAAACCTTATTTTTATTAGAATCAAAAGAAGATTTAAAATAATTAAATACAATCAACGTAAAGAAAACTGCTACNAAAATAAGAGCAAATGGAAAATATTTAATCTTATTAAATAAATCTGAGTTTCCATAGTATAGCTTTTGATTTATACTATTATTAAACGTTATACTAATTGGTTTATTTTCAATTGAAATTTTTTTTAAAAAACTTTTCAATTTTAAAGAATCAATATCAATCTGGTTTTCTTTAAAAATATTTTTATGAGCGATAATTTTCTCATTTTCATCAACTTGTATTATTGGGTTTTCAAAACTTTTAGTCAATAAAAAGATTGACAATTCCCCAATGTCATCATCTAAATTTTTACTTTCAATGAAGTTTTTTTGAGCCATTGCCCAGAGCTCAATTTTTTTTCTTTCCTCACTTTTGGTGTATTCAATGATTTTGAGGGTTTCATAAAGAATTAAAAAAACGCTTGAGACAAGTCCTATATAAAGAAAAATTTTTAAAAAACTTTTATTATAATTTATAATTGACAATTTTTTGTTAATATTCTCTAATATATAAGTTTTTTTAAAATGGTTAAAAATTAAAAATTTAATTATTTTTAAAAAAAATCTAAATATGGATGTATCAGGTAAGATTAAATTAATTAATGAGACAAAAGAGTACGGTAATAATGGTTTTAGAAAAAGAGAGGTTGTTATAACAACTGAGGAACAATATCCACAAGATTTGCTTATTGAATTTATTCAAGATAAGTGTGATATTTTAAATTCATATAATGTGGGCGATAATGCAAAAATCGACATTAATTTAAGAGGAAGAGAATGGGAAAGCCCTCAAGGTGAAATTAAATATTTTAATTCTATCCAAGGTTGGAGAATTGAAAAAATTAGTGTTGACGATGAAAATAGTTCTATTCCCCCTATCACTCCAACCGATGGTTTTGGAGATAATGAAGATGTTGGTAAAGAAGAGCCAGATGATCTTCCATTTTAAAACTAATGCACATATTAGGTGACGAGCACGTTTTTCCATCCCCTTTAGAAGCTGATCAACACGGGNTTGTTGCCTATGGAGGAGATTTACACCCAGATAGAGTTTTTTTAGCCTATCAAAAGGGTATTTTTCCATGGTTTGAAAATGACAATAATTTAGTTTGGTGGAGTCCTGATCCAAGAATGGTTTTGTTTCCAAAAAAATTAAAAATATCAAAATCCACAAAAAAAACCATTCGTGATAATCCGTTTGTAATAACCTTTAATAAATCATTTNTGGAAGTTGTTAAATCTTGTGCAACTGTCAAAAGATTTGGACAAAGCGGAACTTGGATTACTGAAGGGTTGATGAAAACTTATGAGGAACTCCATAAAAAAGGGAAAGCATATTCAGTTGAAGTTTGGGAAAATTATGAGTTAGTTGGTGGTTTATATGGAATTGATATTGGAAATATTTTTTGTGGAGAAAGTATGTTCACAAAAAAAAATAATGCTAGTAAATTAGCATTTATTTTTTTAGTCAATGAACTTTCAAAAAATGATTATAAGATGATTGATTGTCAGGTTCCTAGTGCCCATTTGAGAAATCTTGGAGCTGAAGAAATAACAAGAAAAGAGTTTATTGACTTTTTAGACTAGCTTCTAATTTCTTTTCAAAATCATCTATTGAAATCGCCTTTTCTAAACAGTAGCTGCCCACATTTGTTCTTGTTAAATTTTCAAGATAAGCTCCAACTTTTAATTGTTTTCCAAAATCGTTTGCAATTGATCTAATATATGTTCCTTTGCTACACTCAATTTCAAAAAACACTTTTGGAAGATCTATTTTCAATATGTTGAATTTGAAAANAGAAATGTTTCTTTTTTTTGGGTTGATTTTTTCTCCTGCCCTTGCATATTGATAAAGTTTTTTCCCCTTTATTTTTACAGCAGAAAAAATAGGTGGAGTTTGTTGGATNTTTCCGATGAATTGATCTTTTGTTTTAAGTATATCCTCTACTTTAAGATGTTTTATACATGAACTTGAATCAATATCTGTTTCTAGGTCAAAAGATGGTCTTGTAGCTCCAATATGAAAAGCGCCAGTATAGGATTTATTTAAATNTTGAAATTCAGTAATTCTTTTAGTTAATTGACCAGTACAAATAATTAATAAACCCTCAGCCAAAGGATCTAAAGTTCCTGCATGTCCAACTTTAATTTTTTTAATGTTAAAATGATTTTTGATTAACCAGCGTATTTTATTAACAACTTGAAATGATGTCCATTTTAAAGGCTTTTTTACAAGAATTATTGAACCCTCTAAAAATTTTTGTTTACTGTATACCATTATTATATTGATGTATGATTAGTAAGCAGCCAATTGTAAAACAGTAAATTGAAAAGTAGTATAATTTACTTTTTTTTACCAAATATATCATCCATTTGCATGCAAAAAGACCAGTGATAAAAGCAGATGAAAATCCTAAGATAATTACCATAAAATCAAAGTTGTCAAAATGAATTTTTTTATCTAAAATTGATTTTAGCATACTTCCGAAAATAACTGGGACAACCATTAAAAATGAAAATTGAGCTGCTTTTTCTTTCTTAATACCCAACATAACGGCACAGGCAATTGTTGCTCCACTTCTTGATATCCCAGGGAGAATTGCAATTGCTTGGGCAAGTCCAATAAAAAAACTATTTTTTTTATTTAGTTCTGTTTGTTTAGAATTAGAAAAATCTGTAATCAAGAGAAAAATTCCGGTAATTATTAGCATCAACCCAACCAATAAAAGATTACCATTAAAAAAATCATCTATTTTTTCTTCAAAAAANAAGCCAATTAGTACTGCTGGAATCATAGAAATTAGAATATATACTGAAAATTTTATTTTATTAGGGTTTTTGCTGATTAAGCCAGTGAAAATCTCCATAATCTCANTTCGGAAATAAAAGATTGTACTTAATGCAGTGGCAAAGTGAAGAATGATTGTAAATAGTAAACTTTCAGTNTTTGAAAANTCACTTCCAATAAAAACNTTAAAAATTTCTATGTGACCGCTAGAAGATATTGGTAAAAACTCTGTTAAGCCTTGGATAATACCCAATAAGATGGATTCCAAGTAGTCCATTATTTTTTCCCTTTATATAATATTGCATAAACTTGAATTCCAAATCCAATTAGCACAAGACTTGGTGCTAATCGTATACGTCTAAAGTTATAAATCTCGGTATTAAAAATGTTTGGATCCTCACTTCCTCCCCCTGACATTAATAAAAACCCTAAACCAATAAATATGATTCCAACAGTCATTATCAAATAATTTGATTTTTTAAATATAAATTCCTTGTTGTTTTTTTTTGAACTTTTCATCAATAAAGTTGTTCTATTTTAGATTTTAAAAACTTCTGTGTAGCCAGAAAAGTACATATAAATGTAATTATAATACTGAATAGAATTAATGATACAAATAATAAAATAATTATTTTAAAATCAAATAAAAAATAAATTTCATCCACATTTTTTTCCAAATAAATTACGGATAAGTATAAAAACATGATTGCAATTATTGAGCCCACAATTCCTAGGTTTACATGAGTTTTAATAAAAGGTTTTCTTATGAAGCTTTTGGTTGCACCAACAAGCTGCATAGTTTTGATTAACATCCTATCGGAGTATATTGACAACCTTATTGAATTGTTAATAATTAATATGGATATTGTCAAAAAAAATGATGCGATTACCAAAATTCCAATTTTTATTTTTTTAAGATTTTCATTTAATAAAGAAACCAATGGAGAGTCATATCTCACCTCATCAACAATTTCGTTTTTTGAAAACTCATTATCAATATCATATAGAATATCGGACTTTACAAACTCTGCTTTTAAATAAACATCAATCGAATTTAGAATAGGATTTGTTCCAAGAAATTCTAAAAAGTCTTCTTCAATTTCTTTAATTAGCAATTCAGCTCCTTGTTCTTTTGAAATAAATTCAGTTGATTTAGTGTAATTTTTAAGACTTATTTTTTTTTGTAACTGATTTATTTCAATTTTTTTTGCAGATTCTTTCAAATAAATTGTTAAAGGAATATTTTCTTTAAAATCATTTGAAACCTCATCTGCATTTACAACCAAAAAAACGAAGGCTCCAAGAACATACAATACAATTGAAATACTAATTGTAACAAAAAAATATGAGGTAAATAATTGATTAGTTTTTTTAGCCAAAATTTAATTAAAATGTAAAAATAATAAACACTTTTTAATTTTATCAAACATAAACTTATAACTGCATACTATTTACATAATAAACGTATTTTTGTCAACTAATATGTCCTATGATTTTAAAAATATTGAGCTTAAATGGCAAAAGTTTTGGTCAGATAATAACACTTTTAAAGCCTACAATAATACTAACTTAACCAAATATTATATAATGGACATGTTCCCTTATCCAAGCGGAGCAGGCTTACACGTTGGCCACCCACTTGGATATATTGCAAGTGATATTTTCTCAAGATATAAAAGACATAAAGGTTTCAATGTTTTACACCCACAAGGTTATGATTCTTTCGGATTACCAGCAGAACAATATGCGATAAAAACAGGAAGACACCCTGCNAAAACTACAAGTGAAAATATTGAAAGATATAGAACACAACTTGATAAAATTGGATTATCATTTGATTGGAGTCGGGAGATTAGAACGTCTGATAAGAATTATTATAAATGGACCCAATGGATGTTTATAAAATTATTCAATTCATGGTATGACCAAAAAGCCAACAAAACGAGAGAAATTAATGAATTAGTTAAAATTTTTGAAATTAGTGGTAATATTGATTTATGCGCTGCCTGTAGCGAAAAAACACCGCTTTTTAGCTCTGAAGATTGGATTAATTTTTCAGAAGTTGATCGAAATAAATTACTACTCAACTATAGAATAGCTTATTTATCGGAGGTTGATGTAAATTGGTGTCCTGGACTAGGTACTGTTCTTGCAAATGACGAAGTCATTAATGGTTTTTCGGANAGAGGTGGATTTGAGGTATTTAAAAAGAAAATGATGCAATGGAGTTTGAGAATCTCTCCTTACGCGGAAAGACTCTTAAATGGTCTAGATAAAATCGATTGGCCCGAACCATTAAAGGAAATGCAAAGAAACTGGATTGGGAAATCAATCGGATCCGAAGTTAAATTTGATGTCCAAAATCANGATTTNACAATAGAAACATTTACAACAAGACCAGACACCATATATGGAGTAACATTTTTGACATTATCACCCGAAAATCAGTTGGTCAAGACAATAACAACTGANAAGTATAAAATATCAGTAGATAAATACATAGAATCATCTAGAAATAAAACAGAGATTGAAAGAATCAAAGACACAAAAACAATTTCAGGGGTTTTTACTGGGGCATACGCTCTACATCCACTTACCAATGAAAAATTACCAATTTGGATTTCTGATTATGTTTTAGCCACTTATGGTACAGGAGCTGTAATGGCTGTCCCATGTGGAGACCAAAGAGATTATAACTTTGCTAAAAATTTTAATTTACCTATCAAAAATATTTTTAAAAATGTAGATATTTCTAAAGAAGCATTTCAAGAAAAGGATGATTTTATTCTTCAAGAATCTCATCAAATCAATGATTGTAATTTTAGTGAGGCATTTAAAAGNTCAATTGAGATTCTAGAAAAGATTGGAAAAGGTAAAAAAATGATCAATTATAAATTAAGAGATGCCGTTTTCAGTAGACAAAGATATTGGGGTGAACCTTTTCCTGTTTTTTATAAAGACGGTTTGCCACATATGATAGAAGATAAATACCTTCCGCTGGAGTTACCAAATGTTGATAATTATTTACCAACTAAAGAAGGTCATCCACCTTTAGGAAACTCTGAAGTGTGGTCCTGGGACACTGTCAATAATAAAATAGTTGAAAATAGAAAAGTTGATAATCTAACAATTTTTCCTTTGGAATTAAACACAATGCCAGGCTGGGCAGGNAGTTCTTGGTATTTCAACCGATATATGGACCCTAACAATTTCAACCATTTTGCGTCATCTGAAGCACTTGAGTATTGGAGAGAAATTGATCTTTATGTAGGGGGGAGCGAGCATGCAACTGGTCACCTACTTTATTCNAGGTTTTGGCAATATTTTTTATTTGATCACGGACTTGTNCCTGTTGCTGATTATGCAAAAAAATTAATAAATCAAGGAATGATACTTGGTAATAGTGCTTTCATACATAGACTCAAAAATTCAGATACTTTTTTATCAGCTGGGATTGCTCAAAAGCACGAAACGCAAAGAATCCATGTTGACATTAGTTTTGTAAATATCAAAAACCAGTTANATATTGAAAAATTGAAGTCAATGGAACCAAATTTTGCTAAATCAAGTTTTAAAACAGAGAATAATAAGTTTTTTGTTGAAAGAGAAGTGGAAAAAATGTCAAAATCTAAGTATAATGTAATAAATCCAGATTTTATTTGTGACAAATATGGGGCAGANACACTCAGATTGTATGAAATGTTTTTAGGTCCAATAGAACATTCAAAACCTTGGAATACTGCTGGAATTTCTGGCACTTTCTCTTTTTTAAATAAGTTTTGGAACCTTTTTCATCAAGACGGTGAATTCAAGGTTTCTGAGGAAGTTCCTGATCAAAAACAATTAAAATCTCTTCACAAGACGATTAAAAAAGTGTGCGAGGATATTGAAAATTTTTCTTTTAACACTTCTGTCAGTGCATTTATGATTTGTACAAATGAATTAACGGCCATGAAGTGTAATAATAGAAAAGTTTTATCAAATCTATGTATATTACTATCCCCCTTTGCCCCACATATTTGCGAAGAAATTTGGTCTAAACTAGGAAATGTTGAGTCTATTTCAACACAGCCTTTTCCTATCTTTAATCCTGATTATGTNAAAGAGGATAATTATAATTATCCTGTTTCGTTTAACGGAAAGTTAAAGTTCAAAATTGATTTGCAAGCTGAAATTTCAATTGATAAGATAAAAAGTATGATTATTAAAAATGAAAAAACGTTAAAATATCTTCAGGGAAGAGAAATTAAAAAAGTAATTATTGTTCCAAAAAAAATNATAAATATAGTTTGTTAAATGTCTTTAACTTTTGAGATAATTGGAATGTCTGCAGCAATACTNACTACACTAGCTTTTGTTCCTCAGGTTCTTAAGGTGATTAAGCTTAAAAAAACCGATGGTTTATCATTAAGTACATACATTATTTTTACATTGGGTGTAGTGTTGTGGTTGGTTTATGGTTTTTTTAAGAATAGTATTTCAATGGTTTTAGGAAACGGAATAACATTGATTCTCTCATTGATAATTCTTGTATACATTGCTAAAGGAAAAAAATCTAATCAATAGATAACTGCCTATCTATCTGTTGTTCTAAAGAAATAAAAGTTTCAGTCCTAGAAACTCCATTTATAGATTGAATTCGANNATTTAAAAGACTCATCAAATGCTCGTTATCTTTACAAATGACTTTGATTAATACACTCCAATTTCCTGTCGTATAATGGCACTCTATAATTTCAGATATTTCTTTCATTTTTTTGATCGCATCAGAATTTCTTTCAGCTCGGTCGAAATATACTCCAATGAACGCTAATGTAGTATATCCAAGAACTTTAGGGTTGACCTTTAAATGGTGACCTGAAATAAGTCCCTTTTCATCTAGCTTTCTGATTCTTTGGTGTATGGCTGCACCAGAAATACCAATCATTCTTGAAATTTCTAAAATTGGTTTTCTTGAATTTGCTATTAATTCTTTTATAATTTTTTTATCAATGCCGTCTAATTCCAATTTTTTTTATTTATTATATCTGTTGCAATTCTTTTACTTGTTCCAAAAGATCCAATTAATGAGATCAGTTCATCATAGTTCTTTTTTATTGNAAGTGCATTTCTTTTTTTTAAAACTTGAGTCAACTCATTAATTATATTGTTTTTTGTACACCTACTTTGCACCAGCTCTTTAATTATTTCTCTACCTACTATTAAATTTACAAGTGAAATATATTTAATTTTTACAAATATTTTTGCTAAGAAAAAACTAATCAAGCTTGTTTTGTAGCAAACTACTTGTGGAACTTTGAATAGCGCAGTTTCNAGAGTTGCTGTTCCGCTAGTTACTAATGCAGCTGATGAATTTGAAAGTAAATCATAGGTTTGATTTTCAACCATTTTGACATCAAAATCTTTAATAATAGANNGGTAAAAGTTTTTTTTGATATTTGGAACTCNNGCTATTATAAATTGNTAATCTGAAAAATTTCCAATGACATTTAACATTATTTTGAGTATTTTTCTTATTTCTTGTTTTCTACTTCCAGGNAGAATTGCAATNATNTTCCTATTNTCATCAATTTTNTTTTTTNCTAAAAAACTTTTCTTGTTATCAGTATTGTTAAAATTTTTAATNCTATCCATAATAGGATGTCCCANATATTTAACTTTATAATTNTGTTTGTTTTNAAAATAATTTTTTTCAAACGGAAGTATTACNTANAACCTATCAATATANTTTNTTATNATGTNTATTCTACTTTCTTTCCATGCCCATATTTGNGGAGCAATATAAAAATTAACAAAAAAATTATTTTTTTTTGCCCATTTTGCAATTCTTAAATTAAAGCCTGGGTAATCAATAAGTATAATTTTATTTGGGTTAAATTTTTTTATATCGCTTTTACAAAAACGAATATTTTTAAGTATAGTATTTAAATTCAGTATTACCTCATAAAAACCCATAAAAGACAAATCTTTATAATTTTTTATAACCGTTGCGCCTGCATCCATCATTTTTTCTCCCCCCCAGGCTCTAATAATTGCATTTTTATCAATTCTAAAAATTTCTTTTACTAAATTGGATCCGTGAAGATCACCAGAAGCTTCTCCTGCTATTATATAATATTTCATGATTTTAACTTAGAATTTCCATTCTTCTAGTTTCTTTATGTTTTTGTGATCAGTCATATCAAACTTTATGGGTACGATTGATATGTAACCATTTTCTAAAGCCCACTCATCAGTATCTTGACTGTTGTCATCATTAATAAAATCACCTGTCAACCAATAATATTTTTTTCCTTGAGGATTGATTCTTTTATCAAATTTTTCAATCCAAAATGCTCTTGCCTGTCTGCAAATTTTAATTCCTTTAATCTCTTTTTTTGATAATTTCGGAAAATTCACATTTAGAGAATTACCTGATGGAATTTTATTTTTTAAAGCAGTAATTGTAATTTTTTTAACATAATCTCTAAAAATTTCAAAATTAGCTTTCCAACTATAATCCAATAGAGAAAATCCAATTGAGGGAACACCTTCAATAGAAGCTTCGATTGCTGCACTCATGGTACCAGAATATACTACGTTTATTGAGGAGTTAGATCCATGATTAATTCCTGAAACGCATATGTCAGGCTTTCTATCCAAGATCTCATTAATACCCAATTTTACGCAGTCTGCAGGTGTTCCAGAACATGAATATTCAGTTTGAGGACCATTATCTACAGTTATTTTATCACATTCAAGTGTTGAATTAATNGTTATGGCATGTCCCATTGCTGATTGAGGGCTATTAGGGGCAACAACAACAACCTCTCCTATTTCGTTCATAACTGAAATCAAAGACCTTATCCCAGGTGCAGATATTCCATCATCATTTGTTACCAGTATTAAAGGTTTTTCAATCATTGTTTTTTGGTAAAAATAGTCAAATATGTATATTTTTTGTTAATACTTACATAGCATGAGAAAGATTAATTATTGTTTTGCACGATTATTGACCTAAATTGTTAAATTTACTTTCTAGATTTCATTTTTTTATGAAAAAAAAATTAATAATATTTTTTACTCTTTTTTCTTTTGTATTTATAAGTTGGAAACTTAGTAATCCAAACTTCAGNGATCCNAACAAGGATAAATTACTAATAGAAGTAATAAAGTATGTTTTAGAAAAATATCATTANAGGACAATAGAAATTAATGATGATTTCTCAAAAAAAATGTTTGAAACTTATTTTGATCAAATAGATTCACAAAAAAAATACTTTTTAGCATCCGATATCAGAGAATTTAAAAAGTTTGAAAATGATCTTGATGATTTTATTAAAAATTATGATCTAACCTTCTTTGAAACTACCCACGAAAGGCTCTTGCAAAGAATAAAAGAGGTTGAAGAATTTTATCCAGTAATTCTTTCTAAGCCTTTTGATTTTTCAGTAATTGAAGATATTAATGTTGATTTTGAAAATATGAATTTCTCAAAAACAAAAAAAGAAAGAGCAGATAGATGGAGAAAGCAATTAAAATATTCTGCTTTAGATATTTATGACTTAAAGAGTTCTGAAGAAAACAACAAATTTGAAAAAAATAATAAATATGTGACAAAATCAGAAAAGATCATCATTGAGGAATCAATGAAGCTGGTTTCTAAAAATATCGATAATGTTTTCGATCTAATGAATGATTTACAAAAAAAGGACTGGTTCTCCAACTACATCAATTCATTTGTAATGCAATTAGACCCTCATACATTTTATTTTAAGCCTGANGACAAAGAAAGGTTTGATATGAATATGTCTGGAAAGTTTAGTGGAATTGGAGCAAGGCTGTCTAAAGAGGAGGGTGGAATAAAAATTGTTGATATAATCTTAGGAGGTCCTTTGTGGAGAGATAAAAAAATTGAAATCGGCGACGAAATTATTAAAGTTGGTCAGAATAATGATCAACCTGTGGATATTATAGGCATGAGACTAGAGGATGCTATTAAACTNATTAAAGGTCCAAAAGATACAGAAGTAAGATTAACAGTTAGAAAAAAAATAGATGGAGTAGTAAAGGTCATCTCGGTAAAAAGAGATATTATTAAACTCGAAGAAACTTATGCTAAATCAACAATAATAAAGANAGANAGCAAAAAATACGGNTTGATAAGTCTGCCTAAATTTTATGTGGATTTCGATGATTATAAGACNAGAAATTGTGCTACTGATGTTAAAAATGAGATAATAAAANTAAAAGAACAAAAAATTGATGGNCTTATNCTTGATTTAAGAAATAATGGTGGTGGTTCTCTTCAAACTGTTGTTGATATGACAGGTCTGTTTATTGAGAAAGGTCCTGTTGTTCAAGTAAAGTCATTTGGAAATAGAAAACAGGTTATTTTTGATAAAGATCCCTCAATCTACTGGGAGGGACCAATGGTTGTTTTAGTTAATCAAATGTCCGCATCTGCCTCNGAAATCTTGGCTGCTGCCCTCCAAGATTACAATCGTGCTGTTGTAATTGGAAGCTCAAAAAGTTTCGGAAAAGGTACTGTTCAAAATGTNATTGATCTAAATAGATTTATGTCAAACTCTAATCTTGATTTAGGTGCCTTGAAAATCACAACTGATAAATTTTACAGAGTTAACGGAGGTTCTGTTCAAGTAGAAGGAGTTAAAAGTGATATAAAAATTCCAAATAGGTTATCATACATTCCTATAGGAGAGGATGATGAAGAAAATCCATTATCTTGGGATAAAATTGGTCCAGCGAAATATGATAAATGGAATTACTATACTAATCTTGATGAAGTTATTAAAGTTGGAAATGAAAACATCAANCGAAGTGAATTCGCAGGTTTGGTTGATGAAAACGCAAGGTGGTTGGCATCAAAGCAGGAAAATAAGTCAATTTCTTTAAATTACAATACATATAAAAATCAAAAAGATGAAGACAAAAAGTTTTTAAATAAGTTCAATGGAATTAAAGATTACAAAAACAATTTCGAATTTGAGTTCCTTAAGAACAATGAATCAAGTATAGAAAATTCTAAGGAAAATCTTGAAAGAAGAAATCAATGGAAAAAATTATTACTCTCAGATTTTCATTTAAATGAGGGATTGAAAGTTTTGGAAAAACTAAAGTTTATAATCCCCAAAAAGCCCATTGCCATTAATAAAATTTAATGTTGCATTCTAAATGTAGAAAAATCAAAAGTTTTTTTGGTATATACCTCTCAATTTTCTTCATTCTTTTTTGTTTTCTTATTTCAATTTTTTCATACTTCATAATTCCNGATAAATCTCGTCATTCAAATCAAATGCANTTAGANATNGCAACAATNCCNCCGGGTTCTATGTTTAGTGTGATCGAAATTCCNGTAAATAAATTTAAAACAGGTNATTTATCTAACAAGTTTTTTGGTAATGAAAATCCTAATTCTGAAATAATTATTTCAGATTACGAATTCAAAGAAAATGGTATTAATATCAAAAAAATTACTGGCGAAAATCAATTAATTAGCTATAGTTTATTCCCCGAAAATTACTCTCAAAATGATCTAAAAAAACAATTTATTAAAAATCGAAAATTCATTTTCGGAACAGATAGTTTTGGTAGAGATGTTTTTGGAAGATTGGTTTTAGGAACAAGAATATCTTTAACAATTGGCTTTATTGCCGTAATAATTTCACTTTTGATTGGATTAAGTTTAGGTTTGTTAGGGGGGTATTATGGTGGTACCACCGATAAGATTATTATGGGTTTAATAAATATTTTTTGGTCAATACCTACATTATTGTTAGTAATTGCAATATCAGTAGCCTTAGGAAAAGGTTTTTGGCAAGTTTATTTAGCTGTGGGGTTAACCATGTGGGTAGAGGTTGCTAGAGTAGCAAGAGGGGAGGTTATCTCTGAAAAAAATAAAGACTATATAATTGCTGCAAAAATATTGGGTTACTCAAAATTAAGAATTTTTTTACGTCACTTAATTCCAAATATTAAAGAACCTTTAATGGTAATTTGTNCAGCTAATTTTGCATCAGCTATTTTGATTGAAAGTGGGCTTAGTTTTTTAGGAATTGGGACACAACCTCCAATCCCAAGTTGGGGTTCTATGATAAAGGATAATTATCAGTTTATAATAGTTGGAAAGCCTTACATGGCTTTATTTCCTGGAATATCAATAATGCTATTAGTAACTAGTTTCATGTTTTTGGGAAATAATCTTCAAAATTTCTTAAGTAAAAGTTCTTAATCTACCATCTACTTGTTCTTTGTGAATCTAACTTTATGTATATGGATAAAAGTAGAACAAAAGCCATTAGGTTTGATCCTCCATAACTCAAAAATGGTAGAGGAATTCCTATTGTTGGTACGATTCCGATAACCATTCCAATATTTATAAAAAAATGACTAAAAATTATTGTAACTGTTGAATAAGAAAAAATTTTGCTAAATAAGTTTCTTTGTAAATCAGCTCTTTTAGAAATTCTCAACATCAAAAAAACGTATACTAAAATTATAAAAGATGAACCTGCAAACCCCCATTCTTCACCTACAGTAGAAAAAATNAAATCAGTATGTTGCTGAGGAACAAATTTACCTTTAGTTTGAGAGCCTTTTAAAAAGCCTTCTCCAAAAANTCCTCCAGATGCNAGTGCAATTCTNGATTGATTNGTATTGTAACCAGTNCCTAAGATGTCTTGTTCAACTCCAATTACAACGTTAAANCTATCACGATGTCTTTGCTCAAAAACATTNTTAAAAATAAAATCTACCGANAAAATAAAGATTGAAAAAATAGAACCATAAATTAGTATTTTTTTATAACTGGTTCTTCTTCTTTTAAAAAAAAAAACCAGAAATATTGAAAGGATTAAAAATAAAATAACTTGTATTGGAGAAAAAATAATGGTCAAAAAAAATAAAAAAACAAACCCGACAAAAAGATTCATATATATTGATGGGAGACCAACTTTATAAAAAACAAGAATAAAACTCAAAAAAACAATACTTGTTCCAGGATCAGGTTGAAAGGTTATTAAGGAAACTGGAATCAAAATAATTAAAAACGAATAAAATTGAGTTTTTATTTTTTTTAAATTGGAGTTTAGATCACTCAAATATTTGGATAATGCAAGAGCGGTAATTGGTTTTGCAAATTCACTTGGTTGAATACTAAAACTTCCTAATTGGTACCAAGCTGTCGCCCCATTAATTTCTTTACCAAAAAAAAATAATCCCAATAATGTTAAAATAGAAAAGACGTACAATAGACTGGAGTATTTAATAAAAAAATTAATTGGAAGAAGTTGAATAAAAAGAAAAATAAAAATTGAAAAAAAAACAAATATTAATTGTTTAGTAAAAGGATTAATGGAAAATATTGACTCCAAATTGTATGTTTGAGAAGACGAAAAAACATTTCCTAATCCCAAACAAATAAGTAATCCCAATGTGATTATACTTGTCCAGTCGATTCTTTTTAGGTTTATTTCATTCATTAATTAAAAAATTATCTTTTATAAAAGGTTTCAGATATTCCTTCATGAGGTTTCCATCTTTAATGTATTTGTCTAGGTATTTCCTATTTATGTTCTTATTTAAATATTTTTCCATCATCAAGCTAGCAATTGGTGCTGCCCATCTAGTTCCCCAATAACCATTTTCTACAAATACTGCTATTGCAATTTTTGGATTATTTTTTGGAGCAAATCCAACAAAAATTGAATGGTCTGTGAGTTGTTTTCTAATTCCATTTATTTTGATAAAATTTTCTGAGGTTCCAGTTTTTCCAACTATTTCTATATTTTTAATTTTTGAATTTTGAGCGGTCCCTTTTTCTACTACATTAAACATACCGTCAATAATTGTTTCAAAATGTTTTTTGTCTATTGTAGTGTATTTTTTTTCTTTATACTTTTTTAAGATACTGTCATTTGATATTTTTTTTACGAAGTGAGGTGTAATGTACCAACCTCTGTTAGCTATTGCTGCGGTCATATTAGCTAACTGAATTGGTGTTGTTAATATTTCTCCTTGACCAATACCATTTGAAATTGTTGCAGCTGCTCTCCAGCTATTGTTAGTGTACCACATGTCATAATATTCAGATCCAGGTATTAGTCCTGGTTGACCGGTTGGATGATCATATCCTAAATAATTTCCCAAACCAAAACTTTTTAAGTGGTTTTTCCAATTGTCAATACCAATTTTTGGGTTTGAGTATTTTTCAATAGTTTTTTTATAGATAGTGGCAAAATATGTATTACATGAATTGTAGATTGCTGAATTAAGATCATTCATTGTTCCAACCTTATTGTGACATTTCATAAATCTATTTTTTGAGTAAAAATGTCCTGCATTGCATAAAATTTTTGTTTCTGCTGAAATAATATTTTCTTGTAAAGCAATTAAACCATTAACCAATTTAAATGTGGAACCGGGTGGATACATGCCCTGAAGACCTCTGTCAAATAATGGTTTTCCTATAGTATCATTTTTTAGTTTCAAATAATTCTTTGATCTATCTCTGCCAATCAAAAGGTTAGGATTGAAATTTGGGGCATTAATAAGAGATAAAATTTCTCCAGATTCAGGTTCTATAGCTATAATACTACCAAATTTATTGATCATCAATGAATCTCCATATGACTGTAGGTCAAAATCTATAGTTAGAGTAATATTTTTTGCTGGCTTAAAAAGTGTATCGTAAACTCCATCTTTGTATGGCCCTGTTGTTCTATTGAACTTATCTTTTTGAAGATAACTAACTCCTTTTAATCCTCTTAATTTATTTTCATAAGCTTTCTCAATACCTTGTCTTCCAATAAGTTCACCTGACTCATAATAGCTGTTATCTCTAATTTCATAATCATTTACTTCACTTATGTAGCCAAGAATATTTGAAGCTGAATTAGATAAATAATTCCTGTTAGATTTCTTTCTAACTGAAAATCCATCATATTTCCAAAGTTTTTCTTGAATTACAGCAAAGTCATTCTTTGAAATTTGAGATAAAAAAACAGATGGCTTAACTTTCGAAAACTTAATAGCTTTATCAATTTTATCAATAAGAGTAGTTTTATCGATTTTTAAAATTTTACAAAATTCAGTAGTATCTATTGGTTTTAATTTTGATGGCAACACCATCAAATCGTAAAAAATCTCATTACCTACAATCAATTTATTATTTCTATCGAAGATGTAACCTCTTTCAGGAAAATTATAAACCTTTTCTATCGAGTTTTTATTTGAGATTGTTACATCATTAACATCAATTACTTGAATCCAAAAAAGTCTTAGAATAAAAATTAATGAAGATATAATGATTAAAAATGGTAATAATCTATTTTTCATTTTTGATCATAATTAGAATGGATGCATAACAAAAAATCATTGATAGAATCGATGTAATTAATATTTTTTTTATTGTAAGCATAAAATAATTAAAATTTAGGCTTTCTAGCGTAAAAAGAAAAAAATGATGAATTAGAATAATGGAAAAGACATATAAAAATTTTTGTGAAAACGAGGTTTCAGAAATATAATTTTTAATCAACTTCAATCCAACAGGATCATAAAAACTGCCAAAAATAAACCCAATTATATACGATCTTAAAAAAGCAACCGTAAGGCATGCTATAGTGTTTAAACCCAATGAATTTGAAAATAAATCAAGGACAAAACCAAAAATAAAACACAAAACCATAAATGTTATTTTATTAATTTTTGTTGGGAATGTTAAAATAAAAACTAAACATATATAAGGATCATACATCCCATATAAATCAAAATTATTAAAAATAAAACCCTGTAAAGCGATAAAAAAAATAAATCTTTTAATTACCACTAAATAAATACTATCCACTACTTTTTTATTTTTTCAAATTCTACTTTGTTAAGACTTTCTATTACATAAACGTTATTCAAGCTACCCAAATTTGTGTGTAGTTTGACTTCAATATTTAAGTAATTTTCTCTAAAATTTAAATCTAAATATTTTTTTTTCTGATTTTCTGAAATTGTTTTATAAGCATCATCTGTAAGCTTATTTTGATTAATCAAATTAGAAACAACTCCAATGTTGATCCCCTCTGGAAAGATAAGAGACATTCCTCCGGTAATTATTGAGTCTCCTATTTTAACATCAGCTGTTTCAGGAATATCATTTAACAATAAATGTTCACTACTTGAGCCATCCCACTCTAAAGTTCCAAAATAAGATGACCGTTTAACTTTTGCATTAATTTTTGTTTCAATATTTAAAACAGACATAACGGAAGAATAGTTTAAGGAAGAATGGTTTATTATTCCAACAATACCAGTTGAAGAAATCACCCCCATTTCTTTACTTAAACCATTTTTAATTCCTTTATCAATAACCAAATAATTTTTTAAATACGATAAATTGTTAGATATAACCTTTGCATTTTGGTAATAAAAAGTTGTATTATGAATTGAGTCTGAATTAGCGTTTTTTGATACACCTTCCAATTTATTTTTTAAAAACAAATTTTCTTGAATCAAATCAGAATTAATCTTTTTAAGAACGAAATATCCATTTAATTTATTTAATGTTTCTTTTGAATCATTTGCAATACTGTTTAAAAAGACTATAAACTTAGATTTTTGATAAAAATTTGTATTAAATGTTAGAACTAATGAGAATGATAATAAAATAAAATAAACTACAAAATCCTTTTTTCTTATAATGAAATCAATGATTTTTTGCATGATATAAAAGCTATTTCACTAATACACTTTTATATCTTTCAATGTTTTTAAGAGTGATACCNGTNCCTCTNACNACAGCTCNTANNGGATCNTCTGCTATAAAAACAGGAAGATCTGTTTTTTTTGACAANCTNTTNTCTAANCCTCTTAACATTGAACCACCACCAGCTAAATATATTCCAGTGTTNTAAATGTCTGCAGCGAGTTCAGGTGGGGTTTGAGAAAGGGTTTCCATNACTGANTCTTCAATTCTAATNATTGATTTATCAAGGGCTTTGGCAATCTCTCTAAANGATATAAGNGCCTCTTTGGGTTTTCCNGTCAACAAATCTCTGCCTTGNACTGAAAGATCNTCTGGTGGACTTTCAAGTTCATCAGATGCAGAACCGATAGTGATTTTAATTTTTTCAGCTGTTCTTTCTCCGATAAAAAGGTTATGTTGTGTTCGCATATAATATATAATATCCCCTGTAAAAACATCCCCAGCTACTTTAACAGATTTATCACAAACAATTCCAGACAATGCTATTACCGCAATTTCAGTGGTTCCACCTCCAATATCGACAACCATATTTCCTTTAGGTTGCATAATATCAACCCCAATTCCGATAGCTGCAGCCATTGGTTCGTGTATTAAATAGACTTCTTTACCATTAACTCTTTCAGCAGATTCTCTAACAGCTCTCATTTCAACTTCAGTTATTCCAGAGGGAATACATATTACCATTTTTAATGCAGGAGTAAAAAACTTTTTTTTCAAAGCGGGAATACTTTTAATCAGTAAACTTATCATTTGCTCAGAGGCATTAAAATCAGCTATCACCCCGTCTTTTAATGGACGAACAGTCTTGATGTTTTCGTGAGTTTTTCCTTGCATCAAACTAGCCTCAGTTCCAACAGCAATTATTTTTTCAGTTTTTTTATCAATTGCAACAATTGAAGGGCTATCCACAACAACTTTATCATTGTGAATTATTAATGTGTTGGCTGTTCCAAGATCGATCGCAATCGATTCCGATAAAAAATCAAAAAATGCCATAAATTTTATAAGAAATTACAAGTTAATAAAATTAATGCTTAAAATGACGAATTCCAGTATGAACCATTGAAATATTATTATCATTGCAGAAATCGATTGAGAGATTATCTTTTATTGAGCCGCCAGGTTGAATTACAGATGTAATTCCAAAATTTTGAGCAATTTCAACACAATCAGGAAAAGGAAAAAAGGCATCACTTGCCATTACTGCTCCTGACAAATTGAAATTAAAATTCTTGGCTTTTTGTATTGCATGTTTTAATGCATCAACTCTTGATGTTTGCCCTGTACCAGAACTTATTAATTGCTTGTTTTTTACCAAAACAATTGTATTAGACTTTGTATGTTTACAAATTTTTGATGCAAATAAGAGATCTTCAGTTTCTCTACTATTAGGGGATGTCTTTGTGACAATTTTCAAATTGTCTTTACTGTCTGTTTTTGAGTCTTTGTCCTGAACTAACATTCCATTTAAACATGTTCTTATAATTTTATCACAGAGCTTAGTTTCTTTTTGTTTTAGGATTATTCTATTTTTTTTTGTCTTCAATAATTCAAGAGCAGAATTTTCAAAATCAGGTGCAATCAGGATCTCACAAAAAAGTTTGTTAATTTCTTTTGCAACTTCGTATCTAATTTTTTGATTAGTTATTAGAACTCCTCCAAAGGCGGATATTGGATCTCCAGCTAAAGCATCGAGATAAGCTTGTTTAATAGAATTTCTTATGGACAAACCACATGCATTGTTGTGTTTTAATATAGCAAAAGTTACATTTTTAGAATCAAACTCATTCATCAAATTCGTAGCAGAGTCAACATCTAAAAGATTATTATATGAAAGTTCTTTTCCATTTAGTTGATCAAACATGGCTTTTAGGTCCCCAAAGAAATAACCATTTTGGTGAGGGTTTTCACCATATCTGAGAGCTAATCCGTCGATAAAACTAGACTTAAAAGCTACGTTTTCAGTGTTAAAATAATTAAATATTGCTGTATCATAATGTGATGATATATTAAAAGCTTTTGCACTAAATTTTTTTCTAGTTTCCAGGTCAGTTTTTCCAGAACCGTTTTTTAATATTTTATTTAAAGATTTGTATTGATCTTTTGATGAAATAGTCAAAACATCTTTAAAGTTTTTTGCTGCAGCTCTGATAAGTGAAATCCCACCTATATCAATTTTCTCAATAATCTCAGTTTCACTTTGACCTGATTTAACAGTTTTTTCAAAAGGGTACAAATCAACTATCACTAAATCAATATTGGGAATATTATATTTTATGATTTCATCATTATCACTTTTGTTTGATCTTCTGTTTAAAATACCTCCAAATACTTTTGGATGTAATGTCTTTACTCTTCCATTTAAAATTGAGGGGTATGATGTGATATCTTCAACTTTAATTACATTTAATTTTAATGCTTTCAAAAACGATTCGGTACCACCTGTTGAATAAATTTTCACATTTAGTGAATCTAGTTTTTTAGCAATTTCAGCTATACCTTCTTTATCGAAAACAGAAATTAGCGCTGATTTAATTTTTAACATGTTAATTAGGAAAATAATTAAAACTAAATTTAATTATTTAAATTAAAATTCTTCAAAAGTTTAAGGTTTATTTAAAAAACTTTTTTGAAATAAATTCATTTATGGCTTCCAAAAAAAACAAATCATTTTTAGAAAATTGGTTTATAGTATTAGAATCAATATCGATTTGACCAATATTTACTCTATTATTGTCAAAAATTGGAACAACTATTTCAGATTTAACTCCAATATTACACGAAATATAATTAGATTCTTTTGAAACATCCATAGAAATATACGGTTGACTGTTTTTTGCAGTTTGTCCACAAATTCCTTCCCCGAAAGGAATTTGTGTATGTTCAGTGGGAAGTCCTGAAAATGCAACTAGATTTAATTCCTTCTTTTTTTCATTATGAAAATAAAACCCAACCCAGTCATAACCAGGCATTTTTGAGTTAAGCAGGTCACAAATGTACTGGAGAGCTGTTTCTAATTTTGTAGAAGTCTCAATTTTTTTTTGAATTGTATCTAAAATATTTTTTTTCATAAAAAAACTGCCCCGAGGGGCAGTGTATAAATCAAAAAATACTGACTACATCATTCCGGGCATTCCGCCGCCGCCGCCCATTGGAGGCATGGGTGGAGCGTCTTCTTTGATATCCACCAATGCACATTCAGTGGTTAATATCATCCCAGCAACTGAAGCCGCATTTTCTAATGCAATTCTAGTTACTTTTTTTGGATCAATAATACCTTCTTTTAGTAAATCCACAAATTTTTCAGATTTAGCATCATAACCAAAATCACCTTTTCCTTCAATTACTTTTGCTACAACAACAGAACCCTCACCACCGGCATTTTCGACAATAGTTCTTAAAGGAGATTCAATTGCTCTTGAAATAATCTGTATCCCAGTTAATTCATCATCATTATCACTTGAAAGCTTATCTAAAACTTTGCGAGTTCGGAGAAGGGCTACACCTCCACCAGCAACAATTCCTTCTTCAACTGCAGCTCTTGTTGCATGCAGAGCATCATCAACTCTGTCTTTTTTTTCTTTCATTTCAACTTCAGAGGCAGCACCAACATAAAGAACGGCAACTCCACCAGCGAGTTTGGCGAGTCTTTCTTGTAATTTTTCTTTATCATAGTCAGAGGTTGTCGTTTCAATTTGAGATTTTATTTGATTAACTCTTTCTGAAATACTTTTTTTATCACCAGATCCATTAACGATTGTAGTGTTGTCTTTATCGATTGTAACTCTTTCAGCACTTCCTAACATTTCAATTGTAGTATTTTCAAGTGTAAAACCTCTATCCTCAGAAATCACAGTACCTCCTGTAAGTATAGCAATATCTTCAAGCATTGCCTTTCTTCTGTCTCCGAAACCTGGGGCTTTAACAGCTGCAATTTTTAGTGAACCTCTAAGCTTATTAACCACTAAGGTTGCAAGCGCCTCTCCATCTACATCCTCTGCAATCACAAGAAGAGGCTTGCCTGTTTGAGCAACTGGCTCTAAAACTGGAAGTAAATCTTTCATTGCTGATATTTTTTTATCATATAAAAGAATGTATGGGGTTTCTAAATCTGATTCCATTTTTTCACTGTTGGTTACAAAATAAGGTGACAAATATCCTCTGTCGAACTGCATACCTTCGACAACATCGACATAAGTATCAGTTCCTTTTGCTTCTTCAACAGTAATTACTCCCTCTTTTCCAACTTTTTCAAAAGCCTCGGTAATTAATTCGCCAATTGTATTATCATTATTTGCTGAAATCGAAGCAATTTGTTTAATCTTTTCTGAGGAATTTCCAACAGTTTTGGATTGTTTATTTAATTCATCAACAACGGCTTCAACAGCCTTATCTACACCTCTTTTTAAGTCCATTGGATTAGCTCCAGCAGTCACATTTTTTAAACCCTCCCTTACTACAGATTGAGCCAAAATAGTTGCAGTTGTTGTACCATCTCCAGCTAGATCATTTGTTTTTGAAGCTACTTCTTTTACCATTTGAGCACCCATATTTTCTAGAGCATCCTCAAGCTCTATTTCTTTAGCGACAGTTACCCCATCTTTAGTGACTTGGGGACCTCCGAATGATTTCCCAATGATAACATTTCTTCCTTTAGGACCAAGAGTGACTTTTACAGCATTTGCTAATGCATCAACTCCCTTTTTTAGACCTTCTCTGGCCTCGACATCAAATTGAATTTTTTTTGCCATTGTATTAGTTTTAATAAGTTATACTATTGCGAGAATATCACTTTCGCGCATGATTAAATAATCGTTGTTTTCAAATTTTAATTCGGTTCCCGAATATTTACCGTACAACACTGTATCTCCAACTTTCAAAGTAACAGGATTGTCCTTAGTGCCAGGACCTACAGCAACAACATTTCCTTTTTGTGGTTTTTCTTTTGCTGAGTCGGGAATAATTATTCCAGATGCGGTTTTAGTTTCAGCCTCAAGAGGATGAATCATGACTCTGTCAGCAAGCGGTTTAATTTTTAATTTACTCATAATTTTAATTTTAAATTTCATAAACATCAACCATGCCAAACGAAAGACAGTGACATGATGACATTATATTTTTAATCTTCAATTGGAATTTCAATTGGAATTTCTTGATCAATCTGTTCAGGAATTTCTGTTTCGATCTGATTAGGATTCAGTAATTTTGAATCTACAGAACCAGTTCCCCTATCAATAGTTAGATTTGATAGTAAAATTAGAACTAACAGCAGCGAAGCTAAAACCCAAGTACTTTTATCCAAGAAGTCAGATGTTTTTTTAACACCTCCAATTTGCTGTGAATCACCTCCAAAACTAGAGGAAAGACCTCCGCCCTTAGGGTTTTGAACCATGATCACCAAAACTAACAAAAAGCAGACGGCTATTATTAAAAAAACAAAAATTGAAAAACTACTCATTTAATTATTTTTAATTAATTTTTTTATTTTATTAATTCGGTTTGCAAATAAACTGATTTTTTCTGGATATTTCAAACTTAAAATTTCATAAGCCTTTAATGCTTTATTATATTTTTCTTGTTCNNAATAAATTTTNGCTANTGTTTCAGTCATGNATTCGCTTTCAGATATTTTAAATTCTTTNGAAAAATTTTTATTTTTTTTNGTTTCTGAGCNAGGANTNANTTTATGATTGCTTTCCAAAAAGTCATTAATTAAATTAGAAATATTNGNTTTNGAGTTATTCTCAATNTTTTTCGTTTTTTCNAGCCAAGACANAAANGAAACTTTATCTTTTTGGGAATCGCNNANGACTTGNTTNTTTAATTCNTCAATTTTAATACTAAAATTCACCTTTTCCAAATCAANNATNTCTCTTGTAANTGACCTNTCTAAAGAATTAATTGAACANTTTTTTAAAGATGAACTAAATTTTGTGCTTTTGTGATTNTTATANCCNAGAGATTGAATAATTCTTGCAACATTGAAATATGGATATTGTTGTATAATTTTTTCAATTGCATTGGATTCTTCCAAATTAATAGTTTTAGGATCTACCAAAAGTTTTAAGAATTTAATTTTATTTATTTCTACCATTTTGCTAATGATGCATTAAAAATATCTTGGGTTAGCCTTTCAAAAATAATATCATGAGCTTCAGATTTTATGTTTATCANCTNTGTTTCTGCAGGATAATCATAATAAAAAGAAAATCTGTTTTCAAAATCATCCTCTTCGTTTTTTATATTGATAAATCTTACATTAACAGAAATTGTTAGCCTGTTCTGAGCTGCTGTTAATTCAGAAGTTGCTGTCATTGGGCTTACTCGGTATTCAATAATCTCGCCCTCATATACCAAATCACCATCTTGTGAAACAAGTTGTAAGTTGGTTTGGTTTTGTAAAATGTTTTGCAGGGAAGAGGTGAAATCACGATCTAAGCCTGGTTCGAAAATAGATCCCAAATCATTGCCAGCATCATTTTCAAAAAAGTTTACTTGAAAAGTTTCTGTTCCCAAAGGAATTGAAGCGCCAGTGAAAGAATAATTTCCACAAGATTGAAGGCTAATCAAAAAAATTAAAACCAAGATTTTTTTAAAGTTCAATATCATTTTGTTTAATTTTTCNATACAAAGTTCTTTCTGAAATACCCAACTCTTCTGCAGCTGCTTTTCTTTTACCGTTGTTTCTTTCCAAAGCTTTGATTATCAGTTCAAGTTCTTTATCATGAATTGATAGAGTTTCTTCCTCTCTAATTTCCTCAGCAAAATGGTACTTATCTTCATTTTCTAATTCTTTAGAGTAGGTTGAATCACTTTCAATATTTTTGCTTTCAAATTCTGATTTAACAGAATACAACTTATCTATATTATTATAATCGTTTCCATCAATATTTTGTGAACTAGGATTTAAATGTTTTGTTATTTTTTTCAATTCATTTAAATCTTTTTTCATGTCAAATAATATTTTATACATGATCTCTCTTTCGTTCGAAAAATCATTAGGTTCCTTACTTTTATTTATTAATGCTGGTAATGAAATTTTACCATCAGATAAATAATTATCTAATAATTTTGAAGAAATTTCTCTTTTCTCTTCCAAAACAGAAAGCTGTTCAGCAATGTTTCTCAGCTGTCTTACGTTTCCAGACCAATTATAATTTATAAGAAGCTTTTGAGCATTTTCATCCAAACGGACAGTAGGCATGTTGTATTTTTTGGCAAAATCTGAGGCAAATTTTCGAAAAAGTAAATGGATATCATCTTTTCTGGATCTTAGGGGTGGAACCTTAATTTCAACAGTAGTAAGTCTGTAAAATAAATCTTCTCTAAATTTCCCATTTTTTATAGCCTGTTCCATACTAAGGTTAGTTGCAGCCACAATTCGGATATTTGTTTTTTTAACCTCTGAAGAACCAACCTTTATATATTCCCCATTTTCAAGAATCCTNAACAGTCTTACCTGAGTTGTTAATGGTAGTTCGCCTACCTCATCTAAAAAAATTGTTCCTCCATCGGCAACTTCAAAATANCCTTTTCTTGAATTTGATGCACCTGTAAAAGCTCCTTTTTCATGACCAAAAAGTTCAGAATCTATAGTTCCTTCTGGAATTGCTCCGCAATTTACTGCTATATATTTATTATGTTTTCGGTGAGAGAGTTGATGAATGATTTTTGGAAAACTTTCTTTTCCTACACCGCTTTCTCCTGTAATAAGGACAGAAATATCGGTTGGAGCAACCCTAACGGCTTTTTCAATTGACCTATCAAGCAGGAAATGATTTCCAATAATTCCAAATCTTTGTTTTATAGATTGAGTTGAAATTTCCATATTAACTGTTTTTATTAAATAATTGCATCACCAATTAGAGTAGCTGATGTACAATCAGTTATATGAACATCAACAAAATCTCCAACTTTAAAATTTTTTTTATCAAAAACAACAACCATGTTCTGTTCATTCCTTCCTGACCATTGGGCTTTTGATTTTTTTGATTCTTTTTCAATTAGAACTCTAACTGTTTTGCCTAAATATGAGTATGTTCTGTAAAGACTGTGTTTTTGTTGAAGGTCAACAATTTCCTGTAATCTACTTTTTTTAATTTGCTCAGGAACATTATCTTCATGTTTTTTGTAAGCAAGAGTTCCAGGTCTTTCAGAATATTTAAACATATATCCAAATTCGTATTTTACTTGTTCCATCAAATCTAAAGTTAATTTATGATCGTCATCACTTTCGTTTGGGAACCCTGTAATCATGTCGTGAGAAATAGCACAATCAGGCATAAGTTCTTTTATTTTTTTTATAAGTTCTAAGTATTCAAGTCTAGAATGTTTACGGTTCATAGACTTTAATATTTTATCACTTCCTGACTGTACTGGTAAATGAATGTGTTTACAAATGTTTGGATGAATTGACATGGTTTTTATTACTTCTAAATTCATGTCTTGTGGATTTGATGTTGAAAATCTTATTCTAATTTTAGGAAAAGTTTGAGCAATTAGTTTTAATAATTTTGCAAAATTTACAGCTGTTTTTTTTCTTAAAGCACTAATTTTTTTATAGTCTTTTTTAAGACCACCACCATACCAGAGATAACTATCAACGTTTTGACCCAAAAGTGTAACCTCTTTGTAATTTTTATCTACTAATTCTTGTATTTCTTTTAAAATACTTTTAGGATCCCTACTTCTTTCTCTTCCTCTTGTAAAAGGGACAACACAAAACGTACACATATTGTCACAACCTCTGGTTATAGAAACAAAAGCAGTAACTCCATTTGACGATAATCTTACAGGAGAAATATCTCCATATGTCTCTTCTTTAGATAAAATTACATTTACAGCACTTTTACCATCATTAATATCCTCAAGAAGATTAGGGATGTCTCTGTAAGCATCAGGACCAACAACTAAATCGACAATTTTTTCTTGATCTAAAAATTTATTTTTTAGTCTCTCAGCCATACAACCAAGAACACCAACTTTTAAATTCTTATTAATTGTTTTGAGCTTACTGAAATCTTTTAACCTATTTCTGACTGTAGTTTCGGCTTTTTCTCGGATCGAACAAGTGTTTAATAATATTAAATCAGCTTCCTCAAAATTCTTGGTTGAAGTGTAGCCCTCACTTGAAACTATAGAAGAAACGATCTCACTGTCCGCAAAGTTCATTTGACAGCCATAGCTTTCGATATAAAACTTTCTTACATTATCGATTTTATCTAAACCAATTTTAAGCTTTCTATCAGGTTTGATTTCTGTTTCCAAATATTTAATAAGTTTATCGCAAATATAATATTAATAAGCAATTTATGACAATATGTCAGTAATAATTTAATTGAATTTTTGACTTACATAGTTTTGAAATTTGATTTTGATAAAAAAAAAAATATACTTTTGTGAACTGAAATTTCTAAATATGTCCAAAAATCTAGTCATAGTAGAATCACCTGCAAAAGCTAAAACCATTGAAAAATATCTTGGAAAAGACTTCAAAGTAGTCTCAAGTTATGGTCACATTTCTGATTTACCGTCCAAAGAACTAGGTGTNGATGTAGAAAATAACTTTAAACCAAAATATATTATTTCAAAGGAAAAAAAAGAAATTGTCAAAGGTTTGAAGAAAAATGTCGATTCTTCAGATATAATTTGGTTAGCTAGTGATGAAGATAGAGAGGGTGAGGCAATCGCTTGGCATCTTTTCGAAAGTTTGAATCTCAGAGAGGAAAAAACTAAGAGAATCGTTTTTAGAGAAATCACAAAAAAAGCAATTGTAAATGCTATTGAAAACCCAAGGGAAATCAATTACAATTTAGTAAATGCTCAACAAGCAAGAAGAGTTATAGATAGATTGGTTGGGTTTGAGATTTCTCCAATTTTATGGAGAAAGGTTAAGGGTGGATTGTCTGCTGGTAGAGTTCAATCTGTCGCTGTACGGATTCTTGTTGATNGGGAAAATCAAATTAATGATTTTANTCCTATNTCTAANTTTAAGGTTAGANCAAAGTTTAAAAGCGAAACAAAAGGTAANTTANACACCTCTTTAACTGATTTTTTTGATACAGAAAANGATGTNAGAAATTTTTTTCAATNATGCTTNAACTCAAATTTCAAAGTTTATAAAATTGAAAAAAAACCATTTAAAAAATCTCCNTCTCCTCCCTTCACAACATCAACACTTCAGCAAGAGGCTTCTNGAAAATTAGGTTTCTCAGTGAGTAGAACAATGTCAGCAGCTCAAAAACTTTATGAGTCTGGTTTTATTACCTACATGAGGACAGATAGTGTAAATCTTTCAAATGACGCCATTGATTCAATTCAAAATGTAATAAAAAATAATTATGGTGAAAATTATTCTTTTGTAAGAAGATATGCCAATAAAAATAAGGGAGCTCAAGAGGCTCATGAGGCGATAAGACCCACTAAAATCGAAAATTCTGAGGTTAATTCAGAAATTGATTCAATNAAGCTTTACAAATTAATTTGGAAAAGAACAATTTCATCTCAAATGAGTGATGCAAAACTTGAAAGAACAACAATAACAATTGAATCGGATCAATTTAAAAATCAATTTAAAGCAAAAGGAGAAGTTGTAAAATTTGATGGATTTTTAAGTGTTTACATTGCAGGAACTGATAATCTTGAAGATGATGACAGTATAGANATACTTCCGAATTATGTGGAGGGAGAAAAATTACAATATACAGCGATGACTGCTACTGAACGTTTTACAAGACCCCCATCTCGTTACTCTGAAGCTGCTTTGGTGAAAAAAATGGAGGAATTGGGAATAGGAAGACCTTCAACTTACGCCCCAACGATAACTACAATTCAAAACAGAAAATACGTTGAAAAAGGGACATTTGAAGGAAATGAAAGGTCCTACAGACAAATATCTCTAGAAAATAATCAAATAACTTTGAGTAAATCAAAAGAAATGACTGGTTCTGAGAAAGGGAAACTTGTTCCCACAGAGGTCGGAATCATAGTTACAGATTTCCTTGTCAACAATTTCTCTAACATTTTAGACTACAATTTTACCGCAAGTGTTGAAAAAGATTTTGATAGAATTGCTAGTGGAAATCAGGATTGGACTAATATTTTAAATGATTTTTACGGGACTTTTCACCCCACTGTTGTTGATGTCAAAGAAAATGCAACAAGAGAGACTGGTGAAAGATTTTTGGGACAGCACCCTGAAAATGGTCGAAAGGTAATTGTTAGGCTAGGAAAATTTGGTCCAATGGTTCAAATCGGTACAGCTGATGATGATGAAAAACCAATCTTTGCTGGTTTACTTCCTAATCAGAAAATTGGTAAGATTACATTAGATGAGGCTTTAGAATTATTTAAGTTGCCATTTTATGTTGGAGACTTTGAAAATGAAAAAGTTGAATCGAATGTTGGTAGATTTGGTCCTTATNTTAGGCATAAAAATATTTTTGTATCCCTACCAAAAACAATNAACCCTTTAGAGGTTAGTCTAGAGAAGGCTATTGAACTTATAAACGAAAAAAGAAAAATTGACGCACCTNTTGGAAAATATGAGGGTCATGATATAAGTAAAGGAAAAGGGAGGTTTGGTCCATTCATAAAGTGGAACGGTCTATTTATTAATGTTAATAGAACTTACGATTTCGATAATCTTACAAATTCAGATTTTGAAAAATTGATTGAAGAAAAAAAGAAAAAAGAAGCAGAAAAAGTTTTAAAAATATGGGAAGATGAAGGGATAAGAATTGAAAAGGCTAGGTGGGGAAGATTCAATGTGATTAAGGGAAGTAAAAAAATTGAATTACCTAAAGAAACTGATATAAGTAAAATGACTATTGAAAAAGCCGCCTCTCTTTTTGCAAAAAAATCTAAGGGAAAAGCCAAATCTAAAAAATAAAATGCTTGGCGATTACCTAATTTCTTCTCAAACTAAGTTTTTTGAATATGCTAACACGCTCTCAGACTGGTCAATTGGTAAAAGNGTAAAGTTTTACAATCAATCAAATGATCTATCAAAAATAGANATTGCCATTATTGGTTTGGATGAATACAGAGGGTCATCAAATCCAGATAGTAAATTTTTAAAAGTTGATGATTTTAGAAAAAAACTCTACTCATTGTACATAGGTGATTGGAGTGTAAATCTCATTGACATGGGAAATGTTAAGAAAGGAAACGAAATTCATGATACATTTTTTGCTGTAGAATTTATATCCAAAACTTTACTAGAAAAGAACATTATTCCTTTTTTTATTGGGGGATCTAAAGATTTAACAATTCCCATGTTTAGTTCTATTAAAAAAATTAAAAATAAAATCAATTTAACATCTGTTGACAATAGATTTAATNTAGGTTTAATTTCAAAAAAAATTAATGATCAAACCTTTATGTCTAATTTAATTTTAGATAGTGAGAGTCCCCTCGAAAATTACACGAATATTGGCTATCAAACTTTTTTAAATTCACANGAGGAGATTGATCTAATGGAAAAAATGCAATTCGATTACCATAGACTTGGTAAAGTTTTAACAAATATTGGCATAGTAGAACCACTTTTGAGAGACTCCGATATGGTTACATTAGATTTCAATTCAATTAAATCCTCTGATATTGAGTTTGCNCACTCAAANCCAAATGGTTTTGGAAGTGAAAATATGTGTGCCATTTCCAGATATTCCGGATTGAGTAATANAATTTCGGCATTTGGAATATTCAATATTCCGGACAACAANACTTCTTGTAATTTATTGTCTCAGTTGGTTTGGTATTTTATTGAGGGATTTTCGTTGAGNTTTGATGAGAATCCAGAATCTAAAATTTTTCGAGGAAAAACTTATCATGTTGCAATCATGGATCATGATTTTAAATTTTATGAAAGNGAAATGAGTCAAAAGTGGTGGTTTACAATACAAAATAAAAATGAAATTGGTTCGTTAATATCTTGTAGCAAAAAAGATTATTTAGATGCTTGTAACCAGATTTTTTCTGAAAGAATTTTATTAAGTTTGAAAAGAAATTTCGTATAATTGGNTCAAAAGTTTATTTTAGCACAATTATTATGTTAAATTTACAAGTTAAATTTTAATTTANATCTAGTGAAAAGAATATTATATCTGCTTATTTTCTTGTTTTTAATTTATTCTTGTTCTAAGTCAGATAAAGGGGAATTGATTGGATATGAAGCTCAAAAGTTTTTTCCTTCTCAACCCAGCGGAATGATTTTAGTTCCAAGTGGTTCCTTTTTAATGGGTATGGCAGATGATGATTATGTTCAACTCAAAAATGCTCCCGTAAGTACTGTTTCAATAAAGGCATTTTACATGGATGAAACCGAAATCACTAATGGAGAATACAAACAATTTGTAAATTGGGTTAGAGATTCAGTTGTTAGAGATGAATTGGCAAAAAGAGCCATTGCAGAAATAGGATCCACTCCAACTCAAGAGGATCTAGATAAAGACAACAGTATAAATACTTTTTTTCCTGTTTATGAAGTTCCTGAAGATGTGAGTGATGAGGAAAAAGGTGGATACACANTATATAAGGAACAAAATTTAGATTTAGAAATAAGTGAATTTGATAAAAGCACTTACAATTTAAATTATGATGTTGATTTGTTNTGGGAAAGGGAAGATTATCCAGATTTAGCTTATGCAGAAGTTATGGANGGTGTTTTTCCTGGTGAGGGTTTTTTTCTNCCAAAAGATGAATCATTTAATGGTGAAAGAACTTTCAATACTAAAAAAATAGAATATACTTTCACTGTTTTTGATGCAGAGGAAGCGATCAAATCTGATAGTGAATCTAGAAAAAACTTCTTCAAAGAAAAAACAATACCTGTCTATCCAGATACTACTGCATGGATTAAAGATTTTAATTATAGCTATAATGAGCCGATGCATAACGACTATTTTTGGCACGATGCATATAACGACTATCCTGTTGTTGGTGTTTCTTGGGAACAAGCTAAAGCTTTTGCTCACTGGAGAACGATGTATAAAAATCAATACCAGAGATCAAGAAAGAAAAATGGACAAGACGTTGCGACCTTTAGATTACCAAGCGAAGCAGAGTGGGAGTATGCGGCTCGAGGAGGTTTAGAATCAGCTACCTATCCGTGGGGTGGCCCTTATACAATAGATGGTGAAGGCTGTTTCCTTGCTAACTTCAAACCNAACAGAGGAGATTATGCNTCTGATAATGCTTTGTATACAGTCGAAGCTGAATCTTATTGGCCTAATGATTATGGTTTATATAATATGGCGGGTAATGTTTCTGAGTGGACAGATTCNTCTTATGACAAGGGTGCATATACATTCGANGCTGGTTTAAATCCAAATGTTGCCGATTCAACAAATCTCAGAAAAGTTATTAGAGGAGGNTCATGGAAAGANATTGCCTATTTCCTNAGAGTTAGTGCCAGAGATTACGAGTACAAAGANGAAAAAAGATCTTACATAGGATTCAGAACAGTTCAAGACTACTTGGGTGAAGACATAGGTCAAAATGATAACCCTAACAAGNTTTTTTAAACAATAAACNATAGAAAAATATATTTTATATATTTAGAATAACTAAAAATAAATTTAAACAATCATGAAAACAATTAAGCATAAACGATTTTTTATTCCTGACAACGTCCTTGAACTATTTTTTGGTTTGGGAGCTTCAGTTGTTATTGTTGGAGCACTTTTAAAAATAACACACGCAGATTTTATTTTTTCTGGAAATGTGTGGTTAACAGCTGGCCTTATAACTGANGCTGTAATTTTTGGTATATCAGGTTTAAAGGGTTACATGACCATTGACCCAGACGGGTTTGAAAGTGGTGANGANATTGAAACTTTGGAAGTNGAGACTCACGANCTTGCNAAGGCAGTTGCNACTTCAATATCAAAAATNTCTAAACTTAACGAAGATTTANCTGCTGCAAGTAAGTCTATAGGCTCACTACATGTTCCNCANGATATGAATTCTCACATGAGTGATTACAATGCAAANATTCATGCAGGTGCTNTAAAATTAGAAGAAATAAACAAGTTGTACGAATCTTTGAGTAGCCATTTGGTTGAAGTTAATTCATCAACAAGTGAGATGCATGTTCCCGATGGACTTAACGAAGAGTTGGCTAAAATGAAAAATAAGGTTAGTCAGTTGAATGCAAAATATAAGGGTGTATTGAACGCATTCAATAATTAATTAACAAACTAAACAACTTAATTTATTATGGCTGGAAAATTAGATTCAAGACAGAAAATGATAAACATGATGTATCTTGTGTTTATCGCAATGTTAGCTTTGAATATTGGTAAAGAGGTTCTTGCTACATTGGGAATATTAAATAATGATCTAGAGTCTTCAATTACTGAACTAGAGGGATCATCCGCTGCAAGCTATGCTCAAATAGAATCCAATGCCAATTCTGCCGATTACATGATTGCGGCAAGTCAGGTTTTGGACATGAAAGATGAAGCTGATAAGTTTTTTGATTTTGTTCAGCAAATAAAAGACACTCTGATAGTTGGTGAGGATGGTGTAGTAAATAAATATCTNAAGGAGGTCAACGTCAAAGGAACAGACTCGGTTATAACTGTAACTGCTTACCAGGAGATGGATAAGTCATTGGTGCTTGATGAGATGTTTTTTGATGGAGATATGCTTACAGTCAAAGGACAAGAGTTTTTAGATTTATACAAAACTTTTCCTGATAATATTACGAAAATCCTCGAAACGATTGTATTTATGGAAGAGGAAGCTAAAATTGCCAGAACAGCACTCGACGGTTCTAAAGGCGAGGACGGCGTTCAGATTGAGTATGACTTTTTATCATCCAAAAATGACTTAAAAAACAGATTTAACTACACCCCTATGGTTGTAAACAGTGAGGGTACTACTCAGGAATTCTTAAGTTATAACTTCTATGGTTTCCCTGTAGTTGCCTCATTAGCAAAGCTTACTAAGATCCAGGCTGATATTAGATACATAGAAAATAAAGTATTAACTGAAATTTTGAGTTCNATTCAAGGTAAAGGTTTGAATTTTAGTACATTCCAAACATTATTAGAAACAACAAAACCTGTCTACTACACTACAGATGAGATAGACGCTGCTATTGTCATGGGTAAAAAAGATGAAGGTTTTAAGCCAGACGAGGTTGAATTGTTTTTAAATGGAAACCCTCTAAGTGAGAATGAGTATTTTATTGAAAATGGTAAGGTTGTTCTTAAAAAAAGAGTCGGTTCNCCAGGNACCTATGATTTAACAGGGACTCTTTCAAAGAAAAATGCCGATACTCAAGAGTTGGTATCAATCCCAGTTAATCAGAANATTGTGGTAATTAGAGAACCAAANTCTGCAGTAGTATCNGCTGATAATATGAGAGTGTTTTATAGAGGNCTGAGAAACCCTACGTCGATTTCTATCCCTGGTGTAGCTTCCAATACAATTGTACCGTCCAGTGCAAATGCGAAGTTTTCCAAAACAGGTAGNGGTTGGGCTGCTCAACCAACAAACTCAAAAGCTGCTGAAATGAAAATTAATGTTTCTGGTGTNTTGAATGGNGTTAGAAAGAATTTTGACGGAGGNACNTTCAGGATTTTACCACCACCGCCAGGAAAAGGTTCAATAACTGGACTTGGTCAGGTTGTTTCAAATGCTGAACAAATTCAAAAGGATTTGCTTTTAAATGGTAGGGTTAAAGGAGCCAAACCAAAAGATTTCTTCTACGATTATGAAATTATCGTTAATGGTTTTGATATCAAAGTAGGAAATCTTCCNCAGAAAACAGTTTCAGGTAGTAAAGTNAGCNCAAACGCTTCTGCAGCNTCTGATGTTAGAAGTGCAAGTAGAGGAACCGTNGTGGTTATCTCAAATATTAAAGCAAGTTCTAAAGATGGCGATGTNGTAACTCCAAATTATGCGGTTGATCCGTTTATTTTAATCACTCGATAATATGTTTAAAAAAGTATTTTCATTTTTATTGTTTGCAATGTTCCTTTTAATAGGTCATGGTCAATCAAATATTTTAAATGCTAACAATCCCACAGAAATTGGTAAAAAGAATATTGATCAAATCCAATCTGATTTAGATTCTTATTTAGAGTATGAGTTTATTGATGACAGAGATATTCTTTGGTCTAAAATAGTTTATGAAAAGATTGATTTGAGTGAAAGATTGAATTTTCCTCTACTGTTTCCTNTCGACGACAATCTATATGTCGATACAAGAAAATCATTGTGGAGAGTTTTAAAGGAAAATATCATTGATAAAAATATTACTCTTATTTATAACGCAAATAATGATAATTTTAAGGAATTGCTCACTTATGAGCAAGCTATGTCTTCACTGAAAATTAGAAAAAATTATGGNGATGAATTAGATCCAGATTTTCAAGACATCGAAATTACNTCAGCTGACATTACTGGTTACTATTTAAAAGGTATGTGGTANTTCGATAAGAGAAGAGGTGAGCTTATGTACAGGTTGATTGCTATTATGCCAGTTGGTAAAAACATTGAAGATCCTATGGACGANGAGATGCAAACAACATATTTTTGGATTTGGTACCCAAGCATAAGAGAAATTTTACACAAAGAGCTTGTTTTTAATGACACTAGTAATGCAAATCAAATTTCTTTTGATCAACTTTTAATTTCTCGAAGATTTAGTTCTTANATATACAAGGAAGATAATATTTATGGCGACAGACCAATTTCTGCATACAAACTAAAGGGNCTAGAATCCATATTAGAATCTCAGCGTATCAAAAAAGAAATNNTAGANTTTGAGCAAGANCTTTGGAATAGGTAATTCGCCCAATTTTATTATATTTTTANTCAAANCTANTCTGTTGAGTGAACTATTTTTAAAAGTAAAAAAAAATTANTGAACTATTTTTATCAACCATTAATTATAAAATTCTAGTCTATTTGATTAGCAAAACCTATTAAATNATANNAANAAGTTATTGTTCATCATTNTTAATTTTATTATATTTAAATGTGTATNAAGCCATAGTGCTTTTTTTTTAACCANNCATAAAACTTAACCCTTAAGTTAACATAGATTAACCCTAAGTTAACATCTAGGAAGGTGTAATAANATAATTTTGNTTGTTTAAAACAATTAACCAAAAACAACGCTTATNAGTAAANTTTAACCCTCTGTAGCGCTTNAATCTTAACTCAAAATCTTTGAGGAANATAGTTATTGTCGTTACGCAAATTATTTCGATATGAAAAACATAATATCATCATTTTTCTTAATTTTTTCAATTTTTATTTATTCTAACCCTGATTCTA
>PAGT01000026.1 GCA_002705485.1 Flavobacteriales bacterium | reverse complement strand
GGGATAGTTAGATTTTGTGCTGATATTGAAGTTAAAAGAGACAAAAGTGCATTTTGTTGAATACTTGAATCCAAATCTTCAACAATTAATTGTCCATCTCCCCTTTTTGCATAGTTGTAGTCCATACCTCCAATCAATTTTACTGTTGCTTCTGCTTGATACCTATGCATAAAATATAAAAGAACAAACAAATCCTCAAGTTTAGAGTAAGGTTCTCCCTCACGAATATTGTTCTCCGAAAATTTAGAAATAGCAATACTTCTTATTTTTAAAATTTCATTTAGACCAACTGTTGCACTTGCTCCATTATCCCACAAATGAGCATATGCATGAGATCCATCTTGTGCTCTTGCATCACGATCAGATATAAATCTGAGACCTTTTTTTTGAGAATCAACTAAAATTTTATTTAGTATGTCTTTTTCATCCTCCTCAGCAATTTCTGAGTAGCTGTAAGCAACAGTAACTTTATCCCAATCACCAATTCCAGTATCATACGCATTTGACAAATCTATTTTGTTATTTTTTAATTCGATTAGTGGATGAGGATAATCCATTACTGAGGATCTATTATTTGCACTGGATGCAAAATTATGCGCAAAGCCTAGAGTGTGTCCAACCTCATGTGCACTCAACTGCCTAATTCTTGATAAAGCCATTTCAAGCATTGAAGAATTGTTATTATCCTCTGAGAAAGGATTTTCTATCAAAGCTTGAGCAATCATAAAATCCTGTCGAATTCTCAGACTTCCTAAACTTACATGCCCTTTGATTATTTCACCAGTTCTAGGATCAACTACATTAGACCCATAACTCCACCCTCTAGTTGATCGGTGAACCCATTGGATTACATTGTATCTACAATCCATAGGATCAGCATCTTCAGGTAATATCTTAACTTGAAAAGCATTCCTATATCCGATTTCTTCAAATGCTTCGTTCCACCAACTTGCACCCTCAATCAAAGCAGAACGAATTGGCTCGGGTGTTCCTGGATCCAAATAATAAATTATTGGCTTATCAGGATCACTTTTTTTTAGTTTAGGATTTTTTTTACTTAGTCGGTGTCTTACCACCATCCGCTTAGTTATGGGTTCTTGGATTGGTGAAGCGTAGTCCATGTAAGAGGTCATAAATGCTCCACTTCTTGGGTCAAAAGTACGAGGTTTGAATTGATCATCAGGTAGTTTAACAAATGAATGATGTTGATTAACGGAAACCGAGGATGCATCTGGTACTACACTTCTTATAAGTCTACCCTCTGGATTTCCTGTAAAAGTTAGTACAGCATCAAACTCAACATTCTCAGGAAATGCTTTAGTACGTTTAGGTTCCATCGCACTTCTTGAAAAATCCACTTTATAATTGCCTTGTTTTAAATTTTTAAGTCTTTCAGAAACCCCATGGGTATCTTGCATTAAAAATGGTGTCAGATCTATTATATAACTATCCTGAATCTTCTTTAAAATTTCAAAACCAAAAATTATTGATTTTGCGAAAGCTTCCTCCACACTATTTGTTTCAGCATAATTTTGAGATATTGCCTTGAATTTTTGATTTGGCTGAACCAACATTAATTTATTTCCAAACTTTACGAACTTTACAATTCTACTAGATCCAAGCTGTCCTCTGTCTAGGCCTATATCGTTAGACCCTATTCCAGAGGATAAAGAACTCACGTAAAGAAACTCCGAATTTAATTCTTCAACAGTTAGATGAATTTTATCATTTTGAAGATCATGAGTAAAGTTAAAAAATCCATCATGTTGAATTTTTACATTTGATTCCTGAGATGAAACGATAAATACATTGAGTAAAAAAATAAATACAATATATCTTGAGTACATAAAAAATTATATTATTATAAAATTAATTAATTAGAGTTGTATTAAAATGTATTTTTGTCAAAATTTTATTTATGATTAATCAAGATCAAATAAAAAATCTCCTTGAGCGAACTGAATCGCTAAGGAGATATCTTTGACATAGAAGCTAAACAACTTGAAATAACAAACCAAGAAGAACTTACACTTAATCCCAACTTTTGGGATGATGCCAAGAAAGCTCAAAAAGTAGTTAAACAAATTCAGAAGCAAAAAAAATGGGTTGATGATTTTTGTAAAGCAAAGTCTTTAGTAGAGGATCTAGAAGTATTATTTGGTTTTTTCAAGTCCAATGAACTAACTATTGAAGAATTAAATTCACACTATTTGAAGTGTGTTGACCACCTTGAGAAAGTTGAATTTAAAAACATGTTGTCTGGTGAGGGTGATGAAATGAGCGCAGTGGTTCAGATAACAGCAGGTGCAGGGGGAACAGAAAGTTGTGACTGGGCTAATATGTTAATGAGAATGTATATAATGTGGGCAGAGAAAAATAATTATAAATTGAAAGAGTTAGACCTACAGCAGGGGGATGTAGCAGGAATAAAATCAGTTACATTAGAAATTGACGGGGATTTTGGTTTCGGTTGGTTAAAAGGTGAAAATGGTGTTCATAGGTTGGTAAGAATATCTCCATTTGATAGTAATGCAAAGAGACATACGTCCTTTGCATCAGTTTATGTATACCCACTTGTTGATGATTCAATAGACATTAAAATTAATCCTTCGGACATTTCTTGGGAGACAATGAGATCAAGTGGTGCTGGGGGTCAAAGTGTTAATAAAATTGAGACTGCAGTAAGACTTAGACACAAAACAACTGGGATAATGATTGAAAACTCAGAAACTAGATCACAATTAGAAAACAAGGAAAAAGCAATGCAATTATTAAAATCTCAACTCTATGAAATCGAGTTGAAGAAAAAAATGAGAGAAAGAGATGAAATTGAGGCAAGTAAAATGAAAATTGAGTGGGGGTCACAAATAAGAAATTACGTTTTACATCCTTATAAACTCATTAAAGATGTAAGGACTGGTCACGAAACAAATGATGTTGCAGGAGTCTTGGACGGAAATCTAAATCCATTTTTAAAATCATTTTTAATGAAAAATTAATATGAAAAAACAAACAATTATTTTTGATTTGGGAGGAGTTTTGGTTGACTGGAAACCCGAGTATGTATTTTTAAATGAATTTAAAGGTGATCGAAAAAAAATGAATTGGTTTTTTGAAAATATTTGTACTAACGAATGGAACGAACAACAAGATGGAGGAAAACTTATTTCAAAAGCAACTAAAGAAAGAATTAAACTATTTCCAAAGTATAAAAGTTTAATAAAAATGTATTATGAAAAATGGGAATATATGTTAAAAGGTGAAATCAGTGGGTCAGTTGAGATTCTNAAAAAATTAAAAAAAATGAAATTTAATTTAATTGCACTAACAAACTGGAGTGCTGAAACTTTTCCTGTNGCTTTAAAAAGATTTAAATTTTTAAAATTATTTTCAGGNATCGTTGTTTCTGGCGAAATACAAATGTTGAAACCATTTCCNGAAATNTACAACCANACTTTAAAAAAATATGATTTAAATCCAANTGAATGTATATTTATTGATGATAGACCTGTTAATGTTTTAGGTGCTAAAAAATGTGGAATAGATGGCATTATTTTTGAAACACCACTCCAGTTAACCAAAAGTTTAAAAAAATTTGAAATTGAAATATAAACTATTACATAATCCTAGGTGCAGGAAATCAAGGGAGAGCTTAATATTCTTAAAGTCAAATAAAATTGATTTCGAAATAATATTATATCTAATTAACAAACTTGACCGTAATGAATTTAAAAAGATAATTGAAAACTCTGGTTTGACTATTACAGATTTTATAAGAACTCAAGAAAAGCTCTGGAAAAGTAGTTTTAAAACCAAAAAACTTTCTGAAAATGAAATACTGCAAATTTTTGAGCATAATCCCACTTTAATTCAAAGACCAATATTCTTTTCTAGTAAAAAATCTGTAATTGCAAATCCACCTGAAAAAATTTTAGAGGTCATCAACTAAACCATTTATTAAAGATATTGTCATAAACCATATGAAAAACTTAATTAATATCTCTTTTATTTTATTTAGCATCATCATGTTTGGACAACAAAATAAAATAATTGTTACTGGAAATATAATTGATCAAGATACAAACATTCCTCTTGAGTATGCCACAGTTTCAATTTATAAGAGTGGAGATAGTATTGTAAAATATGGAGGAGTTTCTGATTCTAAAGGAAAGTTTGAAATTGAAGTTTCTAGTGGACTATATGACTTCAAAATCGAATATATTTCTTTCAATGAAAAATTAATAAATGAAATCACAGTTTCAAAGAACACCTCTTTGGGAATTATAAAAATGTCAATTAATGAAAACTTACTGGACGAAGTTGAAGTTGTAGGTGAAAAAACTGAGGTTGAAATCAAACTTGACAAAACTGTTTACAACATCGGAAAAGATTTAACCCTAAGAGGAAGTAGTGTTAGTGATGTTTTAGACAACCTACCATCTGTTGCTGTTGATGTAGATGGGAACGTTTCGCTTAGAGGAAACCAAAACGTTACAATACTTATCAATGGTAAACCTTCAGGATTGGTAGGAATAAGTAGTAATGATGCACTAAAACAATTTCCATCAGAAAGTGTTGAAAAAGTTGAAATCATNACTTCTCCATCTGCAAGATATNATGCCGAAGGAACAGCAGGTATCATAAATATTGTATTGAGAAAAAATAAATTGAAAGGACTTAATGGTTCTTTGAGTTCTAATATTGGCGATCCAAAATCATATGGACTTTCAGGAAATATTAATTACAGAACAAAAAAAATAAACCTTTTTACCAACACTGGATATAGTTTAAGAAGCTATGAAAACCCTTCTTTCAGCGATACAGAGTACTTCACTAGTGGTCTGCAAAATAATTTTCTCAATGAAAATGGAACAAGAGATACAGAGAGAGATTCTTATTATCAAAATACAGGGATCGAATATTTCTTTACAGAAAAAACCAGCTTAGTTGTCTCATACTTAACTAGAGACAGCGATAGCGAACAAACGATAACTAATAACATAAATCAGAATTTTCAGGAAGAAAAAAAATCTTCTCAAAGAAATGAGAATGAAAATGAAATTGACAACAGTAAAGAATTATCTTTAAATTTTTCACACGAATTCAAAAATCAAGGTAATCTTACAATTGATTTTCAAAAAGAAAAATCAGATGAATTAGAAANTAGTCTTATCTCCAACACACAATCAAATCCTAATTTTATAAAATATCCTAGTGAAAAGGTAAAAACTGATGAAAATCAAGAAAGAGAATTGTATAAAATTGATTATGTNTTACCATTTAATGACGATGGGCAATTTGAGTTAGGGTATAGAAGAAGCAATACATATATATATACAGATTATTTGGTTGAGGATGAAAATTCCAGTGGACAATTTATTAAAAATACCAATCTTAGCAATAACTTATTTTACAATGAAAAAGTTAATGCTTATTATTCTCAATATGGAAATAAAAAAAATAAGATTTCATTTCTATTTGGTCTTAGGTTTGAAGAATCAAAGACAGTTGTAAAACAGTTAGAAACCANTAGCGAAAGCACAAAAAAATACAATGATCTTTTTCCAACTATTAACTTGGCNTATGAGTTAAATGAAAATGAGACAATAACCCTTGGTTANAATCGCAGAATAAGTAGACCAAGNTCGTATTTTTTAAATCCTTTCCCNTCCAGATCNAGTGAAACCAGTTTCTTCCAAGGTAATCCGTATTTGAATCCTAGCTATTCCAACGGAATTGACTTAGGTTATTTAAAAAGATTAAAAAAAATTACTTTAAATGGGTCTATATATTACAAAAAATCTGACGAAATATTTCAATTTATTAATGAAGCAACTGGAAATTCAGTTTTAGTTAATGACATTCTTGTTCCAGTAATCAGAAGAGGCCCAATTAATTTATCAACTCAAAAAGAAACTGGAATTGAATTTAATACGAATTACACACATTCAAGAAACTGGAGAATAGGTGGTAATATTAATTTTTATCAATCCGAAATAATTGGTAGTTATAAAGGAATCATTTATGATTCAAAAAATTTAGTTTGGACAGGAAGATTAAACAATTACTTAAAGCTTTTCTCCTCTGTCGATTGGCAGACAAGATTAAGTTACAGGGGGCCACGTAAAACTGCAATCTCTAAGACAAAAGCATCTATAAGTACTAATACAGCATTTAGTAAAGATATTTTAAATGAAAAAATAACATTAACATTTCAAATTAATGATATTTTTGACACTCAAAAGTGGAGATTAGAAACACTCTCTGAAACTTTTAAAACTTACAGTGAACAAAGCTGGAGAGGCGGTAGAAGCTTTAGTTTAAATTTAATTTACAGATTTAACCAGAAGAAAGGACAAAACAGAAGGTCTCCAAATTATGAAAATTATGGAGGAGAAGGTTTTGGAGGATAAATTATTTTTTAAACTTATCTCTAATTTCTTTCATTCTTTCAATAAATGATCCAGTTACCCAGTATGGAATTATAAAAGTTAATAAAAGTATCATTAACCAAAAACCCATTGTAAGCACTGTTAAAAAAAGAATAAACCCTAAATATTGATCAAATTCCATATAAATTCAAATATAATTAAAAGATCAATGATCTCTACTTTTTTTTGTAAACAACTTAAAATATTAAATGTTAACCTTTTATAGTAAATTTGCATCAATATGAATTACAGAACGGAAAAAGATACAATTGGTTCAATAAAAGTTCCTGCTNAGTGTTTGTGGGGTGCTCAAACTCAAAGATCTATAAATAATTTCAAAATTGGAAAACCAAATTCAATGCCTATTGAAATTATACATGCTTATGCTTTTCTAAAAAAAGCTGCTGCATATGCTAATTATGATTCGGGACTTATGTCATTAAAAAAAAGGAATCTAATTTCTGATGTTTGTGATGAAATCCTAGCAGGAAAACATGATGAACAATTTCCGCTTGTTATTTGGCAAACTGGATCTGGCACTCAAACAAACATGAATTTAAATGAAGTTATTTCAAACAGAGCCCAAATAATTGAGAAAAAAAATCTAGATGAAAAAAAGATTTTGTCACCCAATGATGATGTGAATATGTCTCAATCTTCAAATGATACTTTCCCTACAGCAATGCACATTGCCATTTATAAAATCCTTATGGAAAAAACATTTCCTGCAATTGAAGAATTTAAAAAAACACTCCTAAGAAAATCAAAAGAATTTAAAGACATTATCAAAATTGGACGAACTCACATGATGGATGCAACCCCCTTAACCCTTGGGCAAGAATTTTCCGGTTATCATTCCCAAATTGAGCACGGAATTAAATCTCTTAAAAATTGTTTGGATCATCTTTCTGAGTTGGCAATTGGTGGTACTGCAGTAGGAACAGGAATTAATTCCCCACGNGGTTATGACCAGACTTCTGTTGAATATATTTCAAAATTTACTGGATACAATTTTTGTTCAGCTAAAAATAAATTTGGATCAATTGCTGCTCACGACGCTCTGGTTGAGACTCATTCTGCTTTAAAACTTATTGCTAATTCTTGTAATAAGATTGCAAATGACATAAGGTTAATGGCTTCAGGACCCAGATCTGGAATTGGAGAAATTAGCATTCCTGTCAACGAACCTGGTAGTTCAATTATGCCTGGAAAAGTCAATCCAACACAATGTGAAGCACTGACAATGGTTTGTGCTCAGGTGATCGGTAATGATANCTCNGTCACACTTGGTGGAATGCAAGGTCATTTTGAGCTTAATGTTTATAAACCATTAATAGCTTCAAATTTGATTGAATCTGCAACATTATTGGCTGATGCAATCTCTAGTTTCAATATAAATTGTCTAGAAGACTTAATAGCAAATAAAAAAAGAGTAGATGACCTAGTAAGTAACTCATTGATGCTTATTACCGCTCTAAATGCTAAAATAGGATACTATAAGGCAGCAGAAATCGCAAACAGTGCATTTGAAAACGGGACAACCTTAAAAGAGGAAGCATTAAGGCTAGGATACGTTTCAGAAAAAGATTTTGATAAATGGGTTGATGTAAAAAAAATGATTTAAAATCAGACTCTACCCTTAAGAGCATTGAAAGCCCAACCAATTGATATAAAACCAATTCCAACGACTGAAAACCCTATAGCATAATCTTGATATTTAAGAACTCCTAAAAGAACAAGAGCAATGCCTAAGATTGTAAGAATGAAAGAAGCCCATGCAAAAATTCCATTTTTATTTAATGCCATAATATTTAAACTATTTTTCTAATACTTTATTGCTCTTATCCTCAAATTTAACTAAAATCTTTTTTTCCCAATTTTCCCAGTTGTATTTTTTTGAAAAATAAATCAATATTAATGGATATAATACAATGATCGGTAGTATTGTTGATAAAGACATTTTAGGGTCACCTATGAATTTTAAAATAGAATCCGTTTGCAAAACTGTCCAGTCAGCGGTAATGAGTAAAGAGATGAGGATATTGTTACCTGCATGAAAACCTAAAGCCAGTTCCATACCATCATCCATAATAGTTAAAACCCCAAGGAAAAAACCAGTTAAAATGTAATGAAAGAGAAAAATAGTACCCAAGGTAGACACTTCAGGGTTCCAAAAATGTAACAAACCAAAAAGAAAAGAAGTGATAATTAATGGAATCCAACGATTTCTAAAAACCCCACCTAAACCTTGCATTAAATATCCTCTAAATAAATATTCCTCAAAACTGGTTTGTAAAGGAATCATCAAAAAGGATATAAGTAATAAGGTTAAAAAATTCTCAAAATTAAAATTATACAAATATTGATCAGGAGAAATGAAAAAACCGATTGCAACAGAGAAAATAATAATGGAACCAGCAACTAAAAAGGAAATTAAGATTTTAGAAAAATTGATTTTATTTCTTGAAGTGGTTAGTAAAATGAAAGTTTGGTTGTGGAGTGATTTGGTAACCAATAAAATACCAAAAAATCCAAATACATAAGTTATTAATACATAGAATAAAGTCAGATTACTATTTTCCAATACCGTCATCATATTTTTAACATCTAAATTCGATGCTCCAGCTGNCCCAATTTTTGAAAATATAGCTACTAAAAAAGGAATACTTCCTATTTGGGTAANAATAAAAANAATAATACAACCAATAAAATATCTCCAACCTTCATTTTTAACTTTTAAAACATTTTCGATAAACATAAGTCATTTTTTATTAAATATAATTGTAGATAGTTTACAATAGGATATTAAATTATCGTTTTCATCTTTAATTTCAATTTTCCAAAGCTGTGTTGTTCTTCCTTTATGAACAGGTGAAGCTTTCGCATAAACAAACCCTTTAGATATTCCCTTTAAGTGATTTACAGAAATCATAGTTCCCCTAATCATTTGATTATTGTTATCAATGGAAAAATATGAAGCAGCGCTACCAACTGATTCAGCCAATGCAGCGGTTGCTCCTCCATGTAAAACTCCGTCGGGCTGATGTACTTTAGAGGTTACAGGCATCTTAGCAATCAAAAAATCTTCTCCAACATCAATAAATTCTATTTCCAATGTTTTCTCTAAAGAATTTTTNTTTAGTGAGTTTAATTTATTTAATAAATCTAATTTGTCCATACCTAAAATTATAAAACAAAAAACGCATCATAAATAAGATGCGTTTTGAAAATATCAACTGTATGNTAAATATTATTTAACTTCTTCGAAATCTACATCTTGGACATCATCAGAAGAATCACTTTTCTTTTCTGATTTACCCGAACTTTTTGCCTCAGGTCCACCGTTTCCACCAGCAGCTGCTTGGGCTTTATAAAGTTCTTCTGAAGCATTTTTCCATGNCTCGTTAATAGATTCTAAAGATGATTTAATAGTATCAATGTCTTTTGACTCATGGGCTTTTTTTAATGAATCAAGAGCGCTTTCAATTGCTTTTTTCTTTTCATCAGGGATTTTATCACCATATTCTTTCAATTGACTTTCGGTTTGAAAAATCATAGAGTCAGCACTATTAAGTACATCAACTTCTTCTTTGACTTTTTTATCGGATTCAGCATTAGCTTCGGCCTCTTTCTTCATTTTTTCAATTTCTTCTTCTGTAAGACCCGAGGATGCCTCAATCCTAATATCTTGAGTCTTACCGGTTGCTTTATCAGCTGCTGTGACTTTAATTATACCATTAGCATCAATATCAAAAGTGACTTCAATTTGAGGAACTCCTCTTGGTGATGGCGGAATACCATCCAGGTGAAATCTACCAATAGTCTTGTTGTCCTTNGCCATTGGTCTTTCTCCTTGTAAAACATGGATTTCNACAGATGGCTGATTATCAGCTGCTGTTGAAAAAACTTGAGATTTTTTAGTTGGTATGGTAGTGTTGGATTCAATTAATTTTGTCATTACACTTCCCATTGTCTCAATTCCTAGAGAAAGAGGAGTAACATCTAACAATAAAACATCCTTAACATCACCAGTTAAAACTCCNCCTTGTATTGCTGCACCGATAGCAACAACTTCATCTGGATTAACTCCTTTCGAGGGCTTTTTACCAAAAAATTTCTCTACTTTTTCTTGAATTATTGGAATTCTTGTCGAACCTCCAACTAAAATAACTTCATTGATATCTTTGACATCAAGACCTGCATCATCCAAAGCTTTCTTGACAGGTTCCATAGATCTTTTGACTAATTCTGTTGTCAATTGCTCAAATTTTGATTTAGTAAGTGTTTTAACTAAATGCTTTGGGCCAGAAGCAGTAGCTGAAATATAAGGCAGATTAATTTCGGTTTGTGCAGAGGATGAAAGTTCAATTTTAGCTTTTTCAGCAGCCTCTTTTAACCTTTGTAATGCCATTGGATCTTTAAGTAAATCCATATCTTCTTGCTTTTTGAACTCTTGTGCCAAAAATTGAATGATAGCATCATCAAAATCGTCTCCACCTAATCTAGTATCACCATTTGTTGAAAGGACTTCAAACACACCGTCACCAAGTTCGAGAATAGAAATATCAAAAGTACCTCCACCCAAATCAAAAACAGCTATTTTTTGGTCCTTACCAGATTTGTCAAGTCCATAAGCTAATGCTGCTGCAGTTGGTTCGTTTATTATTCTTTGAACTTTAAGTCCTGCAATTTCACCTGCTTCTTTTGTAGCTTGACGTTGAGAATCATTGAAATAAGCTGGGACAGTTACAACGGCTTCGCTAACAGTTGTACCTAAATAATCTTCAGCTGTTTTTTTCATTTTCTGTAGTGTCATTGCNGANAGTTCNTGNGGAGTATACAACCTTCCGTCNATATCAACCCTAGCAGTATCATTGTCACCTTTAACTACTTTATATGCTGATCTCTCTGCATCTTTTTTAGATTCACTNAATTTACTTCCCATAAACCTTTTGATTGAAGCAATTGTCTTAGTTGGATTCGTTACAGCTTGTCTTTTTGCAGGATCACCAACCTTAATCTCACCACCTTCAACAAAAGCAATGACAGANGGTGTGGTTCGTTTACCTTCTGCATTAGGNATGACTACAGGTTCATTTCCTTCCATGACTGAAACACATGAATTGGTGGTTCCAAGATCAATACCAATTATTTTACTCATAACTTAATTTTTATTTTATAAACCAATGATTATGCCAGTATTGACTAACTGACATAGTGACAGCCTTAAAATATATAATTATTCATATGTATTTTGATACATTTGCACTAATATTTTATTTATATGTTAAACAAAAGAGTAACTACAAATACACTTCTTGAAATGAAAAATAGAGGTGAAAAAATCTCTATGTTAACTGCATATGACTTTTCTATGGCTAAAATAGTTGACTCCTCTGGTATAGATGTAATTTTAGTTGGAGATTCTGCATCTAATGTGATGGCTGGTCACGAGACAACACTACCAATCACATTAGATCAAATGATATATCATGCTAGTTCTGTGGTTAAGGGAGTAAAAAGAGCTCTTGTTATTGTGGACTTACCATTTGGTAGTTATCAATCAGACCCCAATGAAGCTCTTCGCTCAGCTATCAGAATTATGAAAGAATCTGGTGCTCATGGAATTAAGNTGGAAGGAGGGGCTGAAATAAAAGATTCAATTATAAAAATTTTAAATGCTGGTATCCCTGTTATGGGACATCTAGGATTAACACCCCAATCAATATATAAATTTGGCACTTATTCTGTCAGAGCTAAAGATGATTTAGAAGCTAAAACACTAAACCAAGATGCTTTATTATTAGATAACCTNGGGTGTTTTGGTATTGTTCTTGAAAAAATTCCTGCCATTATTTCAAATAAAGTTACCAAGTCAGTTAAATGTCCTGTAATTGGAATTGGTGCNGGAAGTGATGTTGATGGACAGGTTTTAGTTCTTCACGATTTANTNGGGTTAAANACAGATTTTAATCCGAGATTTTTAAGAAGATATATTGATCTAAATAAACTAATGTCAGAATCAATTAAAAGTTATATTTCTGACGTTAAAAGTGTCAAGTTTCCTAACAAAAATGAACAATATTAATTTGTGTTAAATATTTTATTTGAAGATAATCACCTNNTAATATTAAACAAAAANTCTGGTGAACTCTCTCAAGGAGATATTACAAATGATAAAACTCTTGTTGATAAAGCTAAATCTTATTTAAAGGCTAAATACAATAAGAAAGGGAATGTTTTCATTGGACTCGTTCATAGATTAGATAGACCAACAAGTGGTGTTGTAGTACTTTCAAAAACATCAAAGTCCCTTAGAAGAATGAATGACAAATTTAAAATGAATGAGATAAGTAAAGTTTATTGGGCGGTTACCAATTCGTTTAATAAAANTGATGGAAAAGTTGAAAGTTTTTTGAAAAAAAATCAAAAACAAAATAAATCCTATGTTGTTGAGTCAAATATTTCTGGATCAAAAAATGCGATTTTATATTACAGAAAATTAGTTGATTTGAAAAGTTTTTCTCTATTAGAAATTAAATTAGAAACAGGAAGACATCATCAAATTAGAGCCCAACTAGCATACCTAGGATATCCAGTAAAAGGAGATTTAAAGTATGGCTTTCCAAGATCCAATGTTGATAAAAGTATTCATTTACATGCCAGATACATTGNGTTTTTACATCCAGTAACAAAAAAGAAAATAAAAATNGTAGCACCCCNTCCAAATGANAAAATTTGGGATTTGTGTCTTAAATGCATTTAAACTTAGATTTATTATTCTATTTTACTACATTTACTTTATAAAATTTTCTTTCAAAAAATCCTATGAAAAAGGAAATTGTTAAAATTTTTGATACAACCTTAAGAGATGGTGAACAAGTNCCAGGTTGTAAGCTAAATACTGATCAAAAAGTAGAAATAGCAAAAAAACTTGACAAATTAGGTGTCGATGTAATTGAAGCAGGATTTCCTATTTCAAGTCCTGGTGATTTTAAATCCGTAGCTGAAATTTCTAAGGTAGTCGAAAATTCCACTGTTTGCGGATTAACAAGAGCCGTAAAAAAGGATATAGATGTTGCAGCCGAAGCACTAAAAAACGCTAAACTTCCTAGAATTCACACTGGTATTGGCACTTCTGATATGCACATAAAATATAAATTCAACTCCAATAAAGAAAAAATTATAGAACAGGGTTTTGAAGCTGTAAAATATGCAAAAAAATATGTCTCTGATGTGGAGTTTTACGCAGAAGATGCAGGTAGAACTGATAATGAATTTTTAGCCCTTGTCTGTGAAAAAATGATAGAGGCTGGGGCAACTGTTTTAAATATTCCAGATACAACTGGATACTGTTTACCATCAGATTATGGAAATAAAATAAAATATTTAATTGATAATGTNAACAATATTGATAAGGCAACTATTTCATGNCATTGTCATAATGACCTAGGTTTAGCTACGGCAAATTCAATTTCTGGTATNATTAATGGAGCAAGACAAATTGAGTGTACCATCAATGGTATTGGTGAAAGAGCAGGAAATACAGCATTAGAAGAAGTTGTCATGATATTGAAACAGCACAGTAATTTAGAATTGGATACAAATATAAATACGAAAGAACTTTATGAGATTAGTAGAACAGTTTCTGAACAAATGGGTATGATTGTACAGCCCAATAAGGCAATCGTTGGTGCAAATGCATTTGCTCACAGCTCAGGGATTCATCAGGATGGTGTAATTAAAAAAAGGGAAACATATGAAATTATCAACCCACTGGATGTCGGAGTTAATGAATCTACCATCTTATTAACTGCAAGAAGTGGTAGAGCAGCTTTAGCTTACAGAGCCAAAAAAATTGGGTTTGATCTGACGAAAAATGAATTAGATTTAGTTTATAACGAGTTTTTGAAATTTGCAGATCAAAAAAAAGAGGTNAANGATACTGANATACCANTAATTATTAAAAATTCCAATTTAAAACANTTAATCTCGTTATAATAAATGGAAAAAACACTTTTTGATAAGGTTTGGGATTCCCATGTAATAGAATCAATCAAGGGTGGTCCTGATATATTGTTTATTGATCGTCATCTGGTTCACGAGGTTACAAGTCCTGTAGCTTTTTTAGGTCTTAAAACGAGAGGAAATAAAGTTTTATTTCCTGAAAAAACATTTGCTACCGCTGATCACAATACACCAACAAGAAACCAGCATCTTCCAATTAAAGATCCTCTCTCAGCAAATCAATTAAAAGCACTCGAAGANAATGCAAAAANNCATGGTATTTCTTATTGGGGNTTGGGACACAAAAAAAATGGAATAGTTCATGTCATTGGTCCTGAAAATGGTATTACNCAACCTGGGGCTACAATTGTTTGTGGAGATTCTCATACATCAACACATGGTGCTTTTGGAGCAATTGCCTTTGGAATTGGAACATCAGAGGTAGAGATGGTTTTATCTACACAATGTATAATGCAGCCAAAGCCNAAAAAAATGAGAATTACAATAAATGGCAAATTATCTAANGGTGTCACACCAAAAGATGTTGCTTTNTTTATTATTTCAAAATTAACAACATCAGGCGCAACTGGGTATTTTGTTGAATACTCTGGAGATGTTTTTAAAAATATGTCCATGGAGGGAAGAATGACAGTATGTAATCTCAGTATTGAAATGGGTGCAAGAGGAGGCATGATTGCACCAGACAATAAAACTTTTGAGTATATNAAAGATAGAGANTTTACTCCNANNGGNNAAANCTTAAAAAAAGNAGAAAAATATTGGTCAACATTAAAAAGNGATNANAATGCTATTTTTGATAAGGAANTGAAATTTGANGGAGNACTAATTGAACCNATGATAACATANGGAACNAATCCTGGAATGGGAGTAAGTATTTCNAAAGGAATTCCTTTGATGGANAGTCACAAGAGTGAAAANAATAGNTTNAAGAAATCACTCAAATACATGAATTTTGGNNAAGGAGAAAGTATGATTGGAAAAAAAATTGATTTTGTTTTTCTTGGAAGTTGCACCAATGGAAGAATTGAAGACTTTAGAGCTTTTACTCACTTAGTTCAAGGAAAAAAGAAAGCCTCGAATGTTACTGCATGGCTTGTNCCAGGCTCNCACNNGGTNGAAAANGCTATAAAGGANGANGGTTTATTATCAATTTTAAATAATGCAGGTTTTGAGTTAAGAGAACCGGGTTGTTCAGCATGTTTAGCAATGAATGATGATAAAATTCCCCCCGGAAAATATGCAGTTAGTACATCGAATCGAAATTTTGAAGGAAGACAAGGTCCTGGCTCACGAACTCTTTTGGGAAGTCCACTTGTTGCCGCTGCTGCTGCTATAACTGGGGAAGTTACAGACCCAAGAACTCTATATTAATTTTAAAATGGGATACGAAAAATTTAAAATACTTGAATCATCTGCTGTTCCCTTACCAATAGAAAATATTGATACTGATCAAATAATACCTGCAAGGTTTTTAAAAGCCACAGAGAGAAAAGGATTTGGTGAAAATCTTTTTCGTGACTGGAGATATGATAATAAAAATCAAAAAAAAGATTTTGTTTTAAACGATAAAAAATTTGATGGAAAAATTTTGGTAGGTGGTAAAAACTTTGGATCCGGTTCCTCTAGAGAACATGCTGCTTGGGCTATCTATGATTATGGCTTTAGATGTGTAGTCTCAAGTTTTTTTGCAGATATTTTTAGAAATAACTGTTTAAATATAGGAGTATTGCCTGTACAAGTAAGCCCAAAATTTCTTGAAAAAATTTTTGAATCTATTTATAAAAATCCCAAAACAAAAATCAAAATTGACCTTGAAAATCAACTAATTAGTTTAGCAAGTCTTGATATTTATGAAAATTTTGANATNANTAATTATAAGAAAGATAACCTNTTAAACGGTTTTGATGATATTGATTATTTAATCAANATGAAAANAAGAATNGAAAAATTTGCNAAAAANACNCCTNTTTAATCTTAATGAAAAATTTTGATGAAAAGAAAAGTTGAAATAATGGACACTACATTAAGAGATGGTGAGCAAACTTCAGGAGTTTCATTTTCCGTTTCTGAAAAACTGNCAATTACAAAACTTTTAATTAAAGAATTATGTTTAGACAGAATTGAAGTTGCTTCAGCAAGAGTGTCTTTGGGTGAGTTTGAAGCTGTTCAAAAAATTGTTGAATGGGCAAAATCAGTTAATGTTATTGAAAAAATCGAAGTACTTACCTTTTTGGATAAAGGCGAGTCAATAAATTGGTTGTCCAGATCAGGTGTCAAAGTTCAAAACCTTTTGACTAAAGGATCTTTGAATCACCTAACCAACCAGCTAAAAAAAAAACCTGGTGAACATTTTAAAGAAATTGATGAAATAATTAACCTTGCCAAAAATGAAGGTATAGAAACTAACGTATATCTTGAGGATTGGAGTAATGGAATGCGCAATTCCAAAAAATATGTCATGGATCTGATTGATATTCTTTCCAATAAAGGAATCAATAGAATCTTACTCCCTGATACACTTGGAGTATTAACTCCAAATGATACTTATTGTTTCATCAACGAAATAATTAGTAAATACCCTGATCTTCATTTTGATTTCCATTCTCACAATGACTATGATCTTAGTGTTGCTAATGTTATAGAAAGTTTAAGAGCTGGATGCCACGGACTTCATCTGACAGTTAATGGCATGGGTGAAAGAGCTGGAAATGCACCTATGGCAAGTGTGGCTGCTGTAATTAAGGATTTTCTTCCTGAAATTGAAATCAATTTAAAAGAAAAATCTTTNTTTAAAGTAAGTAAACTTGTATCAACTTTTACTGGATTTAGAATTCCTGTTAATAAACCAATAGTTGGTGAAAATGTGTTTACTCAAACTGCGGGAATACATGCAGATGGTGACAATAAAAAAAATCTCTATTTCAATGATTTACTTCCTGAAAGATTTGGAAGAAAGAGAAAATATGCTTTAGGAAAAACATCAGGAAAAGCAAATATCCAAAAAAACTTGCAGGATTTAGGATTAACTCTGAATGCCGAAGATCTTNNGAAAGTAACTCANAGAATAATACAATTAGGTGATAAAAAAGAAAAGGTCACAGCTGAAGACTTACCATATATAATTTCGGATGTTCTAAATACAACTATGCAAACAAATAAAGTAAAAATTAAATCTTATACTTTAGAACACAAAAAAAANAATAGACCTTCTGCTCATTTAAAAATATCAATTNAAGGAAAATTATTTAATGAATTTGCTACAGGAGATGGTCAGTTTGATGCCTTTATGAATGCCTTNAGAAAAATTTACAATCATAATAAAATNAAGCTTCCACTGCTAGTTGACTACAACGTAACTATTCCACCAGGAAGTAACTCAGATTCACTTTGTGAAACATTTATCACATGGAAAAATAAAAAAAAAGAGTTTATGACCAGAGGACTCGATTCCGACCAAACAGTGTCTGCTATAAAAGCAACTGAGAAAATGTTAAACATAATTTAAATATATGAATCTAAAAATAGCTAAACTTGCTGGGGATGGAATTGGACCTGAAGTTATAAACGAAGCAGTTAAAGTTTGTAATGCAGTTGCAAAAAAATTTAATCACAAAATCATATGGAACGATGGTTTAATTGGTGCAGATGCAATCGACAGGGTTGGGGATCCGTATCCACAAAAAACTCATGAAATTTGTTTAGAATCTGATGCTATTTTATTTGGTGCTATTGGAGATCCAAAATTTGACAACAATCCAAACGCTGAGGTAAGGCCAGAACAAGGACTATTATCTATGAGAAAAAAATTAGGCTTATACGCAAATATTAGACCTACATTCACTTTTGATTCATTAATTGAAAATTCACCATTAAAAAAAGAAATTATCAGCGGAACTAATTTGATTTTTGTTAGAGAGCTTACAGGGGGGATATATTTTGGTAAAAAGGGAAGAACTAATAAAAATATGTCTGCATATGATACTTGTAATTATTCAAAAGATGAAATTGTAAGACTTGCAAAAATAGGGTTTGATTTAGCTTCTAAAAGATCAAAAAAATTATGCTGTGTGGATAAGGCAAATGTTATGGAAACATCAAGACTTTGGAGAGAAACAATACAATCAATGGAAAAAGATTATCCTGAAATAGAGGTGTCTTATGAATTTGTCGATGCGGTTGCAATGAGATTAATTCAGTGGCCTACTAATTATGATGTTTTAATAACAGAAAATTTATTCGGTGATATTCTAACTGATGAGGCATCTGTTATTTCTGGCTCAATGGGTTTAATGCCCTCCGCTTCAATTGGAAAAAAAACATCACTCTATGAACCAATCCATGGGTCATACCCTGAAGCAGCAGGGAAAAACATAGCTAATCCGTTGGCAACTATTTTGTCAGCAGCAATGATGTTTGAAAACTCATTTAACTTAAAGGAAGAGGCTCAGGTAATTAAAGATTCAGTAACTAATTCATTGGACAAAAAAATAGTGACTAGAGATATCCTGAAAGATAAATCCTACACAACAAGTCAGGTAGGTGACTGGATCGTAAGTAAAATATAAATAAATTACTCTTTATCCATTTTCTTTTTTAAATCAACAAGCACATCCAAGTCACCTAATGTCGATTTATCAACATCACTTTTACTAGCCTTTTTTTGAGATTTCTTAAATTNTTTATTTTCTTCTTCCTTAAAAAGAACCGTATGCGACATCACTACTCTTTTGAAGTCTTTATTGTATTCAATTACTTTAAAATCTGAAGAATCACCTTTTTTTAATTTATTACCATCCTCCTTTATAAGATGTCTGCTTGGAACAAATGCGGTTACATCCTCATTAAAAATGATTGTCGAACCTTTATCATTACTTTCAGAAATAGTTCCATTGTGAATGGTCCCCTCTGCAAAGGTTTTATCATAAGTATCCCACGGGTTTTCTTTGGTTTGTTTNTGGCCTAAACTTAGTTTTCTGTCCTCAGTATCAAGCTCTAGAACAAGAACATCAATTTTTTCACCTGTCGAAAACATTTCGGAAGGATGCTTAACTTTCACTGTCCAAGAAAGGTCGGAAATATACACTAAACCGTCAATTCCTTCTTCAAGTTCAACAAATATTCCAAAGTTTGTGAAGTTTCTAATTATACCAGTATGTTTTGATCCTTTGGGATATTTTGTAGTAATATCAGTCCAAGGATCATTTGAAAGCTGTTTCACACCCAAAGACATTTTTCTTTCATTTCTGTCAAGAGTCAAAACGACAGCCTCAATTTCATCACCAATTTTTACAAAATCCTGAGCTGATCTTAAATGAGTTGACCATGACATTTCAGAAACATGTATTAAACCTTCAACACCCTCAGCTATTTCAATAAAAGCACCATAATCAGCTAAGACAGAAACTTTACCCTTAACTTTATCACCCTCNTTTAAATCTTGGCTTAGCGCATCCCAAGGATGGGGAGATAATTGCTTNACTCCTAACTGAATTCTAGATTTATCATCATCAAAATCTAAAATAACAACATTCAATTTTTGATCAAGTTCCAAAATTTCACTTGGATGATTTATTCTATTCCACGATAAATCAGTTATGTGAATAAGACCGTCTACACCTCCTAAATCAACAAAAACTCCATAAGTAGTAATATTCTTGACTATACCTTCAAGAACTTGGCCTTTTTCAAGTTGAGCTATTATTTCTTTCTTTTGCTCTTCAATATCAGCCTCAATAAGGGCTTTGTGTGAAACAACAACATTTTTGAACTCATGNTTAATTTTAACAACTTTAAATTCCATGTTTTTATTCACATATTGGTCATAGTCTCTTATTGGTTTCACATCAATCTGTGATCCAGGTAAAAAGGCTTCTAATCCGAAAACATCAACAATCATTCCTCCTTTAGTCCTACACTTCACAAAACCAGTTACGACAGAAGATTTATCGTGTGCTTCATTAACTTTAGCCCAAGCTTGGATTGTTCTAGCTTTCCTGTGTGAAAGGATAAGTTGGCCAGTTTTATCTTCTTGGACATCAACTAAAACCTCAACTTTATCTCCAACCTTTAAATCTGGGTTATATCTAAATTCGTTAAGAGATATAACTCCCTCTGATTTAGCATTGATATCAATTATGGCTTCTCTATCTGTTATATTAATAACTTCACCTTCAATAACATTATCATTGTAGGTATCAACGAAATTTTTTTCAATTAACTTCTCAAATTCTTTAATCTTTTTTGAATCAATGGTTTCTACACCTTCCTCATAATTTTTCCAATGAAATTCATCCAAAAATTTATCTGATTCAACATCATTATTGTCATTTTTCTTTTTGGCTTTAGTGACTGACTCATTCTTATTGATTGCAACCTTTTCTGTTGATTCGACTAAATCTAACTGGTCAATGTCATTTGTAACGGTTTCTTTTTTGATATTAGCTTTTGGCTTTAATTTAGCTTTTGTGGACTTTTTAATAGGCTTAGTTCCAGAGTTATCTTTTTTCTTTGCAGGCATTTGGAGGAAATTTGTATCCCAAATATTTATTCAGAATTAAGGTAATATTTGAGAGATGTTAAAATTATTAAATCTTTTGGAACTGAATTAACCAACCAAAAGGAAGGCGAAAATAAGGTCAATTTGTGTTTTAAACAAATTTTATTAAAAAATTAGCTTTTTTTGATGATTTTTAAGATAATATTTTCTAATTCGTCAAGACTTAAGTTTTCAGTATTAATTTTTACAGCATCATCAGCTATTTTGAGTGGAGAGTGAACCCGATTAATGTCATCGTTGTCTCTAATAATTAAATTTTTCAGCACTTCATCATATTTTACATCAACCCCATTTCTTTTCATTTCATCAAAACGTCTTTTAGCTCGAAGCTTGGGTGAAGCTGAAAGAAAAAATTTAAATTTTGCGTTTGGAAAAACGACTGTTCCAATATCTCTCCCGTCCATAACAATACTTGTCTTTTTGCCTAGTGAGTGTTGAATTTTGAGTATATGATCTCTAATATTTTTTTGTTTGGCAATTTTACTAACATGATCTGCAATTTCCATAGTTCTTATCTTTAAATCAATAAACTCTTGGTTTAGACAGATCTCATTTAAAGAATTTTCAGGATTAATTTTGAAATCAATGTTAATGTTATCAATATTGGAGTATAATTTATTTAGATCGAAAGAATTTTTCGAAATAATTTTATTTTTTAAACAAAAATATGTGACAGCTCGGTACATGGATCCTGAATCAATGTAGGTAAAGTCAAGTTGGTCAGCAATTCTACGGGCAATTGTACTTTTACCAGTTGATGATGTTCCATCGATGGCAATTATATTTTTATTTACCATTTAGAATTTTCAACTTTGTGATCAGTAATTGCAATATCAAGAACTTCTTTCATTGTTGACACGTAGTGAATATTTAATCCCCTTAAATAACTTTGATCTATTTCCATTATATTCTTTTTATTTTCAATGCAAAGAATTATTTCTTTTACTTTTGCTCTTTTAGCTGCTAATATTTTTTCCTTAATCCCTCCAACAGGTAAAACTTTTCCTCTCAATGTTATTTCACCTGTCATTGCTAATTTGCTTTTTATTTTCTTTTGAGTGAAAAGCGAAACAAGTGATGTTAGCATAGTGATTCCCGCACTTGGTCCATCTTTCGGAGTTGCACCNTCAGGAACATGAATATGNATGTTGTTATTTATAATTTTTTCTAANTCAATACCTAANAGAATAGAATTGGATTTAATATATTCTAAAGCTATCGTAGCAGACTCTTTCATGACTTTTCCAAGATTACCTGTAATTGATAAATTACCTTTTCCTTTGGACAGTGTTGATTCAATAAACAAAATATCTCCTCCAAANTGGGTCCATGCCAAACCNGTTACAACNCCAGCNGTATTNTTNTTTTCGTACTTATCTATAGGCATTGAAACACCTAAAATTTTTTCGATTTCTGTTTCTGAAATATTATTTGAAAAACTTTCTTGGAGGGCTATTGATTTGGCTGTATTTCTAATTATTTTTGCTAACTGTTTTTCTAGACCTCTCACCCCCGACTCTCTTGTGTATCCCTCAATAATAAGTTCCAATGTCGATTTATTCAACTTTACGACATTTTTTTCCAATCCATGGTCTTTAATTTGTCTTGGTAGCAGATGTTTTTTGGCAATTTGAAATTTTTCTTCAATTGTATATCCAGAAATGTTAACAATTTCCATTCTATCAATTAAAGCNGGTTGAACATTTGAAATATTATTTGAAGTTGCAATAAACATTACTTTCGATAAATCAAACCCTGTTTCAATAAANTTATCGTAAAAAGCTGTGTTCTGTTCAGGATCTAATACCTCCAACATCGCAGATGAGGGGTCACCCTGGCCACCAACGCTAAGTTTGTCAATTTCATCTAAAACAAATACTGGATTAGATGTTTTTGCCTTTTTTAGGCTCTGAATAATCCTCCCAGGCATCGCACCAATATATGTTTTTCGATGGCCTCTAATTTCTGATTCATCTCTTAAACCACCCAAAGATATTCTAACATATTCTCTATCCAATGCCTCAGCTATTGACCTGCCCAAGGATGTTTTTCCAACACCTGGGGGTCCATTGAAACATAAAATGGGAGATCTCATATCATTTCTAAGCTTTAATACAGCTATGTGTTCAATAATTCGCTTTTTAACATCTTTTAAACCAAAATGATCTCTATCAAGAATTTTTTGAGCACGATTTAAATCAAAACTGTCCTTAGAATACTCATTCCATGGGAGGTCAAGATATAAATCCAGATAGTTTCTTTGAATAGAATATTCGGCNACCTGAGGATTCATTCTTTGAAGCTTAGATAATTCTTTATTAAAATGAATNTCAATTTCTTTNGACCACTTTTTAGTTTTTGATCTGATTTTCATATCATTAATTTCCTCATCATAAGAAACACCACCTAATTCTTCTTGAATTGTTTTTAATTGTTGATGAAGAAAATACTCTCTTTGTTGCTGATCTAAATCTGATCTTACCTTAGATTGAATATCGTTTTTTAAAGATAATCTTTGTAACTCAACATTCATTTGCTTTAAACACATTAGTGCTCGCTGATGTAAGTCATCTGTATTTAAAATTTCATATTTTTTTTGAACACTTAAATTCATGTTAGAACAAACAAAATTTACAAGGAAAGAGTCACTTTGAATATTTTTTATAGCGAAAGATGCTTCACTTGGTATATTTGGGTTTTCATCAATTATTTTAAGCGCTATATCCTTAATGGAATCAATAGTTGCAGCAAACTTTTTATTGTCTTTCGATGGTTTTTTTTCTTTTATTTCCTGAATCTGGGCTTTTATGTATGGATTTTCACTTAATACTTTTTGAATTGAAAACCTTTTTTTTCCCTGTATAATAACAGTTACATTTCCATCCGGCATCTGTAAAACTCTTAAAACTTTTGCTACTGTTCCGGTTGAATGAATATCATTAATATTGGGATTTTGGACTTTGGAGTCTTTCTGAGAAACAACCCCAATTAATTTTGAATCAACATTAGCATCCTTAATAAGCTTTATTGATTTATCCCTGGAAGCTGTTATGGGTATTACAATTCCGGGGAACATTACTGTGTTTTTTAAAGGTAAAATTGATATTGATTCAGGGAGAGATTCTTTCGAAATTGCCTCTTCATCGTCCGAAGTCATTAAAGGAATTAATTCAGAGTCCTCATCAATATTTTGAAGTGACATCATGTCAATACTTAACATTTTATTATTTGACATATTATATATTTACGACATTATGTCATGAAAACGTTTATTTCAAACTTTTTTTAAAATCATAAATTAAAAACATCGAAGTCATCATAATTCCATAATATAGTTTTCAAGATTCATGCCATAAAATCAAATATTTCTTATTTTAATTTTGTTTAATAGATAAGCACCCAATAAAAAGAAAATCAAAAAAATAAGAATAGAATTTCTCATACTTCCAGTAATTTGGTCAACAAATGCAAAAAGAGACATCCCAATAACTATACTTACTTTTTGAGTTACATCATAAAAACTAAAATATGAGGTAGTATTTCGTGTTTTAGGAATCATTTTAGAAAAAGTTGATCTCGACAGAGCTTGAATACCACCCATTACCATTCCTACCAAACCAGCAGCAACATAAAATTCAACAGGCTTAGTTATGTAAAAAGCTCCAACACACAGAATTGCCCAAAAAAGATTTAGAAAAACAAGGGTATAGATATTACCTATTTTTTTTGAAAGCCATGCAGTAAATATTGCTCCAACCATNGCGATTAANTGAATTAACAAAANACTAATAATTAAACCNANGGTTTTTTNATCANTATCTNTCCAAGCTATTTCTTGTTCTCCAAAATANGTTGCAATTANAAGAACNGTTTGTAANGCTGAACTGTAAATAAAAAAAGCNNTTAAAAATTTTTTAATAATTANAATCTCTCTAAATTCNATCCAGACTTTTTTTAGTTCTNNGAANCCATTAAAAAAAACATCTTTTATTATTTTTTTGTTTTTACTGAAATTTGGTAAATGATAAAATGAATACTGACTGAAAATAAACCACCAAGCACCTACTGAAACAAAAGAGTATTTCATTGCTTGAAGTTCTGGTTCATCACCATAAATTCCAAAAAAAGATGGAAATTTCACCATTGCTAGGTTTAATAGTAATAAAATCACACTACCAACGTAACCTAGAGCATAGCCTTTTGCACTTATGTAATCTTGTTGATCTTTTCTTGCAATGTCAGGTAAATAAGAATTGTAAAAAACTAGACTTGCCCAAAAAGAAATTAATGCAAAAAAATAAAAGCACAGTCCAATATAAATATTATCAAGATTGAACCAATATAAACCCATGCAAGATCCAGAACCTAGGTAACAAAAGAATTTTAAAAAAGTTTTTTTATTTCCAATATAATCAGCTATTCCAGATAACATTGGAGTTATAATTGACAACACTACAAATGCAAAAGCGGTTAGAAAACTTATTAATGCTGTGTTTTTGAAATTAAATCCGAAAACATAAATATACAGGTCTTCGCTAAATAACAATCCATAATATAAGGGAAAAACAGAAGAAGAAATAACAAGTGGATAAACAGAGTTTGCCCAATCATAAAAAGCCCATGCATTTAAAACTTTTTTATTTCCCTTTGAGTAATTTGTACTTATTGACATAATTTATTTTTCACAATATAGTAAAGTATTAACCACATTATTTTAAAATTATTAATTAATTTTGCAACACATTCATCAAATGAAATCAGCAATTTTAATAATCTTATCAGTANTTTTCTTTGTTAGTTGTAANAAAAAGAAGGTTAATACAAATTTAATTGATAGAAATAGCNTTGAAGTTNCAGGTTCCATAAATACNATGAAAGATAGTGGCATATTTCATTGTAGTAAATGTAATACTCCTCTGTATAGATTAGAAAATAATTATCAATCAATGGAAAATGATGAAAGTTTTGATAAAGCTATTGATGATAGAGTGATTTTTAATGAAAATTTTGAAAATAAAACCAAACTTAAGTGTAAGAATTGTGGTACGATTATTGGAAATGTTTGGGATGATGGTCCAATATCTACTGGAAACAGACATTGTGTGTCAAAAAATTCTTTAATTNTTAAAAATATTAAAAATGACCAATAATTATTTATTCTTAACCTTAACATTATTTCTTATGTGCAATTTCAATTTTTCACAAAATAAAAACCAGGTAGTCAAATCTGAGAAAGAGTGGGAAAATCAACTTGATAATTTGAGTTTTCAGGTTTTAAGAAATTCTTATACTGAAAGACCATTTACTGGAGAGTATAACCTTCATTTTGAAAATGGTAATTACAATTGTAANGGTTGCAACCAATTACTTTTCTCAAGTGATAATAAATATGAAAGCAACTGTGGATGGCCGAGCTTTGATCAAGCAATTCCTAATACAATTCAATATGTCGAAGATTTATCACACAACATGAGNAGAATTGAAGTTAAATGTTCAAAATGTGATGGACATTTGGGACATGTCTTTAATGATGGCCCCAAGGATACAACAGGTAAAAGATATTGTATAAATTCAGCTGCATTATCATTTAATAAAAAATAAAATGGAAAAATTTGATTTAATAATAGTTGGNAGTGGGCCAGGTGGTTATGTAACAGCTATAAGAGCTTCTCAATTAGGTTTAAAAACTGCAATAGTAGAAAAAGAAAGTTTAGGTGGTATTTGCTTGAACTGGGGTTGTATTCCAACTAAAGCNCTACTAAAATCTGCTCAAGTATTTGAATACCTAAAAAATGCTACTGATTATGGAATAAATATTGACTCTGTAAATAAAGATTTCAGTTCGGTAATTTCAAGAAGTAGGAAAGTTGCAGATACCATGAGCAAGGGTGTAAAATTTCTGATGAAAAAAAATAAAATCACAGTTTTTAATGGCTTTGGAAAATTATTTGAAAATAATACTGTGAAAGTTACAGATGAAAATAAAAAGGAAATAATTTTACATTCAAAAAATATAATTATTGCAACTGGTGCTCGATCAAAAGAACTTCCAAANATTAAACAAGATGGTGATTTTATAATAGGCTACAGAGAGGCAATGACTTTAAAAAAACAACCTAAAAAAATTACTATTATTGGATCAGGTGCAATCGGAATTGAATTTGCTTTTTTTTATAATTCAATGGGTACTGATGTAACTGTGATTGAATATCTTGACAGAATAATTCCGAACGAAGACAAAGAAATTTCTAAAGAATTGAGAAAAATCTTAACAAAAAAGGGTGTCAATTTTCTAACATCTACTAAAGTCCTAAATACAAAAATTGAAAATGGAACAGTTAATCTTGAAATCGAATCAAAGGATGGTAGTAAAGAGCTTTTAGATTCTGAAATAGTTCTTAGTGCAATCGGTATAAAATCAAATATTGAAGATATTGGNCTCGATGAATTGAATATTAAAATTGAAAATGAAAAAATTGTAGTTNATGAGTTCTATAAAACCAATGTCGATGGTTATTACGCTATAGGAGACGTTGTTTCTGGTCAATCCTTGGCTCATGTAGCTTCAGCAGAGGGAATAATTTGTGTTGAAAAAATTGCTGGTTTAAATGTAACTCCNCTTGATTATNATAATGTACCTAGCTGNACATATTGNTCNCCNGAAATTGCATCAGTTGGNTATTCAGAAGAAGNTGCNATNGNNAAAGGNTATGATATNAANGTTGGTAAATTNCCTTTTACAGCTTCTGGAAAAGCACAAGCTNCTGGTAAAAGTGANGGNTTNGTAAAAGTTATTTTNGANTCAAAATANGGNGAATGGTTAGGNTGTCANATGATAGGNGAAGGAGTTACNGATATGATTTCTGAGGCAGTNTTAGGNAGNAANCTNGAAACNACTGGACATGANGTTTTAAAAGCNGTNCATCCACATCCAACNATGAGNGAAGCTGTNATGGANGCTGTTGCTGACGCATANGATGAGGTTATTCANTTNTNANTNTAAAGAAAACTCTNAATTGCNAATTTATAACTATCNAGTCCAAANCCTTGAANAATNCCTTTNACNTTNGGACTCAAAAATGACTTATGTCTAAACTCTTCTCTCGAGTAAGTATTTGAAATATGAACTTCCACAACTGGAGATTTAACCGATTTTACAGCATCTGAAATTCCTACGGATGTGTGAGTATATGCTGCGGCGTTTAAAATAATACCATCACATGTGAACCCAACTTCTTGTATTTTATCAATTAACTCACCTTCAATATTTGATTGAAAAAAATTAAGTTCTATATCTTGAAACTCTTCTTTTAAACTCAAAAAATAATTTTCAAAATTTTGATCACCATAAATATTTTTTTCCCTAATTCCAAGGAGGTTTAAATTTGGACCATTAATAATTTGTAATTTCATGTAGTATTATTCGAGTCAAATATACGATACTAAAAATTTATATATTAATAATGGAATGGAAAGATGCTCTTAATAATTTTAAAAACTTTTTAAAAATTGAGAGAAATCTTTCAAAAAACACTATTCAAAGTTATTTGTTTGATGTAAAAAAACTAATGTCCTTTTTAGACGAAAATAAAATAAAAGTTAAGCCTAAAGATTTGTCAGAGATAGAGGCTAGGGAGTTTATATACAAAATATCAAAGCATGTAAAAAGTANAACACAAGCAAGAATAATATCAGGTATAAGGCGTTTTTTTGATTATCTAATTATTGAAGACCACATTAAAAATAATCCACTGGATAACATCGAAACTCCTAAGATAGGTTACGACTTACCAAACACCTTAACAATAATCGAGGTTGACAAAATATTATCTCACATCGATTTAAAATCAAAAACTGGTAAGCGAAATCTTGCTATNATAGAATTATTATACAGCTGTGGTTTGAGAGTTTCTGAACTGGTAGAATTAAAGATTTCCGATTTATTTTTTAAAGAATCATTAATAAAAGTAACAGGTAAAGGAAACAAGGAAAGGTTTGTTCCAATCAGTAAAAAAGCACAAAAATATATTTTATGTTACTTGACTGAACTTAGAAATATTAGCAAAATAAAACCAGGTTTTGAGGATACTGTATTTTTAAATGAACGTGGATCAAAACTTTCGAGAATAATGATTTTTATCATAATTAAAAAACTGAAAAACATTTCAGGAATAAAGAAGAAAATTGGACCTCACACTTTGAGACATTCATTTGCAACTCATTTAATTCAAAATGGAGCAGATTTGATTACAATACAAAAAATGATGGGTCACGAGAGTATTACTACAACTGAAAGATATCTCCATGTTGATAAAAAACATTTGATAAAATCCGTATTAAAATATCACCCAAGAACCAAAAAAAGTTAATCATTAATTAAAAGNCTAAATCCTTCACCATGAATATTTTGAATTTCAATTTTGGGNTNCTTGCTTAAATATTTTCTGATTTTTGCAATGTAGACATCCATACTTCTGGATGTAAAATAATTGTCATCATTCCAAATCTTTACTAGTGCTAATTCCCTTGGCATCAAATCATTGGTATAACTCAATAACATTTTTAATAACTGATTTTCTTTTGGGGATAACTTTACTGGGGTTTCATTTAAAAATTGTAAGGTTCTTAACTTGGAGTTAAATTTAAAATTAGCGAAATCAAATTTATTTTTTTCTGGTTCTTTACTGTTAATCAACTTTTTTCTCTTAAAAATTGTTTTAATTTTAAAAAGTAGTATTTCAGAGTCAAATGGTTTTGTTAAATAATCGTCTGCACCAATTTTATAACCCCTCAANACATCTTCTTTTAATGTTTTGGCAGTTAGAAAAAAAAGTGGGACATCTTTGTCTATTTCTCTAATTTCTTTAGCTAATGTGAAGCCATCTTTTAAAGGCATCATAACATCAAGAATACAAAGATCAAAGTTTGACTTTTTAAACTTTTCAAGACCTGTGATGCCATTTTTGGCTAAAACAACATTATAGGAATGTAAACTCAAAAAATCATAAAGTAACGTTCCAAAATTTAAATCATCTTCAACTAGTAAAATCTTTTTATTATTATTTTTCATAATCATACAATTTTAAATGTAATTTGAAAGTACTNCCAACTCCTAAATCACTTTCAACTGAAATTTTTGAATTGTGAAGGTCAATTATTTTTTTAACGTAAGCTAGCCCCAACCCATGTCCCTTAACATTATGAATATTACCCATTTTTTCTCTGTAAAATTTAAAAAATATTTTTTCTTTAACAGCTGGGCTCATTCCAATCCCGTTATCGGAGATACTTATTTCTAGTTTGTTGTTTTTATTCAAAGAATGAATTTTTATTTCAGGATTATCCCTAGAATATTTAATAGCATTTTCTAAAATATTTACAAAAACATTTGTAAAGCTTTCAGAAGAAACAAAAACATTGCTTTGCAAGGCGTTAAAATTAATGTCTATTTTTACGTTTCTTTTCTTTATTAATAAATCTAAATGGGATAACGCCTTGTTTATCAAAACATGGATATCACATATTTTTTTCTTTAAAATATTATCACTTCTTTCTAATTGAGAGATTCGCAAGACATTTTCAACTTGAAAATTCATTCTTTCATTTTCATCTTTTATCATTTTTAAATATTTGTCTCTTTTTAATTGGTCGTCCTTAATTTTCTTATTGTCAATTGCATCAAGTGCTAGTTTAATAGTTGAAATTGGAGTTTTAAATTCGTGTGTCATATTGTTAATGAAATCTGATTTTATTTCCGAAAATTTCTTCTGTTTTAGAACATGATAAATTGTAGTTGAGAAGGTAATAATGATTGTTAGAGTAAACAATACTGATAACAAAATTAAGTTTGTTAATGATGATCTCAAGAATACTTTTCGATCTGGAAAAGCAATAACTAATTCGAAATCACTATCGCCTTTCTCATTTATAAATAATGGAGATTTATATTTTTTTAAACCAATTAAATTAGTATAATCATCAGAACCTATTTTTGTAGGAAGGTTTTCATTGAAAACCCTAAACTGAAATGGAATATTAATTTCTCTATCTGTTAATTCTCTTTGTAATAATAATTCTAGTTCAATATTTGATAATCTTNTGTGAATAGGTTTTAAAGCGGCCAACTCCATAAAAACTGATTCATACTTCGCTTTATCCATCAAGGATAATTTTTCAACCCTTTGTAATCTCTCAATACTACTCATGTTTTGCATTTCCTTGTCAAAAGCATCATCAATAATTGTAGTTGTTTTTAAACTTTTATATTCAAGAATTGATGTTGAATCTTCGATATCAGGTTCAAAAAACTTCGGAGATATATTATAATCTTCTTCTAGAATTCCGTGAGAATAANTATATGTTTGGTTTGTATTTTCATTTCTGTCTACATACTTAAAAACTGCTGTTAACTGAGACTCTTTAGGGGATCCGATACTATCAACTAACTTTTGGTAAACAGCCAAATAATCTCTGAGTTCTCTATTCTTAATTTGTTCTGAGACAGAATTAAGTACCTGGTTTATGTTCAATGAAAATTGTTCNTCTTTATTATCAAGTGTTGTTTTGATCCAAAAAGATTGAACCAAAATAATACCTATTAAAGCTATGCTCATCACAGAAATTAGAGTGAAGTATATTTTTTTATTCATTAATACTGTTATCTATGTTAAACAATAAAATTTTCTATTCAAAAAATTTATCATTTTATAAACGTCTTTTTTAGTTTGTTCAAAATCGTGATTGTAAATCAAATAATCACACAAATTAGTTTTATTTAAATCATTTAATTGAAATTTCATTTTTTTTCTTACTTGATTTTCTGAACATTTATCTCTANACATCACCCGATTGATTCTTTTATTTTCATCACTTACTACTAAAACATTAAAATCATTTTTTTTGTATGATCCTGTTTCAAAAATTAAGGCTGATTCATAAACAACATATTTTTTTTTAAACTTCTTTGTCCATTTAATAAAATCAGAATGAACGAATGGATGAACAATTGAATTCATTTTCATATTTTTTTCTAAATCACCAAAAACCACCTTTGAAAGATGTTTTTTATTTAATTTACCGTTGATAAAACATTGATCTCCAAACATTGACTTAATTTTTATTTTCAATTCTTCATTCTCTGCCATTATTAATTTAGCTTTTTTGTCAGAATTGTAAACTGGTATTTCATTTTTTAACAAAATTTTTGATATTGTAGATTTTCCAGAACCTATTCCACCCGTTAAACCAACAATTTTCATAAAAAACGATTTAATTTAAAATTAAACTACTTATCCGAGGACAATAACATGTCAATTATGTCTTGACTAACTCCAACATTTGAGAAACCTCCATCATTATATAAGTTTTGAAGAGTTACTCTTTTAGTTAAATCNGAAAATAGCGTNATTGTGTAGTTAGCACAATCAAGTGCAGANGCATTTCCCANAGGAGACATTTTTTCTGAATATTTGATAAAACTATCAAACCCCTTAACNCCTTTACCAGCGGTTGTTGGGGTTGGAGATTGTGATATGGTATTTACTCTGACATTTTTTTCTTTACCAAAAAAATATCCAAAGCTTCTGGCAATGGATTCTAAATAAGCTTTATTATCTGCCATATCGTTGTAATCAGGAAACACTCTTTGTGCCGCCATATATGATAGTGCGACAATACTTGACCATTCATTCATTGCATCAAGCTTGTAAAGACTCTGCAATAATTTGTGAAAAGAAACTGCAGAAACATCCCAACCCTTNGTCATCCATTCATGGTTAAGATTTGTNTAATGCCTACCTTTTCTTACATTAACTGACATACCAATTGAATGTAAGACAAAGTCAATTTTTCCACCTAAAATTTTAATAGAATCAGAAATTAAATTTTCAAGATCTTCAATTTTTGTTGCATCGGCAGGAATTAATTTTGAGTTAGTCTTTTTTGCAAGTTCTCNAACATTACCCATCCTAATCGCAATCGGAGCGTTCGTTAAAACAAANTCACCACCNTCCTCTTTTACCCTTTCAGCAGTTTTCCAAGCAATAGAGTCCTTATCAAGAGCTCCAAATATNATACCCTTTTTTCCTTTTAATAGATTAAATGACATGATTNTTTTTTAAGTTAATTTAATAATTCTTTTGCATGATTTATAGCTGATGATGATATTTCATCACCAGATAACATTTTTGCAATTTCTTCAATTCTTTCTATATCACTCAACTTCTTTATGTGAGTTGAAGTTTTATTTGANCTTTGTCTTTTANATACATTATATTGATTTTGACCTTTTGCNGCAACCTGAGCTAGATGGGTGATTGATATAATTTGCATTTTTTTACTCATTTTAAGCATTAAATTAGCCATTGAATTTGATATTTCACCAGAAATTCCAGTATCTATTTCNTCNAAAATCATTGTTGGTAAACTTAAATGGTGCGCAAGTATTGATTTAATTGCAATTAAAATTCTGGAAAGCTCGCCTCCGGAAGCTACGTCTAAAATAGAACCATAACTGAATCCTTTGTTCGCGGAAAATAAAACATCAATATCATCACAACCATAATTATTATAAGTTTCAGACTCTTTTAATACAAAATTAAATTTGGCATTCTCCATTCCCAAATCAGCTAAAATGATCTCNAGTTTTGATTTTAAANCAGGAATTACTTTTTTACGAGATTTAGTTATTTTTTTTGACTGTTCATTTAATAACAAANTTTTATTTTTAATTTCAATCTTAAGGTTATCTATNTCAATAATAACTGATTCTTTTTTTAAAAGTTTACTTTTCAAATNATCNCTAANAACAATTAATTCATTGACAGAGTTNACAGAATGTTTTTTTTGNAAGCTATATATTAAATCAAGTTTTGATTCAATTTCCGANATTTTGTTTGACTCGCCCTCAACTTGTTCTACNGAATTTAAAATTTCGTGTTTAATATCTTCNATTTCAAATAATAAGCCCTCAACTCTTGTTGAGATTTGAAGGTATTTGTCAGAAAATTTTGATNTCCTATTNAGGATAATATTTAATCTTCTAATTTGATTTTCGATACTACTATCANCNTCTTGTANTAAAAGCTCCATTTCNTTNATNGAGGATAAAATTTCTTCAGAGTTTTTTAAAATTTTTAAATNATTNTCCAAAGAAATGNNTTTCTCNGTATCAAGCTGAGCAGTTTNAAGTTCTGTCANAAGATAAGTGTTGTAATCAAAATCATTTTGTAAACTAATATTTACACGTTCAAGTTTTTCTAACTGNTTTTTTAAATCATTTAAGACAGATANATTCTGAGCAAAATTTTGAACAATNTTTTTTTGTTCAGAAATATCATCNAGTAAAGAAAAAAAGAATTTATTTTTTGATAATTTGAAAGACTCGTGTTGAGTATGAATGTCTAATATTTTGGTTCCAACCAATTTCATTGTTTCTAAATTTGTGGGTGTATCATTAATAAAAGAACGAGATTTTCCGTTGGGTAAAATTTCTCTTCTAAAAATGGAGTTTTCAAAATAATCTAAATTATTTTTTTTAAAAACTCCCTCCAAATCAAACTTTTTTAAATTAAAATCTGCCTCAACTACACACTTCAGATCATTATCTTTAATTGCGCTGTGACTAACCCTATTTCCCAAAATCAATGATAGTGCATTAAGCAAGATTGATTTTCCAGAACCAGTATCACCTGTTATTGTAGAAAAACCATCTGAAAAATTTATCTCAATAAAGTCAATTAATGCAAAATTTTTTATGGACAGTTTAGTTATCAATGCTTTTTTTAATCAAATATAAGTATGATTTATAGATGATTCAAAAACTAATTTCTAATAGAGCTCCATTTATTTGAAAAAAAAGGNGCTAATCTATTGAGTTGATTATATAGTAATGAGGTATCAAACTGTGGTCCAGAAGAAAAAATTTCTTGAATCTCACTGGACTTTGTCTCAAAAAAAATTCTAATTAAGATCGAGTTTGGTGTTCTTCTATTCATAAGCTCTAAAGAAACAATTGAACTTGAAATATTTGTTTTAGCTTCTATTATATTTTTACTCATAATATCCATTCCATTGGNATGATAGTTATANAGTAAATCTTTGAATTCAGCTGCATTTTGAGAATTTAGNTTTTCAATTAACCAAAATTTATTTAATCTACCATTATTNGAAGATGGTTGCCAGGATCTGGGTGAACTACTTTGACTAGCTAAATTCATAATTTCTTGTGCTTTATCGTAGAATTTGTCACCTGAATTCAAAATAAAACTATCGTTATCTAAACCTGAAATCACAAACATAAAAAATGATATTGATGAGACTAAATTAGATTCAAACTTATTTTCAACAAAGTATAATGTTTGATACTCTTCGAAAGTAAATTCAAAATTTGTATCAACATAATTGAAAACAGGAGTCTGAAATGTTGAATTCAAGACTGGTCTCATAGATTGAAATTCAAAATTTGCTAAAAATTTATTTTCAGAAAATGATAAAACATTTATTAACAAGTTAATTTTTAATTTTTCATTATTGGCAAGATTTTTTCCTGACCATGATCTAGTATTAATCAAGTTGGATATTTCCTTTTGTAAATTATTAAAAATGGATTTATTTGTTTGGCTAATCAAATCAGAATTAACAACTACATTAGCTAAAATGTCTTGTGATTTCAAAGAATTTGTAATTAATAAGAAAATTACTAAAATGAAAGACTTATTCATTTATTTGTTTAATTATTAAGTCAAATATATCATTTGCAACTTCTTTTTTATCCTTTAATTTAAACTTTTTAATTACATTATCTTTGTTTATATAAGTAATTTTATTAGTATCGTGGATAAAACCAGCCCCACTATCATTAATTGAATTTAAAATTATTGCATCTAAGTTTTTATTTTTCAATTTCGTTATAGCATTTTCAATTTCATTATCAGATTCAAGAGCAAAACCAATTAATATTTGATTTGTTTTTGCTAATCCTAGGTTTTTTAATATGTCAACTGTTGGCATCAATTCTAAACTGAGTGACTCATTGTTTTCTTTTTTGATTTTTCCAGAAACTAATTTTCTAGGTTTAAAATCTGAAACAGCTGCTGACAAAATTGCAATATCGCAATTCTTGAAAAGTTTTGTAGTAATGCTAAACATTTCATCAGAATTTACGACATCAATCTTGGTAATATTGTCATTTTTTATTTTTAAAGACGAGGGGCCACTTACTAAAAAAACCTTGGCCCCTAAATTTGCGGCGGTTTCAGCCAATGCAAAACCCATTTTTCCACTTGAAAAATTTCCAATAAATCGAACTTCATCAATTTTCTCATAGGTTGGGCCAGCAGTAATTAGAATTCTTTTTTTATAAAGTTTTTTTGAGCAATATAGATAATCTATAACTTGCTCAACAATGTCATCGGGCTCCTTCATTCTACCAAGGCCCTCTAGGCCACTAGCTAAGAAACCTGATTCAACGGGAATTAATATATTACCATGTTTAACAAGTTTGCTTATGTTGATTTGGTTGGATTTATTTTTATACATGTCAAGATCCATTGCGGGAGCAAAAAAAACAGGGCATTTAGCCGATAAATATGTGGCAATTAATAAATTATCCGATCTTGCAGAGGCCATTTTAGATATCGTGTTAGATGTAGCTGGAGCAATAACAAAATAATCTGCCCAAAGGCCTAAATCTACATGATTATTCCATAATTTATTTTTATTTTTTTTGTCAAAAAACTCGGAGTGTACGGGGTTTGTTGATAATGTAGATAAAGTTAACGGGGTGATAAAATCTTTTGCACTTGGTGTCATAATGACCTGAACATTAGCACCACGTTTAATAAAAGACCTTACAAGAGTAGCAGATTTATAAGCAGCAATGCCACCTGAAATTCCAAGTAAAATGTTTTTTCCATTTAAAATGGACATTTACTATTGTATTTCAGGATTTCTNAAATAAATTTTTTCAGATAACCAATTTTCAATTGCCATTGCATGGGCTTTTGGAAGTTTTTCATAGAATTTTGAAACTTCGATTTGCTCTTTGTTTTCAAAAATTTCATCCAGGCTTTCTGTGNGGCTAGCAAATTCTTCTAATTTTTCGATAAGCTCTTTTTTTATTTCCTCATTTATCTGAACAGTTCTCTTTGAAATTACTGAAATCGCCTCGTATATATTATCGGTTTGTGTATCAAGTTTATTTCTGTCGTAAGTAACTGTATTTAAGGGAGCATTAGTTTTTTTGAAGTCCATATTTTTAATTTTGGGCAAATGTACTAATTTCTTTTTCTATTACATCATATAGCTCTAAAGACCTTTCGGCATATTTTGAATCAGGATATGTTTCTAAAAGTTCATCATATATTTTTTTGGCATTTTCTAGCCTTTCTATTTTCTTTATATCAATACTATTTATAGCCAACTCATATGAGGAGTCTAGCAGGTAAAATAAAGCATCTTCTCTGTATGGTGTTCCAGGGTAATCAGAAATAAAATCATCAAGAACAATAATAGCCGATTTATAATCTCTAATTGTATTGTATTGTTTCGCAATTTCAAAAGCTTTATATTCAATCTTTTCTCTTAGTTCCTTGACTAACAAATTAGCTGAAGACATTTTTTCAGAATCTGGATATGTATTTATAAAATCTTGTAACTTTTCTATTGCTTCATTTGTTTCTTCTTGATCTAAACTGTAATCTGGTGAAATTTTGTAATATGCAAAAGCAGATAAATATTTGGCATCCTGAACTTTTTGACTTAATGGGTAAGCCTTTACAAAGCTTTCAAATTCGTATGAAGCCAACATATAACTTTTATTGTTTAANAAACANTTGGCATAAAAAAATGATATTCTCTCACCTTGTGGTTTNCCTCGGTATTTTGGCTTGATTTGCTCAAAAAGCCTAGCAGCTTTTTTAAAATCCTGATTTTCATAATAGCTCTCAGCTAAGTCATATTTAATTTTTATGTCTTCACTTTTTAAGACTTTTTGATATTCATTACATGATGTAAAAANTAAAGAAGTGAAAACAAAAAAACGTAAAAAAGATGTTCTTTTCAATTTGATATTTTTTGCTAATATAAAAAGTATACTCAGATTTTAGAAATAAAATTTTTTATTTTCCTTTGTAATTTTAATGATACCGGCACCAAAGGAAGACGAAGATTATTTTGACATAAACCAAGATCATTTAGGGCCGATTTTACTCCAGATGGATTTCCTTCTTCAAAAAGTAATTTTAAAAAAGGATTTATTTCATTCAACATTTCAAATACCTTGGTTTTATCTTTTAATAACGAAAGGTTAATAATTTCAACAAATTTTTTTGGAATAGCATTGGCGGCAACAGAAATTACACCATCTGCTCCATTAATAATGCTGTTTGGTGCAGTTTCATCATCACCTGAGATTATTAAAAAATTTTTTGGCCTATTTGTTATTAATTTTTTAATTTGATTTACATCAGGATTTGCTTCTTTAATTCCGATAATGTTTTTAAAAGAGTTTGCTAATTTTATTGTAGTCTCTGGCTCAAGATTACAGCCTGTTCTTCCAGGAACATTATATAGAATAATTGGAAGTTTGGAAAAGTTAACGATTTGAGAAAAGTGTTNAAAAAGACCATTTTGAGATGGTTTATTATAATATGGAACAACTGAAAGTANAGCTGAAAAACCATCNAAATCTGACTCTCTTAGTTTTTTAACCAAGTAATCTGTNTCGTTTCCTCCNAAACCCAAAACCATAGGTACTCTNCCATTATTTGCACTTAAAAAATTACTTCTNGTTTTTATTTTTTCTTCTTCNGANAAAGTTGAAGATTCNCCAGTAGTTCCTTGAACAACTATATAACTTACCCCTCCATCAATAACATGGTCAACAAGTNTTTTTATAGAATTATAGTCTACGCTTAAATCTGATTTAAAAGGAGTAACTATTGCAACCCCTGTTCCTTGAAGTCTTGAAAAAACGTGATTCATTTTATCATTTTTAAATATTTTATTAATTCGTATTTGAAATCAGAAAACCTTTTAATTTTATCTGAAAATATAAGGTCATTTAACTTGGAGTCAACTGAATCAAAACCAACTCTAAATTTTGCATTTGTTTTAGAAGACAAAAGAGTAAGACATACATTTGATTTAAAAAAGTTAATCAGCATATCATATTTAAAAGANATAAATTCAAGAGAATCCTGACCACTTAAGTTTCCCATAAATGAAATACAAGAGGGAGTAATATTCATATTAGAAAACACATTGAATGTNTTTTTATCTTCCTGAAAAGTNATAATTTTCAAGTCTTTTTCTTTTAATCCAATTGATGAACATAGATCATTAAAGTTGTCTACAGTAACCGGAAAATTTGGATCAATGATGCAACCTAATGTCTTGATTGTTTGCGGTTTTTTTCGTTGTTGATTTGTAAGTTGAGTTAATGACTTGTTAATCTTTTTATTTAAGAGTTTATTATGTAGTGATTTAAAAATCATATATTTATTTGTGATAAAAATTCAATTCAAATTGATCATCTATCAAAAATTTTTCTACTCAAAAATAGTTCTATTAAGCTGTATTTCATTTTTTATTCTCATATCTTGTAATAATACCATATTTGAAATTAGTGAAATTAATGCAGAAAACATTAAAATTTCATCAAGCAATGAGGAAAATGAAGATTTAGAAAATCTCATAGAACCATACCGAACAAAAATTAATAATTTGAAAGAAGTTATCGGTTATGCAAAAAATTCTATGACTGTAAGGGATGGAGTTCTTGAATCCTCACTAGGAAATTTTCTTGCAGATATTCTTCTAAAGGAAGTGAATTTATTTTTTAATGAATTCTCAGAAAATCAAATAGATTTTTGCATTCTAAATATGGGCGGAGTTAGGGCTAACATTAATGAAGGCATTGTTACCCAACATGACCTGTTTAAGGTAATGCCTTTTGAAAATAAGGCTGTAGTAATAAAAATTACTGGAAAAGATGTGTTGAATTTGGTTAATTTTATTAATGAGGAGAATAAAGCACACCCTATTTCAGGCTTAAAAATCGTTTACACTAAAAATGAATTGAATGATGTTTTAATTAAAAATAAAGTTTTCGACATAACTAAAAACTATCTTGTCTTAACTTCTGATTTTTTACAGAACGGAGGAGATAATATGTATTTTTTAGAAAGTCCAATTGAGAAATTTGAATTGAATCTAAACATAAGAGATGCATTTATTAACGGCATCAAAAGAGTCGATACGCTTTACAGTAAAAAAGACAAAAGAATTATCAGGATATGATCAATAGAAGATTTTTTATAAAAAAAACATCAGCATCGGTATTGTCAAGTATTTTTATCCCTACTTACCCCGATCTAGACCAAAAAAACAATAAAATAATAACGATTCTCCATACAAATGATGTACATAGTCACATCGATCCATTTCCAAAAAACGACATTTCTTTTCCCAATGCTGGCGGAGTAATCGCCAGATCAAATTTAATTAATCAAATAAAAAAAAACAATCCAAATACTTTACTTCTCGATGCTGGTGATATTTTTCAAGGCACACCTTATTTTAATTTTTTTGGGGGTGAAATTGAACTAAAATTAATGACCAAGATGGGATACAGCGCTGCAACACTTGGAAATCATGAATTCGACAATGGAATTAAACAACTTTCATCTTGTTTAAAAAACGCAAATTTTCCCATTATCAATTCTAACTACACAATTAAAAATACTCCACTTGAACATGTAATAGAAAGATTTAAGATTTTTGAACTTGATGGAGTAAAAATTGGTGTATTTGGTATAGGAATAGAACTACAAGGATTGGTTGAAAAAAAATTATATAAAGGAATAAAATATTTAGATCCATTGGAAATTTCTAATGATTTAAGTCACAAACTAAAAAATGATGAAAATTGTGAAATAGTTATTTGTCTTTCTCATTTAGGATACAATCTAAATTACGAAAAGGGAGGTATGTGTGACCTACTATTAGCAAGAAAAACAAAAAATATAGACCTAATTATCGGGGGACACTCACATACATTCATGGAAAAACCTGAAAAAGTCAAAAATTTATTAGGAGATGATGTACTTATTAACCAAGTAGGATGTTTTGGTGTTAATCTAGGGAAAATCGACTTTTATTTGTCTTCAAAAAAATCAAAAACAGAAAGTTCTTTGATAAATGTCTAGTTTTCAATCATTTTTTTAAAATCATCAATACTAATAATTTTAACTCCTAAACTTTTTGCTTTGACCAATTTACTAGGACCAATATTTTCTCCTCCCAATAAATATTTAGTAGTCGATGAAACTGATGAAACATTTTTTCCACCATTCAATTCAACCATTGTTTTAAGTTCGTCTCTAGAATAACCATCAAATTTTCCAGAGATTACGAAAGAGTTTCCAGCAAAAATATTTTTAAGGTCTTTATTTGAGTTATCAATTTCAAATTTTAAACCAATTTTTTTTAGCCTGTAAATTATTTTCAAATTATCCTCTGAACTAAAAAACTCTACAATACTTTCTGAAATTTTTTCTCCAATTTCATCAACTTCTAATAAATTTTCGTAATTAGAATTGATCAGATTGTCAATATTTTGGAATGCTTTGGTAATTTTTTTTGCAACAGTTTGACCTACAAATCTAATTCCTAGTGCAAACAAAACTCTTTCAAATTCAATTTGTTTTGATTGATTTAAACCATGTAAAATATTTTCAGCAGATTTTTCAGCCATTCTTTCTAAAGGAATCAGATCCTCCTTCTTTAGCTTATAAAGGTCTGCATAATTTGCAATCAAACCATTTTTATATAATAAATCAATAGTCTCTCCGCCAAGTCCAGATATATCCATTGCTTTTCTGGATATAAAATGTTGAATTCTTCCTTTAATTTGATAAGGGCATTCATCAGAACTTAAACAATAATGGTTAGCCTCATCTTTAATTTTAACAAGTTTTTTTTTGAGATTACAAGGGCATGTTTTTGAAAATTTTACAGGGCTTGAACCAGTTTCCCTTTTTTCTTTTAAAACATTTACTATTTTTGGAATAATTTCACCCCCTTTTTCAACAGAAACATAATCACCCTCATGTAAATCTAGTTTCAATATTTGATCTTCATTATGTAATGAAGCTCTTTTAACATATGTTCCTCCTAATAAAACAGGTTTTAAATTAGCAACTGGAGTAATAGCCCCTGTTCTTCCAACCTGGTAATTAATACCAATTAGTTTCGTTGTAACTCTGTCTGTTTTGAATTTAAATGCTATTGACCATCGAGGAAATTTTGATGTATAACCTAATTTNTTCTGATCTTGAATATCATTAACCTTGATAACTATCCCATCAATCTCATATTTTAAGTGGTCTTTTCTTTTATCCCAGTAGCCAATATAATTCATAATTTCATCCAGATTTTTACATAGTCTAAAAGTATCAGATATATTAAAACCCCATTTTATGGCTTTTTTTAAATATTCATACTGACTTTCCAAAACTTGATTTTCAGAAAGTATTTGAAAAAGATAACATTTAAGTGGTCTTTTGGCTACTTCAGTGCTATCCTGTAACTTTAAACTTCCAGATGCAGTATTTCTAGGATTCATATACGGGTCTAATCCATCTTTAATTCTATCTAAATTCATCTTGTCAAAATCATCTTTTTCAATAAAAATTTCTCCTCTTATTTGAAATTTTAATGGAAAATCTCCCTTTAGTTGAAGAGGAATTGTCTTTATTGTTTTGACGTTTTTTGTAACATCATCCCCTTGAACTCCATCACCCCTTGTGACTGCACTAACCAGAGAACCGTTTTCATAAGTTAAATTAATAGAAACTCCATCAAACTTTAACTCGCATAGGTATTCAACTTCTTTAAATAGGATTTTTTTTTGAATTCTATCCTGCCAATCTTGTAAATCTTTTTTTGAATAAGAGTTGTTAAGTGAATACATTGGGTATTCATGAGTTACAGTATCAAAACTTTTACTTATTGAACCACCNACCCTTTGCGATGGCGAGTTGGTATCAAAATACTCTGGATATTTTTCTTCTAGGTCAATGAGTCTTTTGAGTTTCTTGTCAAAATCAAAATCACTGATAATTGGCTTATCCAAAACATAATAACTATGGTTGTGTTGATGCAACTCATTTCTTAAGTCTTCTATTTGATTTTGTATTGAATTCATATTAAAACTGCTCGAACCATTCTTTGTTTATTTAAAAAATCTTGTTTCATCTCAATACTTTTAAATCCAAAATCATTCAGCAAAATAGATATGTTTTTTCCTTGTGTTTCGTTTATTTCAAAGAAAATTGAACCACCTNTTTTTAATTTTTCTTTCGCAAATTCTACTATTTTTTTGTAATAAAATAGTAAATCATCATTGTAAACAAACAAAGCGTTGTGTGGCTCATGAAGTAATACATTTTGATCCATATTTATTTTATCATCACAACAAAGATAAGGTGGATTAGAAACAATTATGTCAAACTTTAATTTTGTTTTTAAATTATTTATATCATTAATACTAAAATCAATAACAACATTATTTTCCTCNGCATTTTGATTTGCTAGTTGAATGATTTTTTTATNTATATCCCAACCANACACTTTTGATGGTTTGCCATGTTTCATTATTGAAATAGCTATGCAGCCACTTCCTGTCCCGATGTCTAATACCGATTTATTATCAAGATTAAAACTTAAAATCCATGAGACCAATTCCTCAGTTTCCGGTCTAGGTATCAAAACTGTATTATTTAAATAAAATTTTAAACCCATAAAATTTGTCTGGCCAACAACATATTGAATTGGAGTTTGATTTTCTAATAATTTTACAGCATTTAATAATTGATTAACGATATTTTTTGAAATATTGAAATTTGGGTCCAAAATATACTTNAGTCTATNAATATTACAGTAGTNCTCAATTAACCAAAAAAAATACTCTTCTATTTCTNTTTTTTCAATTTTGGAGATCAATCTACTTAATAGTAAATTATGGTACTCAATTAACTTCATATAANTTTTTTAACATCCAAACTGGACATGATGANTGTCCGGTATTTCCAATTGGGTTATCTATGTAAATAAATCCATTNGATAAATATAATTTTTGTGCATNTGTCATATTATNCATTGTTTCTATATAACAACTTTCAAAACCAAATTCAATGGCTTTATTCAGACATTTAATTATCATTTTATTTCCAAGCCCCAAACCTCTAGCATCTCTTAAAAAATACATTTTTTGTAGTTCACAAATATTTTTATTAGAATTTTTGAGTTTAGAGATCCCAGCACCACCATAAATTTTATTATTTTTTTCTAATACATAATATATACTTCTTTTGTTACTGTATGCGGAATACATATTAAAAATTTCAGGGTCAGCAAGAGCACTACCATGATTTGGAACCTNANACTCAGTCATAACCAACTGAAGAATCTTTCTTATTTTGTTATTGTCTACTTTTTTTATCTCACGAATTAACCACCCTTTATTTAAATTCATTTTTTGATTAATTTTACTTATAATATAGCACATAATTATTATAAAATTGTCATCTGTTTTGATTCACAAAAAATTTAGTGATGAACATTTTATGCAAAGATGCATNGATGTTGCAAAAATGGGAGTTGGAACAACATATCCAAATCCATGTGTTGGTTGTATAATTGTTTACAAAAATAAAATAATTTCTGAGGCATATTCAAAACCTTATGGTTACAGTCATGCAGAAATCAATGCTATCAACAATATTGAAGATAAGAGTATTTTGAAAGATTGTTCACTGTATGTAACCCTGGAACCCTGTTGCCATTACGGAAAAACTCCACCTTGTTGTGATGAAATCATAAAACATGATTTTTCAAAGGTCATAATTGGAATCATTGATCCAAGTGAAAAAGTTAACGGAAAAGGGATAGAGAAATTGAAATTAAACGGGATTGATGTTAAAACTTCAATATTAGAAAATGAGTGTAAAGCACTGCACAGAAATTTTATTAACTATCATACAAAAAAAAGTCCATATATTATATTGAAATGGGCTGAATCAAATGATGGATATATAAGCCCCTCAAAGAAAAATCGAAATAAACCTTATTGGATAAGTTGTAAAAAAAGCAGGCAATTAGTTCACAAATGGAGGTCATCTGAAAACTCAATTTTGGTTGGATACAACACTGTTGTTGAAGATAATCCAAAATTAACGACAAGACATTTTGGGGGTAAAAATCCTATTAGAATAGTTTTGGATCCAAAAAATAAATTAAAAGATAATTTCAAAGTTTTTGACTCTAAATCTAAAACAATCAAAGTAACCTTAAAAAAANAGAATTGCGATAAAAAATACATTNATAATGTTTTGAATTATTTGTACGAANTGCAAATTCAGTCAATNATTGTTGAGGGTGGNCAAAAAACTTTAGAATTATTTATAAAAAATAATAAATGGGATGAAGCNAGAATTTTTNTTGCTAAAAAGAANCTTAAAGANGGAAAAAAATCNCCNANAATATATGGNAAAATTACAGANCAATATAATGTTGGTTCTGATTTACTAAAAATTATGGTTCCAAATTAATTGCTTCTAAGATATTTAATGGACATCTTATGGGTTTATTATTGGAGGATTTTATAAAAATTAATTTTGTATACCCAAAAGTTATGATTTCTTCTTTTTTAAAAATTTCATATTTAAATTCAATTGTGTAAGATGGTTTTTTAATAAGTTTAGTTAAAAGAGTCAACTCATCATCAAATCTAGCTGATTGTCTGAAATTAATTTTTAATTCAATTACTGGAAGAAGAATACCTTGTTCTTCCATTTCTTTGTACGAAAATCCCAAATTTCTTAACCATGAGATTCTACCCATTTCAAAGTATTTGACATAGTTTGCGTGATAAACAAAAGACATTTGATCAGTTTCGCTATATCTAACCCTAAATTTGATCTGATTTTTCAATTTTAAATACTTAAAAATTATCAAAAATCTGTTAACTATAATATGAGAAAAAAAAAATTAAAATTCAATAGCAAAATGATTTTTTTTTAATAAAAATTTGTACATATTTGTTACATATTATTAATCAATAAAGTTGTTCGACTTTGTTGAACAAATAAAAACCAAAAATATTTTTTTTTAATGTCAACAGCTGAATCTGTATGGTGTAATTGTTTAAAATTTGTCAAGGACAACATACAGCTTCAAGCATATAAAACATGGTTTGAACCTATAAAACCAATCAAACTAGAAGATTGTGTTTTAAATATTCAGGTTCCCAGCAAGTTTTTCTATGAATGGCTTGAAGAACATTACGTTAAATTATTAAAACTAGCATTAACTAGAGAACTTGGAGAGGATGCTCGACTTGTTTACATTATAAAAATGGAAAATACATTTGGGAACCTTAAACCATTTACAGAAAAAATTCCAAGCCAATATAAGGGTAATATACCCTCTCAAAAGGTAGATTTACCACTAAGCAGCTTAAGTACACAATTAAGGAATCCTTTCGTAATTCCTGGTATAAAGAATTTGAAAATTGAATCTCAACTTAATGCTAATTATAATTTTGATAATTTTCTAGAGGGAGATGCTAATAGACTAGCCAGATCAGCTGGATTTGCAGTTTCTAATAAGCCTGGAGGAACCTCTTTCAATCCTCTTTTAATCTTTGGAGGAGTTGGACTTGGAAAAACCCACCTTTTACATGCAATTGGTGTAAATGTTAAAGAAAAGTTTCCTGAAAAAACAGTTTTATACATATCAGCAGAAAAGTTTACTCAACAATACATAGATTCAGTTAAAAAAAATAGTAGAAATGATTTTATACATTTTTATCAAATTATTGACGTTTTAATTATTGATGATGTTCAATTCTTGTCTGGTAAAACTGGTACCCAAGATGTATTTTTCCATATTTTCAATCATTTACATCAAAATGGTAAACAAGTTGTTTTAAGCTCCGACAAAGCACCCGTTGATATGCAAGACATTGAACAACGACTTTTATCAAGATTTAAGTGGGGGCTTTCTGCAGAATTACAACAGCCTAGTTTCGAAACCAGAGTTTCCATTCTAAAAAATAAATTATTTAGGGATGGTGTATCTATTTCCGAAGAAATCATTGATTATGTTGCAAAAAATATCAAAACCAACATTAGAGAGTTGGAAGGAGCAATAATTTCACTAATAGCTCAATCTTCCTTTAACAAAAAAGAAATAACAATTGAACTTGCGAAAAGTGTCGTTGATAAGTTTGTTAAAAATACCAAAAGAGAAGTATCAATTGACTACATTCAGAAAATTGTTTCAGAGTATTTTCAAATGGATGTATCGACTCTCCAATCTAAAACAAGAAAAAGGCACATTGTTCAAGCAAGACAACTTGCCATGTTTTTTGCAAAGAAGTATACTAAAGCATCCCTTGCAAGCATTGGTTCTCAGATTGGTCATAGAGATCATGCAACCGTTTTGCATGCTTGTAAAACAGTAGATAATTTATCATTTACTGACAAACAGTTCAGAAAATACGTCGAAGACTTGTCGAAGAAATTTACAGTTTAAAAAAATTAGGTTCCTGTGAAAAAAGGTGTCTTTTACTTAATTCCCAATTATTTGGGAGAAAATACTTTATTCAAATTTGACAATAGTTTTAAAAATAAAATAAATGAGATTAATAACTTTATTTTTGAAAATGAAAAAAAAGGAAGAGCTTTTATAAAAAAAATTTGTCCATTAAAAAAGCAATCTTTAATCGAAGCAAGTTTATTAAACAAATTTACGGACAGACGAAATCTCAAGAAACTAATTGAACCCTGTTTTAGTGGAATTGATATGGCTTTAATTTCTGATTCGGGATGCCCATGCATTGCTGATCCAGGTGCTGATTTAGTTATGTTTTGTCATCAATATAATATTGAAGTTAAGCCTTTGGTAGGTCCATCTTCAATTTTACTCGCTCTAATGGCCTCTGGACTTAATGGACAAAACTTCGAGTTTAACGGATATTTACCAATCAAAAACCCTGAAAAAAAAAATTCTATTAAGGCAATTGAAAAGAAGTCCATAAATACTACTCAAATATTTATGGAAACACCATATAGAAATAATCAGATGATAAAAGATTTAATCATAAATTTAAAGAAAGATACAATTCTTTGTGTCGCTACAAATTTAAGCTTGAAAACAGAGTTTATTAATACTGAAACAGTTCAAAATTGGAAGAAAAAGAACTACGATTTTAACAAAAAACCATCTATTTTTTTAATTCAATCTAAATCTTAGGTCTTTTGACAGCACTAATTGACGAAAGATCATAATCTTTAAATGTACCTAGATAGTTAGAAATTGATGTTCCAAAGGCATCTTTTAGATCATTTTTTCCTTGTGATCTCAAGAATTTTTTAACATTACCAGGACCTGATAAATGTGCAGCGGCTAAAATTCCTGACTCAGTAATCTCTATACCGTTTATTTTTGTACCTACAAACCACAAGATATCTTTTCTTAGAATCCATTTATTTCTTTGACAATTAATTAGAAAAACTCTTTCTTGGAGTTCAGGATTATTAATGAAGTTTGTGGAATTTTTTAATTTGTAAATTTTAAGTGTGTTTAAATTAAATTGGTACTTACCCATATAACCAAATTTATTTACAGATTTGAATGATCCTGAAGATTCTTTGAAACCAAGAAACTCTTTAAAACCATTAAAATCGCTAATTAAATAAATTAAATTATCTTCAATCTTTGTATTTTTTTGAGAAACGGTGTAGTTTGTAGTCGTAGTGATATCCGTAGTTTTGATCAAAAGTGGTGCGTAAGAAACGTTTAAAAAAAATATAACAAAAAAGACGCTAAAAAAATCTGTAGTTTTTAACATAACATTAAAAATTCGGCGCAAACATACATAAAATTTTAATTATCTGATTATCAGTTAATTATCTTTTTATTTTGTTTTTTCTCAACCAGTTTGTGTATTGTCTTTTGTTTCTGTTATGTTGATAAAGATTTTTTGCAAACATATGATACCCTGGCCTTGAAACATCAGCTACAAAAAAAAGGTACTCATGTGTTTCTAAATTTAAAACGGATTCTATCGAACTAATATCAGCCATGTAGATAGGGCCTGGTGGTAATCCTCTATACTTATACGTATTATATGGAGAATCTATTCTAAGGTCTCTATAAAGTACTCTTCTTATTTTGGTGTCAAAGCCTTTTTTTTGTTTTATGGTATAAATAACAGTTGGATCTGCTTGTAATTTCATATTCTTCAAAATCCTATTGTAATAAACACCTGAAATTGTAGGTCTTTCATCAACTTTAGGAGTTTCTCTCTGAACAATAGAAGCTAAAACCGAAACCTCTATGGGACTAAGATTTAATAATTTGGCTTTACGCAATCTTTCAGGATTCCAATAAGAGTTAAAATACTTAAACATTCTGTCTCTAAAAAAATCAGGGCTAGAATTCCAATAAAATTCATATGTGTTGGGAATAAAAATAGCGAAAACAGACTCACTAGTTAACTGATTAGTTAAAAGAAAATCTGTTCCTAAAAAAGATTTCATTAGACTCAAACTATCTGGTTCAATAATATTAGAAATTTTTGAAGCAAAATCCTCAAGCCTTTGAATGTTATTGAAAGTAACTTTTACAGGTATGTTATTAAATTTAAAAGAATTAATAATATCAATATTTGAAAATCCTTTTTTAATTACATACTTTCCGGGTTTGACATTATTTACAAAGTTTTTCTTTTTTGAAGCTTTTAAGAATGTTGTTGAATCTTTTAAATGGGTTGTAATTTGTTTTTTTAAAGTTAAAAAATCTGATCCTGTTGGCACATAAAAGTACAACTCACTTTCCTTAAAAATTGTATTATCAGCGTGAAAAGTTATGTAGTAATTGTAAGATAATATAGTACTAATAGTAAAGAATATAGTAATAACAAGTCCAATTATTATTCTAAGATTAGACTCTTTTTTCATCTATATTTTGATTTCACCAACAAAAACCTTTTTAACTAAACCAATTAAAAAAATATCAGAATATTTTTTTTCATTTTCATTAAATTCAATACGCATCTTACCACCTTCAGAACTGATTTCAATTTTGTTGGAGGATGTTTCATTTGAATAATGCATTGCAACTGCAACAGCAGTAGCTCCAGTTCCACAAGACAATGTTTCGTTCTCTACTCCCCTTTCATAGGTTCTAATAATGTATGTATCCTTTGATTTAATCTGTACAAAGTTAACGTTAATTCCCTCACTTCTAAACAACTTATCATTTCTGATTTTTCTGCCATTTTCAAATACATTTACTTTTCTCACATTTTTAACAATCTTTACATAGTGAGGAGAACCTGAATCTATTATAATATCACTTCCAATTTTTTTAATATCGACAATGTTATTCATTGAGAGGTGAACCATATTTTTATCAATTCTACATTGATGTATTCCATCGTGAGCCATGAAATTAGTGTGCTTAGAAATAATTTTTTCGTCTGATGCAAATTTTGCAGAACATCTAGCGCCATTACCACAAAAAGATCCTAGCCTGCCATCTGAATTGTAATAAACCATTTTGAAATCGGATTCTTCACAATTTTCAATAAAAATAACACCATCGGCCCCGATTCCGAATCTTCTGGAACAAAGTTCTTTTACTATAATATTTTTTTTAGGAAAATTTTGAGAAAAATTTTTAAATATGATAAAATCATTTCCGTTGGCTTGATATTTGCTAAATTTAAATTTCATTATTAGATACAATATTAGTACAAAAATTTATAAGCTGTTAAAAAGAAGTTAAATTATATTTTGTATTATTTTAAAAATTATTTTTATAAAAAATTTATACATGAAAAAAATTCTTTACACTATTGTCGTTTCAATCATTGGAGGTTTTGTTGCAATTTTAATATACAACGGGATCTACGATCATTCTAATTATACAGATGAGATTGTTGAGCAAAACAAATCACAAAATATTTCTTACAACACACAACCTCAACCTACTCCAAACCCATCAATAAACTTCACTCTGGCAGCTGAGAAAACAATAAATACAGTTGTACATGTTAAAAACACAAGCACTTCAAGAGGATCTTCTTCAATTTGGGACTATTTTAACAATAATGAGAGAGGAAGGACCAGAATAGGAATGGGATCTGGCGTAATTGTATCCAAAGATGGGTACATAATAACAAACTTTCATGTAATTGAAGATGCATCAACAATTGAGGTTACCACAAATAATAATAAAACATACAAGGCTGAGTTAATTGGTCAAGATGAAGTCGCAGACATAGCAGTTTTAAAAATTGATAATGACATTACATTTCCTTACATAAGATTTGCTGATTCGGATCAAACCAAAATTGGAGAATGGGTACTAGCAGTTGGTAATCCCTACAATTTAACATCTACAGTCACGGCTGGCATTATTAGTGCTAAATCCCGTGATCTTAATGATTATGACTCTAAAAACCAGTCGTTCATACAAACTGACGCTGCTGTAAATTCTGGAAATAGCGGAGGTGCACTAGTAAATACAAATGGTGATTTAATAGGAATTAATACAGCAATAACAAGCGGAACAGGTGGATTCGTTGGATATTCTTTTGCTGTGCCAAGTAATGTAGCTAGAAAAATTTTTGAGGACATTGTTGAGTTTGGGAATGTTCAAAAAGGGCTTTTAGGAGTTACAGGTTTTGGTCTTAACTCTAGAAACGCTGATAATTTAGATATTTCATATACTGAAGGATTCTACATAAGTGATTTAGAACCATCAATGGGTGCTGCTTCTGCTGGAATAGAAAAAGGAGATGTCATAATTAGCTTGGATAATTTAAAAATTGCCAAATTTTCAGATTTAACCGGATACTTGAGCACTAAAAGACCAGGTGATATTATTTCTGTCGGAGTGATGAGAAAAAATCAAAGATTAGATCTCAACGTTAAACTTGAAAAAAATGAAAATGTAGACTTTTATGGGATGCAGTTAAAAAACATGTCAGAAGATGAGCTCGAAAAAATGGGAATTGAAAATGGAATAAAAGTATTAAATCATAGAAATAACACTCTCTACAGAATGGGCGTTACGCCTGGATATGTTCTAACTGAAATAAATGGGGAAAAAATAAAAAATACCGCTGATCTTTCTAGCTTTGATAGCAATATTAAAATTAACCAAATGACCTTTATGAGTCCTGATGGTGAAAAAGAAAGGTTGATTTTCGAATAAGTATGTTGAGAATTGATATTCTAAGTGTTCTTCCTGAGCTCATGAAAAGCCCTCTTGATGGTTCAATCATCAAAAGAGCAAAAGAAAATCAACAAATTGAAATTCATTTTCATGACCTAAAACACTTTTCAATGATGAAAAGAAAACAAGTAGATGATTACCAATACGGAGGTGGATCAGGTATGGTCTTAATGATTGAACCCATTAAAAACTGCATAGAATCTTTGACCAAAGAAAGAAACTATGACGAAATTATTTACATGACACCTGATGCGAAAATCCTTAATCAAAGGACGGCAAATCGCTTATCTACACTCAAAAACATAATTATTTTATGTGGGCATTATAAAGGAGTTGATCAAAGGGTCAGAGATGAATTCATTACACTAGAAATCTCAATTGGAGATTTCGTCCTTTCGGGTGGTGAAATACCTGCAATTGTTCTTTGTGATTCTATAATAAGATTGATTCCTGGTGTAATTGGCGATGGCACATCTGCATTGTCTGACTCATTTCAAGATAATCTTTTAGCGCCTCCTGTTTACACAAGGCCAGCAAATTTTGAAAATATTAAAGTTCCTAGCATTTTACTTTCAGGTAACCAAAAAGAGATTGAAAATTGGAGAGAAAGAAAATCTATCGAGAGGACCAAAAACATAAGACCTGATTTAATTAAATAACTTTATTTTAAGGTTAAAAAAAAAAATGGTATTTTCGTCATCCAATTTGTGTAACCACTGACGAAAATCGTGAATGTTGCCCTAAATTAAATTTAAATCTTTTTAATAATGGAATCTTTATTAAAATTCGTTCAAGATGAGTTTGTAGCAAAAAAAGATCTCCCCAAATTCAACACTGGTGATACCATTACCGTTTATTATGAAATTCGAGAGGGAGATAAAGTTAGAACCCAATTTTTTAAAGGCGTTGTAATTCAAATTAAAGGTACAGGATTAACAAAAACATTTACTATAAGAAAGATGTCAGGTACAGTTGGAATTGAGAGAATCTTTCCAATAAACTTGCCCACCATTCAAAAAATCGAGGTCAATAAAAAAGGAAAAGTTAGGAGATCAAGAATATTTTATTTCAGAAATTTAAGAGGAAAAAAAGCTAGAATAAAAGAAATTAAAGATTAATCCTAAATCTGCAATGAAGAAAATTAATGTTAAAAACGCTATTGTTGAACTTGATGGTGACGAAATGACTCGCATCATTTGGAGTTTTATTAAAAAAAAATTAATTCTTCCTTACCTTAAATTGGATATTAAATATTTTGATTTAAGTATAAAAAATAGAGATTTTACTGACGACAAGGTTACAATTGATTCTGCGGAAGCAATAAAAAAGTATAACGTAGGAATCAAATGTGCAACTATTACACCGGATGAGGACAGGGTTAAGGAGTTTACTTTAAAAAAAATGTGGAAATCTCCAAACGGAACTATTAGAAATATTGTTGGAGGAACTGTATTCCGTGAACCTATAATAATGAAAAATGTGCCCAGGTATGTCCAGGGTTGGGAAAAACCAATTTGTATTGGAAGGCATGCGTTTGGAGACCAATACAAAGCAACAGACATCGTTACACACGGAAGAGGTAAATTAACAATGACTTTTACACCACACAATGGAGATTCAACCAAAACATGGGATGTTTACAATTTTGAAGAGGATGGAATTGCAATGAGTATGTACAATATTGACTCTTCCATTTATGGATTTGCAAGATCTTGCATGAATCAGGCATTAACAAAGAAATGGCCACTATATCTATCAACAAAAAATACTATTCTCAAGGCTTACGATGGACGTTTTAAAGANATTTTCCATGAAGTNTNNNTNACAGAGTTTCANGATANATTTNAAAAAGCNGGNATTACTTATGAGCACAGATTAATTGATGATATGGTTGCTGCCGCTATGAAATGGAANGGNGGATTTGTTTGGGCATGTAAAAACTATGATGGTGANGTTCAATCNGATACAGTNGCTCAAGGATTTGGTTCATTAGGNCTNATGNCATCNACACTNGTTACACCNGATGGNAAAACAATGGAAGCTGAAGCAGCTCACGGTACTGTCACTCGACATTTTAGAGAACATAAAAAAGGAAAAGAAACGTCTACAAACCCTATAGCTTCAATTTTCGCTTGGACAAGAGGTCTTACACACCGAGGAAAATTAGATAAAAATAAAGATTTGATAAATTTTTGTCAAAATTTGGAAAGAATTTGTATTAATACAGTTGAAAGCGGGAATATGACTAAAGATTTAGCTCTTCTAATTCATGGAAGTGAGATGAAAAGGTCTCATTACATGAACACTCAGGAATTTTTGGATACAATAAAAAATAACCTAGATAAAGAATTAAAAAATTAGCTTGGTTTTAAATAATTAAATCCATTAAATGTCGCTAGGTTTTGAAAACAATACTTGATTTTAATTTGGGATTCATAAATACAATATTTCTTTTTTTTCTTCTTCCTTATTTAGCCTCATCACAAAACACATTTACTTTAAGCGGATATGTTATGGATNAGACAAATAATGAATTAATAATCGGGGCAAATATTATTATTCCAGAAATTGAATATGGAGTTGTAACTAACTCCTATGGTTTTTATTCAATTACCCTTAAAGAAAACAATTACTTAATTTTAATAAGTTCGTTAGGGTACCAAACTGAAAACACCGAAATAGTTTTAAATAAAAATATTACTAAAAACTTTTACCTAAAACAACAAGCTGAAAAACTAGAAGAAGTTGTCGTTGTAAATAATTCTGAAGAGTTAGATTTATCCAAGCCTGTTATGAGTCTAAATATACTGACAAGCGAAACCATCAAACAATCTCCTGTTTTGTTTGGTGAATCTGATCTTTTGAAAACAATTACATTGCTTCCTGGAATATCCAATGCTGGGGAAGGTACTGGTGGATTTAATGTTAGAGGAGGAGCCGGAGACCAAAATTTAATTTTATTTGATGAAGCCATAATATATAATTCCTCCCATTTATTTGGTTTATTCTCAATTTTCAACTCAGATGCTATAAAAGAGATAAAGCTTTACAAGGGTGGGATACCATCTTACTATGGTGGTAGGTTATCATCAGTTCTTGACGTTTATCAAAAAGACGGAAATAACAAAGAACATAAATTAAATGGTGGAATTGGAATCATTTCAAGCCGAATATTGGCTGAAGGACCAATAGAAAAAGAAAAAGGGTCTTATTTAATTGCTACTAGGGGCTCTTATGCTCACTTATTTTTAAAATTTACAGATATCGAAAATTCTGCATACTTTTTTGATGTAAACACTAAGTTGAATTATAAAATCGATAACTCAAATACCGTTTACCTTTCTGGATATTTTGGAAGAGATAAATTCAAGCTGAGTAATACTTTCTCAAATATATATGGTAATTCTAGTTTTAATTTGAGGTGGAATCATTTAATAAATGAAAAGACATTTTCAAATACTTCGTTAATCTTTAGTGATTATTACTATGGGCTTACGCTTGATTTTATTGGATTTAAATGGAATTCTGGAATAAAAAACTTCAATTTTAAATTTGATTTAAAAAACTATTTTTCAAATAAAACACAGTTTAATTACGGCTTAAATAGTATATATTATGAATTTAACCCAGGAGAAATAAACCCTTTAAACAATTCAGGAATTAATTTTGAAATTTTTGACAAAAAGTATGCTCTCGAAAATGCTTTATATTTTGATGTTATAAATAAAGTTTCAAAAAAAATATCACTTAGATATGGATTTCGAATAAATCAATTTCTAAGGTTCAAACAAAATGGTTTGAATACCTATTTAAATAATGAGCCAGTGGATTTTGATAATTCTTTAGGAATATACAGAGAAGCTGAAATAACAGGTGAGTTTAAAGAAATAAATGACTCATCAATAATAAAATCATTTTATAATTTAGAACCCAGGATCAATATTTCATATCTTTTTAATAGAAGTTCAATCAAATTAAGTTATAATAGATTGAATCAATATATTCACCTAATTTCAAATACCAATGCCCCTTCTCCATTAGACGTTTGGACTCCCAGCGGCCCCTATTTAAAACCTCAAAAGCTTGACCAGTGGGCTATTGGATTTCAGAAAAAATATAAAAAAAATCAAACACTAGAAACCGAAATTTATTACAAAAAAATTAAAAATAGACTTGACTATATTGATGGTGCTGATTTAATTGCTAACAAGGCCGTGGAGAGAATTCTCTTGCCTGGGAAAGCAAGAGCTTATGGTTTTGAATTATTGTATAAAAAAAGTAGTTCTAGACATAATTATTGGATTGCCTATACTTGGTCAAGATCTGAACAAAAAACAGCAGGTAAAAACAGTTTTGAGCCAGGGATTAATTCAGGAAAATGGTATAATACAGGGCATGATAAAACACATGATTTAAGTTTTGTTTCCTCATATAAAATAGACAATAGATTAACATTAAATACAAATTTTATTTTTCAAACAGGGCAACCAACGAATTATCCTGTTGGTCAGTACCAATACATGGATCTAATTGTTCCTAATTATGGTAACAGAAACTCTAAAAGACTTCCCAACTACCATCGCTTAGATCTTTCAATCAAACTGATTCCAAAGAAAGAAAAAAAATATAAACGAGAATGGGTTTTTGGGATTTATAACATTTACAACAGAGATAACGCCAATTCATTATTTTTTAGAGAAAACCCAGATACCTTAAAAAATGAAGCTATACAACTTTCAATTTTTGGAATTGTTCCGAGTGTTACCTATAATTTTAAATTTTGATTATGAAAAAAATAATTTTATTGATTTTTCTAGTTCTTCAAAGTTGTGAGAAAGTCATCGACATAGAAACATCATTCAGCGATCAAAGACTTGTAATTGATGCTGAATTAACAAAAAATATCAAAGAGAATATTATTGAAGCAAAAGTAATATTGTCGAAAACTGCACCATATTTTGATGAAGAAATAAATTTTATAAATGATGCTTTAGTTCAAATTAGCATTGGTGATAAAACAATAAAATTAGATTTTAATAATGAAAAAAATTATTTTTTTGCTGAAATCAATGAAATCGACTACGATAATAATTACATATTATACATAAAATATGACGGTGAAGTTTATTTGTCACTTCAAAAACTCCTCAAAGTTCCCAAAATAGAGTCTGTTACATTTGGAAAAAGAAAATCTTTGATTAAAGACGAGGTTGAAATGTTAATTACTTTCACTGACCCTCCAACCAGCGGAGATTACTATTTGTGGAAGTTTGGACCAAAAGGAGAGGGTAATAAGTATGATTATCTTGCTGCAAGAGATACATATATTAATGGTAATCAATTTACATTTTCATTTTTCATCGACAAATATGAATATTTTAAAAATGATGATTATGTCACTACTGAATTATTCGGAATAACAAAGGATTGTTACAATTATTTAAATATTTTGACTTCCCAAGCTGGAACACAATCTGGAAGACCTTTCTCATCTGCCAATGCAATTGTCAAGGGAAATATTTATAATGATTTGAATCCAGAAAACTTCCCTTTAGGATATTTCAGAGTTTCTGAATTTGATTATTTTAGTATCTCAAAGAAAAATGCTCCTGACGGTATTTTTAATTAATTTCTATGAATTTCAAAAAAATAACTGAATCTGTTTCAAATTATGATTGTCTTGAAAATATGACAATTAATGAATTGACAAAAAACATAAATAAAGAGGATAAATCTGTTGCAAATGCAGTTAATAAAGAGTTAAAATATATTAACAAATTGATAAGTAAAGTCATATTCCAGTTAAGAAATGGTGGAAGATTATTTTACATAGGTTCAGGTACCAGTGGAAGACTTGGGATTGTTGATGCATCTGAATGTCCTCCGACTTTTGGTGTAAGTCATAAATTGGTTATTGGAATAATAGCAGGGGGTGATGAAGCGATTAGAAAAAGTGTTGAAAAAGCTGAAGATAATATGGAACAAGGATGGTTTGATTTGAAAAAATTTGATATTACAAATAAGGATTTTGTTGTTGGTATAACTGCATCAGGAACCACACCATATGTTTTAGGTGCTTTAACTAATTGTATAAAAAATAAAATTCCAACAGGTTGTATTACCTGCAACCCAAACAGTCCTGTGGCTCTTAACTGCGATTTTCCCATACAAATTATTGTTGGCCCAGAATTTATCACTGGGAGTTCAAGGATGAAAGCCGGAACTGCTCAAAAAATGGTTTTGAATATGATTACCACTACAACCATGATTGGACTGGGGAAAATTTTGGGAAATAAAATGGTTGACATGCAACTTAGTAATGAAAAATTAATAAAACGAGGAACAAATATGATCATCGAACAATTAGGAGTAGAGAAAGCGAAAGCGTTAAAACTTCTCAAGAAATACAAAAGTGTTAGAGAGGTCATAAATCAATACAGAAATGAATCATAATAATTTTCAAAGGGGTTTAAAGGATATTTTACTGGCCTTTTTTTTTATGTTTTTAGGCCCAACAATGCTATTCCAATCCTATAAAAATGCAGATCATCCTTGGTTCGAATTTGTACTTTCCATTAGTTTATTGATCTGTATTATTGCTGTAATTTACGGAGTTAAAGGTTTAAAAAAAATCGTTGATTCAATTTTTAAAAAATAATGAAGTTTCGTTGATAAGTAAGTTAATGACCCTATATTTGTTTTAATTATTATTCGGATGATTGAGGTAACATTTCCAGATGGTGCAAAAAAATCTTTTTCAAAAGGGATAACACCTATTGATATTGCTAAAACAATCAGTCAAGGNTTAGCTAGAAATATAATCTCAGTTGATTTTAATGGAAAAACTATCGAAACCACCAGTCAAATCTTTGATTGTGGAAAAATAAAATTTTATACCTGGAATGATAAAGAGGGTAAAAAAGCATTTTGGCATTCGTCTGCACATGTTTTAGCTCAAGCCCTTGAAGATCTTTACAGCAATATCAAATTAACAATTGGACCAGCTANTAATAATGGTTTTTATTATGATGTAGATTTTGGAGAACATGTTTTCTCAGAAAATGATTTCNNAAAAGTTGAAAAAAGAATGATAGAAATATGCAAAGGAAAGCATTTATTTAACCTAAAACCTNTTTCAAAAACAGATGCTTTAAATCATTACAAAAATCAAAAAAATGAATACAAGATTGAACTTATAGAAAACCTTGAAGATGGGAATATAACATTCTGCCATCATGATTCCTTTTTAGATCTTTGTAAGGGTGGCCATATTCCAAACACAGGAATAATTAAAGCTATTAAATTAATGAGTGTTGCTGGTGCATATTGGAAAGCGAATCAAGATAACAAACAACTTACCAGAGTTTACGGCATTTCATTTCCTAAACAAAAAGAATTAGTTGAATACTTAAATTTAATTGAGGAAGCAAAAAAAAGAGATCATCGTAAAATTGGTAAACAACTTGAGCTTTTCATATTTTCTAATAAAGTAGGTCTTGGACTTCCCCTCTGGTTGCCAAATGGTGCAGAGCTTAAAGAAAGATTAGAAACTTTTTTNAAAAAAGCTCAAAAAATTGCTGGTTACCAGCAAGTAATATCTCCACANATTGGCAATAAAGAACTTTANGAAANNTCTGGTCATTATCAAAAATATGGTGAAAGTAGTTTTAAACCAATAACAACACCTAATATCGGAGAGGAGTTTTTACTTAAACCTATGAATTGTCCCCACCACTGTGAAATATATAAATCAAAAAAATGGAGTTATAAAGAGCTCCCTGTTCGATATGCTGAATTTGGAACAGTTTATAGATACGAACAAAGCGGAGAACTACACGGTTTAACAAGAGTTAGAGGATTTACACAAGATGATGCACATATTTTTTGTACTCAAAATCAGCTTAATACTGAATTTAAAAGAGTTATCGATTTGGTTTTATATGTTTTTCAATCACTTGGATTTGAAAAATTTTCAACACAAGTTTCATTAAGAGATCTAAATGAAAAACAAAAATATATTGGTAGTGATGAAGTTTGGGATGCTGCCGAAAAAGCAATAATAAATGCTAGCAAAGAAAAAAACCTTGAATATTCAATTGTTCACGGTGAAGCTGCATTTTATGGTCCTAAACTCGATTTTATGGTAAGAGATGCCATTGGAAGAGAATGGCAATTAGGTACAATTCAAGTCGATTACAGTTTACCCGAACGATTTGATTTAAACTATATTGACGAAAATAATAAGTCTGTAAGACCTGTAATGATTCACAGAGCTCCTTTTGGAAGTTTGGAACGGTTTGTAGCAATTTTAATTGAACATACAGGTGGAAACTTTCCGTTATGGTTGACAATAAATCAAATTTTGATTATTCCAGTTGGTGAAAGTCACAAAAAACACAGTGAAAAAGTTTTGAAATTACTAGAAAATAACGAAATTCGCGCACTGATTGATGATAGAAATGAAACAGTTAGTAAGAAGATCAGAANTGGGGAGATTAATAANATTCCTTTCATTATAATTATAGGTGACAAGGAAATTCAAAGTCAAAATTATCCCTTNAGAGCTCACGGAGGAAAAGATTTAGGNAANAAATCAATTCATGAGCTNNTGGANTTTTTAGAAAANAAGATTAAAAGTTCTGTAAAAAGTTTTANTTAATTAAATANATAAGTTATAGCAATTAGAAGAAAAAAAAGCAGACAACCTGCTCGAGTAATTAAACAAAATCCTCATAAAATTAATGAAGATATTANAGCTAGTGAAGTACGATTAGTTGGCGATAATGTTGATGTAGGTATCTATCCAGTATCAAAAGCTTTACAAATCGCAAAAAATCTAGAGTTAGACCTAGTGGAAATTTCTCCAAAAGCTCTCCCTCCGGTTTGTAAAGCGATGGAATATAAAAAATTCCTTTATGAGCAAAAAAAACGTGATAAATTAATTAAATCAAAGTCAACTAAAGTAATTGTTAAAGAAATAAGATTTGGACCCAATACAGACGAACATGACTATGAGTTCAAAAAAAAACATGGAATAAAATTTTTAAAGGAAGGTGCAAAACTGAAGGCTTTTGTTTTTTTCAAAGGAAGATCAATAATTTTTAAAGAAAAAGGTCAGATTCTTCTACTTAGATTAGCTCAAGAACTTGAAGAATATGGAAAAGTAGAGTCTCTACCAACAATGGAAGGAAAAAAAATGATTATGTTTGTTGCGCCAAAAAAATAAATATATCAGGATATGCCTAAAATGAAAACAAAATCGAGTGCAAAGAAAAGGTTCAAACTTACTGGAAGTGGTAAAATAAAAAGAAAACATGCTTTTAAAAACCACATCTTAACCAAAAAATCTAAAAAAAGAAAATTGGCCCTTACGCACTCCACTTTAGTTCATGAAAGTGACTCTGACAATATAAAAAAACAATTACGCTTAAAATAAATATCTAATTATAANCAGGGAAAAGGTTTATAAAGTNTGTTAAATCAACNCCTTAACCAAAAAAAATAAATTATGCCTAGATCCGTCAACTCAGTTGCCTCGAGGAAAAAAAGAAAAAAAATTCTTAAACAATCAAAAGGTTATTTTGGTAGAAGAAAAAACGTTTGGACTGTTGCAAAAAATGCAGTTGAAAAAGCTTTAACATACGCCTACAGAGATAGAAGAAACAAAAAAAGGAACTTCAGATCCCTTTGGATAACTAGAATTAATGCAGCAGCAAGATTACACGGATTAACTTACTCTGAATTAATCTCAAAGTTGAAAAAAAATAACATAGAGATTAATAGAAAGGTATTGGCCGACTTAGCAATGAATAACCCAATTGCTTTTGCTGAAATAATAAAATCCATTAAATAGTTTAGAAAGGAGAGTCATCTTGATTCTCTCTATAATTACCACTCTCAAAGGCCTGATCAGGATTAATTTTAGGCCCCTCTTTATTGATTTTAGATTGAAATTCAAAGGGTGAGTCAAATTCCTCAATATTTTCAAATCTTCCNAGNCTTGAAACAAATTTTAATCTTATATTATCNAGCCCACCATTNCTGTGTTTTGCGACAATAAATTCTGCTTGNCCNCTAGATGGAGTTCTTTCCTCATCATCCCACTCNTCAATTTTATAATATTCAGGGCGATAAATAAATGAAACNATATCAGCATCTTGTTCAATTGCACCAGATTCCCTTAAATCTGAAAGAATTGGTCTTTTGCTTCCTCCTCTTGTTTCAACAGCTCTCGACAATTGAGACAAGGCTATAATTGGAATATTTAACTCTTTCGCCAAAGCTTTGAGATTTCTTGAAATTGTTGATATTTCTTGTTCTCTGTTTCCATTTTTGTTACTGATACTAGCTGTCATAAGNTGTAAATAATCAATAACAATTAGTTTTATCCCNTATTGAGACGAAAGTCNTCTTGCTTTGGCTCTTAAATCAAAAATCGAAAGCGANGGTGTGTCGTCTATGTAGAGAGGAGCATTTTCCAGGGCTGAAACCTTCACATTTAGTTGTTCCCATTCAAATTTCTCTAAATTTCCAGTCCTTAACTTTTCCGATGTTAGACCTGTTTCAGATGAAATAAGTCTGGTTATAAGCTGGANTGAAGACATTTCTAANGAAAAAAATGCAACAGGAATTTTTTTAGCAACTGACATGTTTCTTGCCATTGATAATGTTAAAGCGGTTTTACCCATACCTGGTCGAGCTGCTACTATTATTAAATCGCTTGGTTGCCATCCAGATGTGAGTTTATCGAGTTCAGGAAATCCAGAGGGTATACCGCTTAAACCATCCTTGTTTGATATTTCTTCAATCTTTTTTTTTGCTTGAATTACAAGACTTTGAGCAGTTTCAGTAGACTTTTTAATATTACCTTGTGTAACATCATATAGTTTAGATTCAGCTGTGTCTAAAAGATTAAAAACATCTTTTGTTTCATCATATGAATCTTCTATAATTTCNGAGGAAATTCTAATTAANCTTCTCTGAATATGCTTTTGTAAAATTATCCTTGCGTGATATTCAATATGAGCAGATGATGACACTTTTTGAGAGAGTTGAACTAAATAATAATCGCCTCCTACTTTTTCAAGTTTTCCTAAAGATTTTAATTTTGAAGAAACAGTTAAAATATCAATTGGTTCGCTGTTCTCAAACAACTTTACAATACTTTCGAAAATAAACTGATGAGACTCTTTATAAAAAACCTCTGGATGTAAAATATCTATGACTGAATCGACCCCTTTTTTATCAATCATCATAGCACCTAGAACAACCTCTTCTAAATCAATAGCCTGAGGCGGAATTTTACCTCTCTCGAAGGAAACTATTGGTGTATCTTTACGTGTACTTTCAAAAAGAGGCTTAGTATTATCCATATAGCTAACTTAATAAAAGTAATAACTAAGTTTAAAAATAATACGATATTAAAGCGAACATTTTTTTGTTAACAAAATCAAAAAAATGTTGATATCAAGAAAATTAAGAGCTAAAAACCCCCATCGAAGTGAATTTTTTTGATCTTTGATCAAGTAACTTATCTATTTTAATCTTTTTCAAAGTTGCAAAGGAGTTTAATATAGCGTTCTTCACATTTACAAAAGTCTTCTCTCTATTATTATGTGCTCCTCCTAGCGGCTCATTAATAATTTTATCTATTAACTTATTTTTTTTCATGTCATAGGGAGTAAGTTTCAAAGCCTCTGCAGCTTTTTCTTTAAAATCCCAGCTTCTCCAAAGGATCGACGAGCATGATTCAGGGGAAATCACTGAATACCATGTGTTTTCTAGCATCATCACATGATCACCAATACCAATTCCTAAAGCACCTCCAGACGCTCCTTCTCCAATGACAATACAAATTATTTGAGTTTTAAGTTTAAACATTTCAAACAGATTTTTTGCAATTGCCTCTGCTTGTCCTCTCTGCTCTGCCTCAAGACCAGGATAAGCTCCAGGTGTATCAATTAAGCATAAAATTGGGATACCAAATTTTTCAGCCGATTTCATGAGCCTTAAAGCCTTGCGATAACCCTCTGGATTTGACATTCCAAAATTTCTATATTGTCGAGTTTTTGTATTGAAACCTTTCTGTTGACCAATAAACATAAAAGTTTGGTCGTCAATTTTTCCTAACCCTCCAATCATTGCTTTGTCATCACCAATATTTCGATCACCATGGAGTTCTAAAAATGTACCATCGGTAAGAGCATTGATATAATCAAGAGTGTATGGTCTGGAAGGGTGACGTGATATCTGTACTCTTTGCCAAGGAGTTAAATTCTTATAAAGATCTATTTTAGTTTGTTTNATTTTTTGTGTTAATTTTTTACATGTTTNAGAAANATCAATCTTACTTTTATCTCCNATAACTTTACACTCTTCAAGCTGATCTANAAGCTGTTTTAAAGGCTCTTCAAAATCTAAATATTCCATNACAAAATTTATATAAATATAAAATTTTTTATATCATTAACTATTTTTCTTTAAGCTTGTAAATTCCGTTAATTATGACTGAAAAAAATATAAGAGCAAAACCAAAATAAAATTGGGGAGACATTTTTTCATATTCATTCAAAAATATGAAGGCTAATAATATTCCATAGATTGGTTCCATATTGATGGTCAACATTAAAGTATATGGAGATAAGTATTTCATAACATCAATTGAGACTACAAAGGCATAGGCTGTGCATATAGTTCCCAAAATTAACAACCAAAGTGAATCACTAAGAGAAAGTTCGATTAATTTATAATCCAATTCACCTCTTAATAATAGGATTATAGTTAATAATAAAAATCCACTCATCAACTCAAATAATGAAATAGTCAATGATGGTACTCTCTTTATTATTTTTCCATTAAATAAAGTGAAAAATACACTGAAAATCACAGCAAATAATGCATAAATTATCCCTTCCAAATAATGAAACTGCGTTTTAAAAACAATAGCTGTTCCTAACGCCACAACTAAACCTAACACCACCTCATAATTAACAACACTTTTTTTGTAGAAAATTGGTTCCAGAAATGATGTCAAAAAAGCCCCTAAAGAAAGTATGGATAAGGTAACGGAAACATTTGAGACCTTTATTGCCTTAAAAAAAAATANCCAATGAATAGAAATTAAAAAACCACAAAAAAACAACTTTATAAAATCAGTAAATGAAATTCTAATTTTTTTCTTAAAAATGATAATAAAAGTTAATAGTACTAATGAGGCTGTAAGCATTCTATACCACACAAGTTGAAAAGAATTAATTGATATCAATGATCCCAAAATAGCAGTAAATCCAAAGATAAACACTATGAAATGAAAGTGTAATAGACTTTTAGTTTTATTGCCTAGCATACCTTAAAAATACTAAAGCAATTAATAAAAATATCAAATTTGGTAACCAGGCCCCAACCAAGGGAGATAGACCAGATTTCACAACCATAACTGAGAAAAATTTATCAAAAAAAACAAATACAAAAGCAATTATAACACCAAATGCTAAATTTAATCCAGTTCCCTGCCTTCTCTTGAAAGAGGATGAAGAAACAGCCAATAATGTGAGAACGAAAGTAGACATTGGTAAACTCCATCTTTTATTTCTAACTAATAAATGATTATTGATTAATGGTGACCCGCTTTTCTTTTCTTCATCAATGAACCTATTTAACTCAAAAAAGTTTTGTGTCTCAGCCATATAATTGAGTGATGAAAGTTCGTTTATTTTAAATGGAAAAATTGTGTCAACAATTGTTTTTGAGATAATAGACTGTTCAATTCCAATAAATTTTCTCTTAAAATAATCTGTCATTCGGAAAACACTATCCTCTTCTATCCATCTTATATTCCGAGCTGTAATTTTAGTTTTTAATTCATTTCCATCAAAAATTTCATATGAAAAATCATAAGCCAACTGTCTTGTCGGGTTGTAACTGCTGACATAAACAAAATCATTTTCTCCAATTTGCTTATAAATTTTCGAAGTTATTCTTGAATTCTTGTTTTTCTTTAAGTATTTGTATGAAAATTCATTAAAACTTTTGTTTTTTTCCGGAACAACAAACATTCCCGAAAAAAATGCTAGCAGTGCTATTAATCCAGATGCTAAAAAAAATGGTCTTAAATATCTATTAAATGATATTCCTGAGCTTAAAATAGCTATTATTTCTGAGTTATTAGCAATTTTTGATGTGAACCAAACTGCTGATAAAAATACAAATAAGGGATATAGAGTGTTTCCAAAATACCAGATGAAATCTGAATAATAATTTAATATTTCAACGAATGGGACATCATACTCTTTAAACTTATCAATTTTTTCGGAAACATCTACAAGAATCCCTATTGGTATGAAAAGAATAAACATTACAAAAAATGTCTTCAAATATTTTACAATAATATATTTATCTAATATTTTAAGCATCAGATTCTATTATTCATTCTTTTGACTGTAATTGTTTTCCATTTCTCAAATGATCCATTAATAATTTGTTTTCGTGCTTCCCTAACAAGCCACATGTAAAACGCTAAGTTATGTAATGTTGCAATTTGTTTTCCAAGAGATTCCTTGCTAATAAACAAATGTCTTAGGTATGCCTTTGAGTAATTAAGATCTACAAAAGAATAGTTGTTTTCATCAATAGCGCTAAAATCATCCTTCCACTTTTTATTTTTTATGTTGATTGTTCCATCAATCGTGAACAGCATACCATTTCTTGCATTTCTAGATGGCATTACACAATCAAACATATCAACTCCTAATGAAATATTTTCCAATAGATTAATAGGTGTACCCACTCCCATTAAATATCTTGGCTTGTTATTAGGAAGTATATCACATACCAAATCTGTCATTTCATACATTTCCTCAGCAGGTTCGCCTACAGAAAGACCACCTATTGCATTACCATGACAATTAGCACTAGAAATATATTCAGCAGAACGCTTTCGTAAATCCTTGTATGTACCACCTTGTACAATTGGAAATAAAGTCTGATTATACTCATACTTTGATGGAGTATTGGAAAATTCTTTAATACATCTATCTAGCCACCTGTGAGTTAAATGCATGGAACTTTGCACATAACTGTAGTCACATGGGTATGGTGGACATTCATCAAATGCCATTATGATATCAGCACCAATAGATTTTTGAATATTTATTGCTCTTTCGGGAGAAAAAATATGACTTGATCCATCAATATGTGATTTAAACTTTACACCTTCCTCTGAAATTTTAGTATTGTTTGACAATGAGTAAACTTGATAGCCACCACTATCAGTCAAAATATTTCTATCCCAATTCATAAATTTATGAATACCACCAGCTTTTTCAATAATTTTTTCACTAGGTCGAAGGTACAAATGATAGGTGTTCGATAAAATAATATCAGGGTTAATATCCTTTTTTAAATCAGTTTGATGTACTCCTTTTATTGTAGCAGCTGTACCAACAGGCATGAAAATTGGAGTCTCTACTTTTCCATGATCGGTTATCAGTGTGCAAGCTCTGGCTTTTGTCTTACTATCTTTAAAATTTAATTTAAACTCCATTTGCACTGCTCTTTGTGGTATAAATATATGTTACTTTCAATTAGATTTATTTCTAAAAAATTAATTTATTAACATTAATAGTAGCTTATCAACATTTTTTTTTTTTTTATGTTTTTTTAAGCAATTAATATTTATTTTAATTTCTATTAAATTATACATTTGTTTGTCAACAAAACAATGAAAAATCAGAAATTTTTAAATGAACTCGTAATCCAAGTTCGAAGAGATATTTTGAGAATGGTCCATAAAGTAAATTCTGGACACCCAGGTGGTTCTTTGGGCTGTACAGAATTTTTAGTTATTCTTTTTAATGAAATTATGAAAAGAAAAAAAGACTTTAATATGGATGGTATAGATGAAGATATTTTTTTTCTTTCTAACGGACATATTTCTCCTGTTTTTTACAGTGTTCTATCTAGATGTGGGTATTTTGATATTAAAGAATTAGAAACTTTTAGGCTTATTAATTCCCGNCTTCAAGGTCACCCCACAACTCATGAAGGCTTACCTGGNGTCAGGATTGCATCAGGATCTTTAGGTCAAGGGCTTTCAGTAGCAATTGGAGCATGTGAAGCAAAAAAATTAAATAATGATAAAAATATTGTTTATTCATTACATGGCGATGGAGAACTTCAAGAAGGTCAAAATTGGGAGGCAATTATGTACGCTGCTGCCAAAGGGATAGACAATTTAATAGCGACAATAGATTTAAACGGAAAGCAAATTGATGGTAAAACAGATGATGTTTTGTCTTTAGGTAATGTTAAATCTAAATTTATTTCTTTCGGANGGGATTTGATTGAAATTAATAAAGGAAATGATCTAACTAGCATTTTTAATGGTTTAAATAAGGCGAAATCAATGGCTGGTAAAAAGACCCCAATTTGTGTATTGCTTAAAACTGAAATGGGTAATGGAGTCGACTTCATGATGAATACGCATGCATGGCATGGAAAAGCACCAAATGATGAACAGCTGAAATTAGCTCTAAATCAAAATCCTGAAACANTAGGAGATTATTAGATTTTTAATAANAATGAAAAAATATTCATATACTGAAAAGAANGATACTCGNAGCGGATTCGGTTCTGGATTAACTTATTTAGGAAGAACCAATCCGAATGTTGTTGCTTTGTGTGCTGATCTTGTTGGCTCACTAAAAATGAATGATTTTATAAATGAAAATCCTGATCGATTTTTTCAAGTTGGAATTGCTGAGGCAAATATGATGGGGATTGCTGCTGGATTAACTATTGGAGGAAAAATTCCATTTACAGGAACTTTCGCTAACTTTTCAACTGGAAGAGTCTATGACCAAATTAGACAATCAATAGCTTACTCTAATAAAAATGTTAAAATATGTGCCTCCCATGCAGGACTTACTCTCGGCGAGGATGGGGCGACTCATCAAATTTTAGAAGATATAGGTTTAATGAAAATGCTTCCAGGTATGGTTGTGATTAATCCTTGTGACTACAATCAAACTAGAGCTGCAACTATTGCCATTTCCAAACACATTGGCCCAGTTTATTTGAGGTTTGGAAGACCTGCAGTTCCAGTTTTTACGCCTGAAAACCAAAATTTTGAAATTGGTAAATCNATAAAATTACAGGACGGAGATGATATTACAATAATTGCAACTGGTCATCTCGTTTGGGAAGCTCTCGAAGCTTGTGATATGCTTTCTAAACAAGGTATTAAAGCAGATGTTTTGAATNTTCATACTATAAAACCTTTAGATCAAAATTCAATAATTCATTCNGCTAAAAAAACAAACTGTGTAATTACNGCNGAAGAGCATAATTATTTGGGNGGACTTGGTGAGAGTGTAGCAAGAGTTTTGTCTGAAAACTACCCTACACCCATGAAAATTATTGGAACCAATGATACTTTTGGAGAATCTGGAAAACCATCAGAACTACTCAAAAAATATAATTTAAGTTCAGGTGCAATTTTTGATGCCGCTAAAAAACTTNTAAAAAGAAAAAAATAAATAGAATATCTTTTTTTCGATACTATTTTTAAAACAGAATTAATCGATGTCGAGGTAGTCTGGTATTCCATCTTGATCTGAATCATCNACAACTCCGTCGTCATCTGAGTCATACTCATCTTTTGTTGGGATACCATCACCNTCGTCNTCNTTGTCATAAAAATTTGGAATTCCATCAGAATCAGTGTCATCATTAGTAAAAATATGGTCATTATTCAAATCTTCTTCAATTGAATTCACACCATCAGAATCGTGATCTGTAGTGTTCAATGTTTTTAAATTTACCTGAAAAATTAATGGAGAGTAAGCAGGAATAGAGGATGTTGGTTTTTCGTAATAACCTAATTTAGATGGAAAGATGACAATTCCTGAACCAAAGTTTTCAAAAGAATAGGTGCCATTATTATTTATGANTACATTGCCCTTTTTCAATAAGGGNGTAAATTCTTGAAAGCCTCTTACAACTGAAGTTTGATCAAGCCAAACTGGGTTTTTCCTTGTGTCAAAGGTTGAGTTGCTAATCAACATCCCTTTGTANGAAACAAAAACAGAATCAGCTACTGTTGGACTTTCTCCAACTCCAGGTCTAGTAATTATATAATATAAATTATGTGAAATTTTTTCATCATTTGAGTTTAAAATATCAACTGACATAGTAGTGACCTGATTAAATAAAGGGNTCTTATTTAAATTNTCTCCTTTAATAGAATCTATTTTTAACTCGATTTGTTCNTTTGAAGATATGTTTTCAAAATCATCATAATTATAAAAATGATTTTTTAGAAAATCTATAATTGAATCATTTTCTTTTGTGTACTGTGGTCCAATTTCGTTAGGAGGAAGTGCAGTTTGCTGATCATCACTAGAATCACTACTACATGAAAAAACAATAATCAATGTCAAAGAAAGATATAAAAGACTAAAAAAATGTTTATTCATTTCAGTTTTAATATGGCGCAAGATACAATTTTCTTATATTTTTGATAAAAAAATAAAGTGACTCTGTAAAATGAGAATTGACAAATTTTTGTGGTGTTGTAGAATATTCAAAACGAGAAATATTTCTTCGCTAGCATGTAAAAAGGGACACGTAAAAGTTAATAACAAAANTGTCAAACCATCTCAAGAAATATTTTCTNATNTAATAATAACAGTTAAAAAAAAACAAATTTTATATGAATTTAANGTACTNAGTNTACCNGAAAGAAGAGTTGGACCAAAAATTGTTAACNNGTATGTTNANGATNAAAGCATGTATTATCCAAAGTTTTTTAAAAGACTTGTAAGGAGCCTCATAATTGGAGGACAAGCAATTA
>PAGT01000025.1 GCA_002705485.1 Flavobacteriales bacterium | reverse complement strand
TACATGACATTGTGTCTGTATTTAGATGAGGTCTTGTATTTTATTTGATGCCTCTTGGAACTCTACAGCACTGTATACTTTAAAACCACAGTTGTCAATAATGTCCTTTGCAATTTCAGAATTTGTTCCTTGAAGCCTAACAATTATAGGAACTTTTATAATATTACCCATATTGTTGTAGGCATCTACGATTCCTTGAGCAACTCGATCGCACCTAACGATACCCCCAAAAATATTTACTAAAATTACTTTCACATTTTTGTCTTTTAGTATTAGTCTAAATGCTGTTTCTACTCTTTTGGCATCAGCGGTTCCACCAACATCAAGAAAATTTGCAGGTTCGCCACCAGATTGCTTAATCAAATCCATAGTAGCCATGGCAAGACCAGCTCCATTAACCATGCAACCCACATTACCATCCAAGTCCACATAGTTTAAACCAACAGCTCTTGCTTCGGTTTCGATAGGATTTTCTTCTCTTAAATCTCTACATGACTCATATTCCTTGTGTCTAAATAAAGAATTCTCATCCAAACTTACCTTCGCATCCACGGCTATTATTTTATCATCGGAGGTTTTTAACACAGGGTTAATTTCAAATAATGAAGCATCGGATGAAACATAACATTTGTATAACAGAGTAATAAACTTTACCATTTCTTTGTATGCGTTTCCAGTTAAACCAAGATTAAAAGCAACTTTTCTGGCTTGAAAAGGAACAATGCCAATCAATGGGTCTATTTCTTCATAAAAAATCAATTCGGGGGTTTTCTCTGCAACAGATTCAATATCAACGCCTCCTTCACTTGAGTACATAATCATATTTTTTCCTGTTTTTCTGTTCAATAAGACAGATACGTAAAACTCAGATTTTTCTGATTTACCAGAATAATAGACATCCTCTGATAACAAAACCTGATTAACTAACTTACCTTCTTTAGAAGTTTGAGGAGTTACCAGTCGCATTCCTAAAATTTCAGAGACTACTTTGTCTAACTCCTTCCTGTTTTTTGCAATTTTAACTCCACCCCCCTTACCTCTTCCTCCGGCGTGAATTTGAGCCTTAACAACAAACCACTCAGTGCCGGTTTCTAAAACCAACGAATCTGCAACTTTACTTGTATTTTTTTTATCGAATAAAACCCTTCCTCTTTGGATAGCAACACCATGTTGCTCCAAAATTTCCTTTGCCTGGTATTCATGTAAATTCATAAACACAAAAATAATAAACAATAAGTTAATAGATAAGGGATTAAAAACTAATATTGTTATATATATAACAATATGTTTTATTATTTTATAAAAATGTTTTTTTTCGTCTAATGTTTTTTAGAAAAATAAATTTGCTTTGTGAAAAAAGAAAAACTTATTGAAGCTGCAAAAAATTTTGGAAGTCCTCTATACGTTTATGACGCAAGTAAAATCAAATTCCAATACAAAAGATTAACTTCAGCTTTCAAAAATGTAAAAAATCTCCAGCTAAACTATGCAGTCAAAGCTCTATCCAACATTTCAATATTAAAATACATAAATACATTAGGAGCTGGAATCGATACGGTTTCAGTCCAAGAAGTTTTGCTTGGGATTAAAGCTGGATACTCCCCAGATAAAATTATTTACACCCCTAATGGCGTTTCCTTGCATGAAATTAAAAAGGTATCAAAAATGGGAGTAAAGATTAATATAGACAACTTAAACACATTAGAACAGTTTGGCAACCTCTACCCCGAAGTTCCGGTTTGCATTAGAATTAATCCCCATGTTATGGCTGGCGGAAATAGTAAAATTTCAGTTGGTCATATTGATTCAAAATTTGGAATAAGTATACACCAGATTCCTTTGTTGTTAAGAATAGTTGAAAACACCAATATTAAAGTAAATGGTATTCATATGCACACTGGAAGCGATATTCTTGATATTGAAGTTTTTATTCGTGCAACAGAAATTTTATTTGATGTTGCAAAAAAATTTAAATTTTTAGAATTTATTGACTTTGGAAGCGGATTTAAGGTTCCCTACTATAATGGAGACAATGAAACAAATATCGAAGAGTTAGGCGTAAAGTTATCCGAACGCTTCAATAGATTTTGTAATGATTATGGCAGAGATCTGACATTAGTTTTTGAACCTGGTAAATTTTTGGTTAGTGAATCTGGGAATTTTTTATGTTCAGTAAACTCAATAAAACAAACGACGTCAACAATATTTGCTCAAGTAGATTCTGGGTTTAACCATTTCATAAGACCCATGATGTATGGATCAAATCACCAAATCGAAAACATCTCAAACCCAAATGACACCAGTCGATTCTATTCTGTTGTTGGATATATCTGTGAAACTGACACTTTCGCTACTAATAAAAAAATTTCAAAAATCTCTGAGGGTGATATTTTAAACATTAAAAATGCTGGAGCATATTGCTTTTCAATGGCGAGTAACTACAATTCAAGGTACAGACCGGCAGAAGTTCTATATTTAAACAACAAACTAATTTTAATCAGAAAAAGAGAGTCTTTCGATGATTTAATTAAAAACCAAGTTGAGTTGGACTTTTAAAAAAATTATTAAGATATAACTCCTGATCCTATCAATTCATCTTCATAGTACCATGCAGCAAACTGCCCTTGAGCAATAGCTGATTGTTTATCTTCAAACAACAAGTAAACACCTTTATCTTTGTATATGAGTTTAACATCCTGCAATGGCTGCCTATATCTAATCCTTGCTTTTAGATTTTGGAATTTTGTTTTTCTAAAGATTTTACCACCTTTTGTTAAATGAATGTTTTCGTCTTTAATAAAAAGAACATTCCTTTTTAATCCAGGGTGGTTTTTTCCCTCACCAACATATATTATATTTTGTATGATATCAGTTTTAATAACATACAGAGGGTCTTTAGTTCCTCCAACAGCTAGCCCTTTTCTTTGCCCAATAGTATAAAAATGTGCGCCATTGTGAAAACCAATTTCTTGACCATCTTTAATATTATAATCAAATGGTTTGGAATTATCCTGTAATTCATGAGAGGAGATTTTTTTTTGCTGAAATAATTTATTGGAACTTGAAATTTTTATAATTCTCCCTTTTTTTGGTTTTAATTTTTGTTGTAAAAAATCAGGTAACTTAACTTTTCCTATAAAACACAAACCTTGTGAATCTTTCTTTTGAGCAGTGATTAACTTTTCTTTATTCGCTATTTCTCTTACCTGTTTTTTCGATAGTTCACCAATTGGAAATAAAGATTTACTAAGCTGATATTGTGATAATTGGCAGAGAAAATAAGACTGATCTTTTTCATTATCATATCCTTGATGTAAACTATAAACTTTTTTATTATTTTCAACTTTACATTTAATTCTGGCATAATGACCTGTTGCAATGTAATCAGCATCCAAACCAATTGCAATTTTTAAAAAAATATCAAATTTAATTTCTCTATTACATAATATNTCTGGATTTGGAGTTTTACCATTTTTATATTCATTAAACATATAATCAACTATCCTTTCTTTATACTCTTTACTTAAATCAACTGTCTGAAAGGGAATTTTTAGTTTTTCACAAACCAGCATGGCGTCATAACTATCCTCAAGCCACGGACATTCTTTGGAAATGGTAACTGATTCGTCATGCCAATTNTTCATAAAAACCCCAATAACATCGAAACCTTTTTTTACAAGAACATAGGCAGCTACACTAGAATCAACACCCCCAGAAAGTGCAACAACAACACGTTTTTTTTGTTTAGACATTAGATGAAGCTTTAAAATTACTTTTTGTTCTGCAATTTTCTCTGCTCTTCTGCACGATCCATCATCTCTTTCATTTTTCTTTGAAATCTATTTTGTTTGGATGGTTTTTTTTTATTTTCCTGAATCTGAAGATGAATCTTTCTTTCGTCAATTATAAAGTACTTTATCGCTAACATTAAAAGAATTGTAAGAATGTTTGAGACAAAATAATACAAACTAAAGGCACTTGCATAATTGTTAAAGAAGAACAGCATCATTACTGGCATCAGATACATGATGAACTTCATGTTTGGCANACCAGGTTGGGTTGGTTGCATTTGAGCACCTGATGACATCATNGTGTAGAAAAATATTGCTATTGAAGCCAAGATCGGTAAAAGACTTACGTGATCACCATACCATGGAATAGAGAAAGGCAGTTCAGCGATAACATCATAAGAAGAAAGATCTTCGGCCCAAAGAAAAGGCTTTCCTCTCAATTGGAATGCAATAGGAAAAAAACAGAACAAAGCATAGAACACCGGAAGTTGAAATAAAGCAGGGACACATCCAAGNAAAGGATTAGCACCTGCTTTGTTATATAATTTCATTGTTTCTTGTTGCTTTTTTATTGCATCATTTTTAAACTTTTCGTTAAGCTCCATTATTTCAGGTCTAATTACCTTCATCCGTGCTTGTGAGAGGTAGGTTTTATAAGTAACAGGTGACATTGCCAAACGAGTAATTATTGTCATGATAATTACAGCCAACCCTGCAGAAAAATAATTACTTAAAAAACCAAANAATGGAAAGTAGATGAATCTGTTTATCCAACCAAAAATACCCCACCCAAAGTAAATAGATTCGTATATTTCATTTTCATATTTTTTTAAAACATCATAATCGTTAGGACCCATGAACCAATTAAATTTAGAATCAAACTCTCCACCTTTTAATTTAATTGGAACAATCGATGTGTAATTTTTTGTGAATAAAACATCTTTACCTTGATCCTCAAACATTTTCTTTGATTCAAAAAAGACATTGTCAGAAGGGTCTTCCAAAACAAGAATAGTGTTGAAAAAATGTTGACCATAAGAAATCCAAGATACTTCATCTTCATTATCACTACTGTCACTGTAAGAGCTTAAATAATCTGTGTCATCGCCTTCATACTGATAATAAAGTTGACTGTATCGATTTTCGTAATCTACACTTTTTGCAAGTCTGAAAGCTTTCAGATCCCAGTTTAATAAAACTTTTTCGTTATCATTCACAATATTATTGAAGCCAAAAGATTTTACAGAGAAATCTATCATGTATCCTTTTTTTGGTATTATATATTCAAAATTCAAAAAATTTTTATTGGAAATTTCAAGAGACATTGTCACCTTTGTTTCATCATTATTGTAAATAATTTCAGGATCAAAAAATAGATTTTTAGAATNAACTGTTTTGCCTTCAGTAGTTACAAATTGAATACTAAAATTGTGATTTCCATTTTTTACTAGATACAGGGAATCCCCTTTATAATCATTAAACTTCTTTAGCAATACCTCACTTATCATACCACCCTTTGAATCTATTTTCAAAGATAAATCTTCATTATCTATATGAACATCCTCAAATTTATTTGTATTCAAAACATCATTAAAATCTTGTGTATCATCATCGAGAGGGATCAAATTTTCCTCAGCAGATAACATCTCCTCGTTTTGTGAATCAACCTTTCGGTCAAGATCCCTACTGATTTCATTGGAGTTAATTTCTGGAACGGTATAAACATACCAAACAAAAGCTATCATCAAAATAACAAATCCCAGTATTTGATATGGGTCTATTTTATTTTCTTCCATGGTTTTTTGATTCTCTATAATTCAAGCAGGCTTTTACAAAAGANACAAAAAGAGGATGTGGAGATTCGACAGTACTTTTATACTCCGGATGAAATTGCACACCAANAAACCAATCATTTTTTGGATATTCAATAATTTCAACCAAGNTTGTTTCTGGATTAATTCCACTTGTTTTNAGTCCATTTTCATTTAACTTTTCTATGTATTTTTCATTCAACTCCCATCTNTGTCGGTGTCTCTCAGAAATAACATTTTTATCATAAATTTTGTGGACTAAAGTGTTCTTTTTGATTTTACATTTCCATGCACCCAACCTCATAGTACCACCTTTTTCAGTTATATTTTTTTGATTTTCCATCAAAGAAATTACGGGATTTGTAGTATTTTGATCCATTTCGGTTGAATTTGCATCTTTAAGTTTTAAAATATTTCTTGAAAATTCAATAACTGCCATTTGCATACCAAGACAAATTCCAAAGAATGGAATATTATTTTCCCTTGAACATTTGATCGCATCAATTTTTCCTTCAATTCCTCTTTCNCCGAAACCAGGGGCAACNAAAATACCATCTAAATTAGAAATTTCATTATTTATTTGATCAGAATTGATAAATTCTGAATGAATTGAGACAACTTTAACTTTCGTTTTATTTTCAGATCCAGCATGAACTANGGACTCNAGTATAGATTTATAAGAATCCTGAAGCTCTACATACTTTCCNATTAAACCAATCTGCACTTCCTCTTTCGGAAATTTTAGTCTGTCAACNAAGCTTATCCATTTTTTTAAATCNGGCTTTTTTGGATTTTTTAAATTNAGTTTNTTCAANACAACNTGATCTAATTTTTCNTTTTTCATCATTANNGGAACNTCATAAATNGTTNTNGCNTCAATTGATTGNACAACNGANTCTACNTNNACATTACAAAATAAAGCTANTTTNTCNTTAATNTCATTNCTTATTTCGTGTTCAGTTCTNCAAACCAAAANATCNGCNTTCAATCCACTTTCCATNANNGTTTTNACNGAGTGTTGAGTTGGTTTTGTTTTGAGTTCCTTTGCAGCTGANANNNANGGAATTANAGTCAAATGNATTAGNAANGTATTTTCTTTNCCNAANTCCCANCGTAAGTTGNCTNACAGACTCAATNTATGGAAGAGATTCAATATCNCCNACAGTTCCNCCAATTTCAGTTAAAATAAAATCNTACTTTTCTTCNNTTGANAATAANTTNATTNGTCTTTTAATTTCGTTNGTAATNTGTGGAATAACTTGAACNGTNTTTCCAAGATACTCTCCCTTTCTNTCCTTTTCAATNACNGTCNTNTAAACTCTNCCTGTGGTTACNTTATTGGATTGAGAAGTATTTACGTTTAAAAAACGTTCATAATGACCTAAATCNANGTCAGTTTCNGCNCCATCNTCAGTTACAAAACACTCTCCATGTTCNTATGGNTTTAGTGTNCCTGGATCAACATTTATATATGGATCAAACTTTTGAATTGTAACAGANTAACCTCTNGATTGCAATANNTTAGCGAGTGANGCNGANATTATTCCTTTNCCAAGTGATGAACTAACNCCACCNGTNACAAAAATAAATTTTGATTTAGACATNATNNAACNTANTTAANNANNCAAAAATACAAAAAGAAATAAGAAAGAAACTTTATTTCTTTTCNCTANTAGNGNTNCNAAATTCGAGCTCACGAATNTCTAATNTATNATGNTCTATCATATAAANAGATNGATTGATTAAACCTNNNGTATCCGTTTGGTAATTAAATTTATTTTGTAAATATTCAGTTTGACCAATTTTTACTGACTTATTAATATTTTTATAAACACTTGATCTAAGAACTAAATCGAGAGTGAGATCATATGCTCTTATGGATGTTTTGTTGGGAAGTTTACCAAACTCTGTAATATAGTCCTCATTATAAAATTGTAAGTTTTTATCATAAATAGGTTTATAATAACTGGGATATATAAAATTTAGATTACCCAAATGTTCAAATGAGATATTTTCATTTTCATATATATCTGATCTATATGTTGTCATCAATTTAATGTCTCTTTCTTTGGATATTTGAGAGTTTAACAGAGATGAAACACTAGTGATAGTATTAAGGTCTTGTGTTTCTAAAAAAACATAGTTTTTTTTGGTGGTTACTAATAATGAGTCTGTAATTTCAGGATCAACAAAACCCAATGTTTCATTTGTATTTATTAACTCTGCATATGGAAACCTTTTTAAAATATTGTTTTTTACTTCAATAGATTCACTATCATGAATGATCATTACACATGGGTCCGGCTCATTAATAATCAAAGAGTCTATATAATCAAACATACTTTCTCTTTGAACTTCTTTTTGTGAAATGGATTGAATTAAATTATTTTTTTTAATTAATTTATTGGTTGTTAATGGTGATATTATTGGGATTTTAGAATTATCTAATCCATCTAAAACCTGAACAATATTTCTTGGTATGAAAGGTCCTATCAAAAAATCATAATCTTTGAAATCGTTATCCAATAATATTTTTTCTATTTTTCTTTGATCGTTTTCAGTGTCAAATACATTAAAATCAATATTTATTCCCAAAATATTGGCCTCCTTTAAAGCCATTAAACTCCCACTATAAAAATCTAAGGAAATCGTTGTCAAATTAAGTTCTTTCAAAAGTTTTTTATTTATCTCTAATGAGTCTAGATCAAGCTCATCAATTTTAAAAGGAGCCAAAAGTCCAATTTTCAATGACTTGTTTTTGAAAACACTATCCTTTAGGTTTATTTTTTTTGGCGAACTATCTATATAATCGTTATCATCTGTTTCAAAAAAAACTTGATTTTTATCAATAATTGAAATTAATTTTCTTTTTTGAGGAATATTTAATTTCATTTTTTTTTTGAGTTTATTTCCGACGATTTCAGGATTGTACGCTCTGATGTCTTCAATCGATACATTATAAATTTTTGAGATTGAATATAAAGTCTCTTTTCTCTCTACTTTATGAATTAATGTATCAATTTTATATGAACTGGGAAGGTTTTCATTTTCAATTTGGGCAAAAAAATAAATCGGAAAAAATATTAAAAAAAGTTTTTTTTTCATCATTCCCATTCAATTGTTGCAGGTGGTTTTGAACTTATATCATACACTACCCTGTTTACACCTTTTACATTATTTATAATTTTGTTAGAAATATCTTGTAAAAATTCGTAAGGAAGGTTAACCCAATCGGCTGTCATGCCATCTGTTGATTCGACAGCCCTGAGCGCAATACAATTTTCATAAGTTCTTTCATCACCCATGACTCCAACACTTTTTACCGGAAGTAGTATAGCTCCAGCTTGCCATATTTTATCATACAAATTATTATTTTTCAATCCTTCAATAAATATTTTATCAACATTTTGAAGAATTTCAACCTTTTCTTTGTCTATGTCTCCAAGAATTCTAATTGCTAAACCTGGACCAGGAAAAGGATGTCTAGATAGAATAACATCACTAATTTTTAATGCCTTTCCTACTTTTCTCACCTCATCCTTAAATAACATTTTTAAGGGTTCAATTATTGATAGTTTCATTTTTTCAGGAAGCCCCCCAACATTGTGGTGTGATTTTATTGTTGCTGACGGTCCTTTCACAGAAATTGATTCGATAACATCGGGATAAATAGTTCCTTGAGCTAGCCACTTAGCTCCTTTTATCTTTTTTGCTTCATTATCAAAAATTTCGATAAAAGCTTTACCAATTACTTTTCTTTTTAATTCAGGTTCTGTCACATTTGATAATTGATTCAAAAAAAAGTCGGTCGCATCAACTCCAATAACATTTAATCCCATTCCACGGTATTGATGCAAAACATCATCATATTCATTCTTCCTCAACAAACCATTATTTACAAAAATGCAATATAAGTTCGAACCTATAGCTTTATTAAGTAAAACTGCAGCAACGGATGAATCAACTCCACCAGATAACCCTAAAATAACCTTTTCATCACCTACGGTTTCTTTAATTTGAGCAATCGCTTTGCTAGAAAATGATTCCGCTGTCCAGTTGGGTTTAATTTCTGAAATCTTGATTAAAAAATTACTCAATAGTTTTTTTCCATCGCTGGTATGGTAAACTTCTGGATGAAATTGTATTCCAAAAATTAAATCTTTTTCAATTGAGAANGCAGCATTTTTCACATCANTTGTNCTTGCTATTAATTTAGATCCAGTTGGNAATTTTTCAATTGTATCACTNTGACTCATCCAAACTTGNGTNCCAGAATCNATTCCNCTNAATAATTGTGAATTTTTTTCAATTGAATTTAATTTGGCTCTNCCGTANTCTCTTTTNTTAGANGATATAACTCNNCCACCATTAAAATGAGCTAAATATTGGGCTCCATAACAAACACCAAGAATTGGAAGCTTACCTTTTATATTTTTCAAATTAAAATGTAAAGCATCTTTTGATCTGACAGAAAATGGGGATCCTGATAATATTACAGCTTTAAAGGAATTTATATCAAAACCAATTTTATTATATGGATGTATTTCGCAGTATATTGACAGTTCTCTGACCCGCCTAGCTATCAGTTGGGTATATTGTGATCCAAAATCAATTATCAATACTTTTTCACTCATAATCAAATTTAGTGTTAAAAAATTTATTCATTGAATCTAGATTATTATTANAGTAAACTTCTTATTAAAAGGGTCTATATTATCATAAATAAGATCTAAAAATTCTTCACCATAATCTACAAAAAACTCAGAAAAATTAATTTCTCTTTCTTGTAAATTTTTATTTGGAAACAACTCATCTTGTATTTTTTTTAAACTGATTAATTTATCTTTTTTACTTATTTTTTCAGCTTTAATTAGTCTCTTTTCTAAATTTTCTAATCCTTTAATTTGTTTTTTTTGTTGAGCTTTCAAAGCCCCCAAAAAAGATTTATCAATTTTTTTACTGATTTCAAAAAGCTCATCAAAGTTATGATTTAAAATATTTTTCATTTTAGATAAATCAAATGAGTTTTTACTTATTTTCTTAATGTAATAATTACTTAACTGATCGTAATCTTGGAATAGATCTGAAAGACTAATTCCAAGTTTTTTACAATTTTTAATTTTTTTGGTTTTAACAATTAAAACTGATGTTCTAATTTTCAAGATCGGGAAAGTAATTTTTCTTTTTTTAAAATAGTTTTTTAATTGGAGCCAATATGCTATTTCACTTCCACCTCCAACATAGGCTAGATTAGGAAGAATTTTTTCCTGAAAAATTGTTCTAATCAATACATTTGGAGAAAATTTTTCAGGAAATTTCTTTACTTCTTCAACAATTTCATCCTCTGAAAAAATTAAACTCTTATTATCAATTTTGAATCCCTTTCCATTATTTATAATTCTATCTCTGCTATTTTTATGACAATAGAATATATTAATTTTTCTTGGATTAACTTGTGGTTTATATTCAAGTTCCCTAAGTTTTTCATTTGATTTGATTACTTCATTGTAACAAGTTTGGTGCTTGATTTCGTCGATAAAGTCATCTATAAAAATTTCTTTAAACNTTTTACTATCAGTATTTAAAATCAATAATCCATGACAACCAAAAAGTTCNTTCACTAATTGAAAAGTCGCTTTCGATAGATTTTTGTGTTTGAGATAAGAATTTTCAAATAAATCTATAATTTTTTTTGAGTTTAAACTTTTATTCCCAAAAAATAACTTTATTTCCTTTAAGACTTTTTCTAAACTATTGGTTTTTAATTCTCCAACTTTTCCAGANGAATTAATATTCCATTGAAACTTTTTATGTAAAGTTTTAAAAAAGTTAATTTCTTCAAAATCGTGGTCTTCGGAAGCCATCCAATAAATTGGTATAAACTTATTATTTGGAAATTTTTTTTTTAATTCATTACAAATTTTAATAGTATCGATAATTTTGTAAAGGAAATAAAGTGGTCCAGTAAAAAGATTTAATTGATGGCCTGTGGTAACAGTGAATGTGTTTTTATCTTTAAGGTAATTGATTTGTTTAATTTGAACTGATTTATTCTTAATTAAAGAATATTGTTTTGTTAGAAATCCATTTAAAATTGTTCTAAAGTCATCATTGTAATTGTTTTTCTTTTCAATAATTTGTTCTTTAAAACTTTCAATAGAACTATCTCGATTATAAAAACTTCTAATATTAATTACCTTATCACAGTATGATTTAGTTATTTTGGGTAAATGGTTTGTAATGTTTAAATCTAAATGATTCATATCAAACTTTTCACTTATTAAAAAATGAGTCAACAAATTCCTTTTTATCAAATAATTGAAAATCCTCAAGACCTTCCCCNACCCCAATAAATTTAATTGGAATTTTAAATTGGTCTGAAATTCCTAAAACAACCCCTCCTTTGGCAGTTCCATCCAATTTGGTAACAGCCAAAGATGTGATTTCAGTGACATTCGTAAATTGTTTCGCTTGTTCAAAAGCATTTTGACCTGTTGACCCATCAATAATCAAAATTACTTCTTGTGGAGCATCATTATGTTTTTTTTGTAATACTCTTTTTATTTTACTGAGTTCATTCATAAGGTTAACTTTATTATGTAATCTGCCCGCAGTGTCAATTAAAACAACATCTGCATTTTTATTAATTGCAGAAGACAATGTATCGTAGGCAACAGATGCTGGATCACTTCCCATATTCTGTTTAACTAAATCAACTCCTACTCGATTTGCCCAAACTTCCATTTGTTCGATTGCTGCAGCCCTGAAAGTATCAGCAGCACCAATAACAACTTTTAATCCATTAGATTTAAAATAGTGTGCCATTTTACCAATAGAGGTAGTTTTTCCTACACCATTTACACCTACAACTAAAATTACGTGAGGTTTATTTTTAGAAAGAACAAATTTTTCNTGATCAACAGGTGAATCAATTATATTAATTATTTCGTCTTTTAAAATTTTATCAAGTTCATCAGTACCAACATATTTATNCTTAGAAACCCTTGATTCGATTCTATCAATAATTTTAAGTGTTGTTTTTACCCCAACATCTGAAGATATCAAAACGTCTTCNAAATCATCTAAAATCTCNTCATCAACTTTACTCTTCCCAATTAAAACTTTTGAAATTTTATCAAAAAATGAAGTACTTGTCTTTTTTAAACCTTTATTAAGTGAATCTTTTTTTTTCTTAGAAAAAAAACTTTTGAAAAGTGACTTTTTACTTAAATCTAATTCTTCTTTATTAATCTCGTTTTCTAATTCTGATTTTAGTTCTAGCTCTGGTTCTGGCTCAGGCTCAGGTTCTGGTTCTGGCTCAAGCTCAGGCTCGGGTTCTGGATCAAGCTCAAGTTCTATCTTGGAATCTGGTTCTAGCTCTGGTTCTGGCTCAAGCTCAGGCTCGGGTTCTGGGTCTGACTCAGGCTCTTGCTCTGACTCAGACTTTGGTTCTGGTTCTAGTTCAAGTTCTAGCTCAGACTCGAGTTTTGTAATTTTTTTAGATGACTCTTGTTCTACTAAGACATCTTCATTATCATCTATTTTTTTGGCAATCGAATCTCTATTTTCTATATCTTTTTTCTTGTTTTTTGTAAAACCAAAAAGTTTTTTAATAAATTTCATAGTAGTAATTGTATCAAAGATATGAAAACAAAAAAAGCCACTTNAAGTGACTTTNAATAAAATTTAAAAAGTTATTTCTTGGACAACCAATCATTNACCTTCTCAGGTGGCATAATTGACTCAACAAAAACATAGGCACCTGTTTTGGAACTTTTTACCATTTTAATTGCTTTGGAAAGTCTCTTTGATCCAGTTTGTAGTGAAGCGACAGCCTTTTTTGCCATGTCTTATTATTTAATTTCTTTGTGAATTGTACTTTTTTTCATGATCGGATTGAATTTTTTTATTTCTAAACGATCAGGTGTATTTTTTTTATTTTTAGTAGTTACATATCTTGATGTNCCAGGAAGGCCAGTGTTTTTGTGTTCTGTGCATTCTAAAATAACCTGAATTCTATTACCTTTTTTTGCCATTACTACTGAATCTTATAGTTTGCGTCTTTTAAAACGGCTGAAATACCTTTTTTATTAATGGTTTTCAAAACAGATGTTGAAACCTTCAAAGAAATCCAACTATCATTTTCAGGGATATAAAAACGCTTTTTNATTAAATTAGGCTCAAACCTTCTTTTGGTTTTATTCATTGCTTTGGAAACGTTGTTACCAACGAGAACCTTTTTTCCAGAAATATCACACACTTTAGACATATAATACTTTAAATCGAATGCAAATAAACAACTTTTTTAACCTTTTGCCAAATATTTTGCTACACGCTATTAATCTCTTGAAATAAAAGTTCAAGAGCTTTGTTAACCGTTTTATTTATATTCTTTTCCCTATTATTTCCAAAATTGAATTCGAAAGATTTTATATCGCTTAAAGTGGCGATAGAAATAAATATTTTACCAACCTCGCAATCAGAGTCACCTTTAGTTGGTCCCGCGTTTCCGGTTGTAGAAATGGAAAAGTCTGAATTTAAAATATTTTTTATGTTGCTTGCCATTTCATCAGCAACCTCTTTACTTACAACAGAATGGTTTTTGATTGTTTTTTTATTAACACCCAAAGTATTTATTTTGACATTGGTATCATATGCAGTCACAGAACCTTTAAAAAAATTTGATGCACCTGGAAATGATGTTAATCTTGATGATAATAACCCACCAGTTAAACTTTCTGCAACAGAAAGTGTGTAGTTTGACTTAATTAGTTTTTTAGCAATTTCAAGCTCTATTGGATTTAAAGTTTCATAACCCACAATTATGTCTCCAATAATTGAATACAATTTACTGACCAAAGAATCCATTTCACTTTCAAGTTCGTGTTTGTCTTCACTTTTAGCTGATAATCTTAATCTTACTCTTCCATAGTTTGGCAAATAAGCTAATTTAAAATTTGAGGGTAAATGAGATTCAAAATCAACCAATTTTTTTGCAATATAACTTTCTCCTTTTCCATAGGTCAATAAAGTTCTGTTGACAATGTAAGGGCATTTAAAGTCCTTTTTTAAATTAGGAATTATATAATTTTCTAACATTGGTTTCATTTCAAATGGTACACCTGGTAATGAAATATATAAGGTATCCCCTTTTTTCAAACTCATTCCAGCAGCAGTTCCAAAAATATTTGGAATTAAATTAGTTTTTGAAGGTAAAAAAGCTTGCGCTCTATTAAGTTCATTTATTGGATTATCCGTAAATTTTTTAAATAGGTTTTCAATATGATTTAAAATTTCTTGATTATGAACAAGTTTATCATTAAAAAATTTACAAAAAGCTTCTTTNGTAATATCATCATTAGTGGGACCCAAACCTCCAGTTAAAATAACTAAATCGTAAACGCCGAGAGAATCCTCTAAAGTCTTTAATATTTCTTCTTTTGTATCACCAATAGAAACAATTTTTTTGACTTCAAATCCAATTCTAATTAGCTGCTTAGATATAAAAACCGAATTTGTGTCAATAATCTGGCCAATTAAGATTTCATCACCAATTGTAACAATTTTAGCTTTCATTTATTTTATTTTAATACTGAAGAGTTGCTCACCTTCAATAGAGCCTAACAAAAAATCATCAATATTAACTTTACCAACACCCTTTGGGGTTCCTGTGAAAATAATATCGCCAATTTTTAAAGTGAAAAACCTTGATATTTCAGAAATCAATTCATCAATATTCCAAATCATTTCAGATGAATTACCTTTTTGGATAATTTTATCATTTTTTGTGAGCTGGAAATTTATATCATTGATATCATTAAAATTATCTTTATTTACCCATTTCCCTATTAACGCTGAACCATCGAATGACTTACACTTTTCCCAAGGCAAACTATTTAATTTTAAATTGTTTTGTAAGTCTCTGGCAGTAAAATCAATACCCAAACTTATTTCATCATAATATTTATGAGAAAACTTAGGTGATATTGACTTACCTAGTTTATTTATCTTTACAATTAACTCAACTTCATGATGTATTTCATTAGAAAAATCAGGTATAAAAAAGGGTTGATTTTTTTGTATTATTGATGTTTCGGGTTTTAAAAAGATAACTGGACTATTATTTTTTTTATTATTTAATTCTCTTATGTGACTTAAATAATTTCTTCCAACACAAATAATTTTCATGGCAATTATTTATTATTAAATTTTTCTAACCTAAGTCTTGTNAAAACCTTTTTNGTATACATTGGNAAATCAGCGTTTAGTAGCCATCCAAAATACCCAGGTTCTTTTTCCATTACATATTCAACACTTTTACCTTTATGTTTTCCAAACCAAAAACAAGGAACATCATTTTCGTCAAATTTTATAAATCCTGCCAAATCTACATTTCTTCCTCTTTTGGAAAAATCGGATAGGAATCTTACATTATTTTCCAACTCAGAATATTTTTCAATTTGAGACTCTAAAACCTCAAATGTAGCCATTGTATCAATTTCAGAGGAATGAGCATTATCCAAAATTTTTCCGCAATAAAATTGNTAAGCTGCAGATAATGTTCTTTGTTCCATTTTGTGAAAAATATTTTGAACATCAATTGTCAAAATATTGTCAAGGTTAAAATCAATTTCAGCTCTTAAGAGTTCCTCNGCTAACAATGGAATATCAAACTTATCAGAATTATAGCCAGCCAAATCGCAATTATTAATCATTGACATTACATCTGATGCTATTTCNCTAAAAGAAGGTTCATTCACTACCATTTCATTATTAATTCCATGGATATTTGTTGCTTCCTTTGGAATTTCTATTCCAGGATTAACCAACCAAGTGGTTGATTGTTTATTTCCATTAGGAAGTATTTTTAAGATTGAAATTTCAACAATCCGATCTTTTGATACACTTACACCTGTAGTTTCAAGATCAAAAAAACACAATGGTTTGTTAATTTTTAAATTCATTTTTTAATGACTTAAATATCCTGCTTAATGTCCCAGTTTTCGATTAGTTCCTTAATATTTTTAATAAACATTCCACCTACAGCACCATTTATGATTCTGTGGTCATAACTGTGAGACAAAATTATTTTTCTTCTAACTCCGATGAAATCACCCTTGTTTGTTTCAATTACTGAGGGTTCTTTTCTAATTGAACCAAAAGCTAAAACACCAAGTTGAGGTTGGTTTATAATAGGCGTACCCATCAATGTGTCAAAAACCCCAACATTGCTAACAGTGTATGTTCCGTCTTTAATTTCATCTGGTTTTAGCTGTGAATTTCTTGATCTTTTCGCTAAATCGTTAACTTTTTTAACCATACCAATCAAACTCAATTGATCGGCATTTTTTATGACTGGAACGATTAGATTTCCGTCAGGAAGAGCTGTTGCCATTCCGATGTTTATATCTTTATTGAATTTAATGCTGTAATCTTTTAGAGATCCATTTAAAATTGGGTATTTTTTTAATGCTTTAGCTACAAGCATAATAAATATTGGGGTAAATGTAAGCTTCTCTCCATCAGACTCAAGTAATTTTTTTTGAGTAATTTTTTTCCAATCCCAAATATTTGATATGTCAGCCTCAATAAATGATTGGACGTGAGCCGATTCTTTCTTACTTTGAGTCATATGATCTGATACTAACCTCTCCATTCGAGTCATTTCGTGAATCTTATCATCAAAATTTGAATGTGGTTTTTCGATTTCGACTANTTTTGTATCGTTATTAGTTTTTTCTGAAATATATTTTATTAAATCATGTTTTGTAATCCTACCATCTTTTCCAGAACCAATAATCAAACTTAACTCATCATTAGAAATACCTTCTTTTTTAGATATACTTCTAACCANTGGTGATAAGTTAAGACTACTTGAATTAAGGTTTTGNGGTTCGATCAAATCCTTAGNTTTTGATANGAGTTCCTCAGTTTTTTTTTCAATTGGTTTTTCGATACGAATTGTTTTTTTGTCANCCAAGTCTGTCTCTATTANAGCAATAGTTTGACCAACTTTTACAACATCGTTTACACCGCAAAGCTTTTCTNNGAGAANTCCCTTTACATCACTCGGAACTTCAGAATCAACTTTATCAGTTGCAATCTCTAAAACTAAATCATCAATTTCAATCTTATCACCCTCGTTCTTTAACCAGTTTATAATTGTAGCTTCTTCTACACTTTCACCCATTCTTGGTAATGTCAATTCATATTTAGCCATTGGTTTAAATTAATTTTACAAAAATATCAAATAAAAACTAAGATGTACTTCTTAATGAGTTTTCGAAAGGTATTCTTTTAACTATACTTCTTCCAAGTGTTACTTCGTCAGTGTACTCTAATTCGTTTCCAACAGTAACTCCTCTGGAAATAGTTGTAATTTTAATTTCAATACCATCTAGTTGTTTATATATGTAAAAATTGGTTGTGTCCCCTTCCATTGTCGGACTTAAGGCGAAAATTAACTCATCAACAACTTGTTCTTTTTTTAATTTTTGAATTAAAGGGCCTATATTGAGTTGGTTAGGTCCAACACCTTCAACAGGTGAAATTTTTCCTCCAAGTACATGATATATTCCGTTGTACTGTCCTGTAGTCTCAATTGCCATAACATCTCTTATATCCTCAACAACACAAATAATTTTTTTATTTCTTTTAGGGTTTAAACAGATTTCACATAGTTTATTTTCACATATATTAAAACAGCTTTGACAATGTGTAATATTATCAACTAAATTAGTCAATGATTCAGATAGGTTATGAGTTTGATTTTTGGGTTGCCTAAGCAAGAATAGTATCAATCTCAAACCAGTTCTTTTGCCAATCCCAGGCAATCGTGAAATTTCATTGACTGCATCTTCTAAAAGTCTGGAGGAAAAATTCATTAAACAAAGATAACATTTGATTTTGTAAGAACCATAATTACTATATTTGATATACACCAAATTAATATGTCATCAACTCTTATTTTAANTATTATTTTTCTATACTTTTTAGGCTTATTCACAATATCTCATTTTACTAAAGGAAATGATGATAATAAAACTTTTTTTTCTGCAAATAAAGAGTCTCCCTGGTATCTGGTTGCATTTGGAATGATAGGAGCATCTCTTTCAGGTATTACTTTTATTTCTGTACCTGGTGATGTTGGAAAACTTGAGTTTTCGTACTTCCAGGTTGTGCTTGGATATCTNNTTGGTTATTTTATTGTAGCATATATTTTNTTNCCTATTTACTATNAAAAGAATGTCACATCAATATATGAATACCTTAAGGATAGATTTGGACCTGTTAGTCACAAAACAGGCGCATTTTTCTTTTTTATATCAAGGGTTATTGGTGCTTCATTTAGACTATTTCTTGTAGCTATTGTCCTTCAAAAGTTTGTTTTTGAGTCATTTAAAATTCCNTTTGAATTTACAGTTGTCTTATCGATCCTCTTAATATGGGTATATACAAACAGAGGAGGAATAAAAACAATTGTTTGGACAGATACGNTACAAACTGGTTTTATGATTTTATCNGTTATTCTAACGATATACTTTATNAATGATTCTCTTGGTTGGAATTTTACTGAATTTATCAATTCAGAGAAATTTAAAAAATTCGATAACATAATAGTTAACAACAGTTTACTNGAAAGAAATCATTTTATAAAATCCTTTATAGGGGGGATTTTTATAACCNTATGCATGACAGGCCTAGATCAGGACATGATGCAGAAAAATTTAACATGTAAGTCGCTAAAGGATGCACAAAAAAATATGGTTGTTTTTAGTTTAGTTTTGGTCATAATAACATTTTTATTTTTAGTTTTAGGTGCATTACTTTTTATATATGCTGAAACAAATAATATTTCAATTCCCAAATTAAACGGATTAGAAAATCCGGATTTGCTCTTCCCACAAATAGCTTTTAATAGTGAGCTTGGAGTAGTAGTTGGAGTTACATTTTTATTAGGCCTAATTGCTGCAGCATACAGTAGTGCAGATAGCGCTTTAACATCTTTGACAACATCATTTTGCGTTGATTTCATGAATTTAGAATCTAAAAAAAATAAGGAACAAAAAAGAATTAGAAAAATAGTACACATAATAATGAGTTTCATTTTGGTAATAGTAATTTTAATTTTCGAGAGTTTTCTTACCACAAATGTTATTGATGGACTACTTACTGTAGCTGGATACACTTATGGCCCACTTTTAGGGCTATTTGCTTTCGGAATATTTACAGACTACAAGGTGAAAGATAAATATGTTTGGATTGTAGCATCTGCTTCTGTAATTTTAGTTGTAATGATTTCTAAAATCCCATCACATTTTTTGGGCGACTATGTAATAGGATATGAGCTCTTACCAATAAATGGATTGATAACTTTCATTGGTTTAATATTGATTAGTAGAAAGTAAAACTAAAGTACAAGACTCCTCAAAATAAATTGAGTGTTTAGTTAATTTTTTATAAAAATCCGGATTCTCAGTGCCTGGATTAAAAATAACTCTGCTAGGTTTAAGCTTTAAAATATATTGATAATAATATTTCTGAAGATCTTTGTTTATATATATACTTACAGTATGGATATTTTCGTATTGATCAAGTGTTGTTTTAACTTCAATCCCACTTAAAAGACCTTTTTTGGAACCTATTGCCACNACATTAAAANCTTTTAACAATAAATNTTTGACAGCTCTGTTTGAGTACCTTTCAGAATTTAATGAAGCACCTAAAATTAATGTTTTCTTTACCATTTAATAATAGCACTTCCCCAAGTAAAGCCTGCTCCAAAAGCCGCAAGAACTAGTAAATCATTAGATTTTAGTTTTCCTTCACCAATGGCTTCAGAAAGAGCAATTGGAATGGATGCAGCAGTAGTATTTCCATACCTCATTATGTTATTGTAAACTTTACTATCATTCAGCCCTAGTTTTTTTTGTATAAACTGTGAGATTCTGAGATTTGCTTGATGTGGAATAAATAAATCAATATCATCATTTGATAGCTTATTATGATCAAGCCCTTCTTTGATAACTTCTTGAAATCTAACTACAGCGTTCTTGAATACAAGTTGTCCNTTCATATATGGAAGATAACTCTCATCATTTGGATCATTTTCATTNATAATATCAGTAACCCATCGAGTGCCAAATCCAGGNGCTAAACAAGACAACTCTTTTGCATATTTTCCCTCNGAATGTANGTGTGTTGACAANACNCCTTTATTCTTNTTATTTTCTCTTGTCAAAATTNCAGCACCTGCCCCATCTCCAAATATGACCGAAATAGTTCTTCCACGAGTTGATTTATCAATTCCATATGATTGATATTCTGACCCGATAACTAAAATATTTTTATATTTTCCAGTTTTAATATATTGATCAGCAATAGAAATTGCATAAATAAAGCCAGAGCATTGATTTCTAACATCAAGAGCTCCAATTGTATCCAAATCTAGCATTTGCTGAACAAGAACTCCTGGTCCAGGAAAATAATAATCAGGACTAAGAGTTGCAAAAATAATGAAATCAATTTCACTTTTTTTTATACCTGAATTTTTTATTGCAATTTTGGCAGCTTTAACGCCCATCTCAGATGTAGTGTTACCAGTTTTTGGTTTTGCCCATCTTCTCTGTTTAACACCAGTCCTTTCTTGAATCCAAGAATCACTTGTATCCATGAATTTGGATAAATCATCATTGGTAACAATATTTTCAGGCAGATAATGTCCAATACCTGTGATTCTTGAATTATACATTTTAGATGTTGTCANTGCAATTTAATTAAAATTTATCAATAATNTATTAGTCTATTTTTTCANGAAATGTCAATTTGTCACAAAATAAAAAATGGTATACGATTTGATATTTTANNATTAAAATAANTACAAATGGCAAAAGGCAANATAAATGTAGCAGTGGAAAANATTTTTCCATTAATAAAAAAGTTTTTATATAGTGATCACGAAATTTTTCTAAGAGAATTAATTTCTAATGCTACNGATGCAACTTCAAAATTAAAACATCTGAGTTCTATTGGANANAATAAAATAAAACTCGANAAACCTATAATTGAAGTTAAAGTTGACAAAAAAAANAAAAAAATACATGTAATTGATCAAGGGGTTGGAATGACCACAGAGGAGGTTAAAAAATATATCAACGAAGTNGCCTTTTCTGGTGCTGAAGAGTTTCTNGAAAAATATAAAGATTCGGCTAAAGACGCNGGNATAATTGGTCATTTTGGATTGGGNTTTTATTCTGCATTTATGGTTTCAAGTAAAGTAGAAATNATCACAAAATCCTATAAAAAATNTGATGCCGCTCACTGGATATGTGATGGCTCNCCTGAATATAGCTTAAATAAATCTGACAAAAAAGATAGAGGAACAGAAATTATACTACACATCGACAAAGATTCTAAGGAATTTCTTGAAGAAAGTAGAATAAAAAACCTTCTTTTAAAATACAACAAATTCATGCCTGTACCAATTAAATTTGGTACCAAAGAAATAACTAAAAAAGTTGGAAAAGGTAAAAAAGAAAAAGAAGTTAAAGAAATAGTTGATGATATAATTAATAANCCTAACCCTGCTTGGACTAAAGCACCTAAAGATCTTGACGAAAATTCTTATAAAAATTTCTATAGAGAGCTCTACCCAATGCAATTTGAGGAACCCCTATTCAATATTCATTTAAATGTAGACTATCCATTTAACTTAACCGGTATTTTATATTTTCCAAAAATTTCAAATGACATTAATATTCAAAAAGANAAAATCCAACTTTACCAAAATCAAGTTTTTGTAACCGATAATGTGGAGGGAATTGTTCCTGAATTTCTAACTCTTTTAAGGGGGGTGATTGATTCTCCTGATATTCCATTAAATGTCTCTAGGAGTTACTTACAAGCCGATGGTGCAGTTAAAAAAATCAGTAACTATATAACTAGAAAAGTTGGTGATAAATTAAATTCCTTATTTAAAAAAGATCGTCAAGAGTTTGAGAAAAAATGGAATGATATTAAAGTGGTAATTGAATATGGTATGCTCAGTGAAGAAAAATTCTTTGATAAATCCAAATCTTTTGCTCTATATCCGACTGTTGATAACAATTACTATACATTACAGGAATTAAAAGATAAAATTACCCCAAATCAAACTGACAAAGACGGAAAAACAATAATCCTGTATACATCAAATAAAGATGATCAGCATTCATANATAGAAAATGCAAAAGCAAAAGGATATGAGATCATTTTACTTGATTCCCCAATTATCAGTCATTTAATTCAAAAACTAGAAACTAGTGAAGAAAATATCTCTTTCACCAGAGTCGATGCAGATGTAATCGAAAAACTAATAAAAAAAGACAGTACTGAAGTATCAAAACTAAGTGAGAANGAAAAAGAAAAATTAAAAAAAATAATTGAAGATTGTGTTGGGAAAGAAAAATACACNGTTCAACTAGAGCCAATNGATAGTCAAAACGCACCTTTTGTTATAACCTTTCCAGAATTTATGAGAAGAATGAAGGAAATGCAACAAACAGGAGGGAATAATATGTTTGGTAATATGCCAGAAATATATAATTTAATAATAAATGTTAACAATCCTATTATTTCTGAAATTCTAAAAACTAAGAGCAAAGAAAAAAAAGACAGATTGATTAATCAATCACTTGATCTTGCTAAACTATCTCAGAATTTATTAAAAGGTGAAGATTTAACATCATTTATCAAACGAAGTATTGATTTTATCAAGTAAGCGCTTTGCGTTGTACGCTATGGGAATTATTTACATATACCTAGGTGTACTACATTTTACTAATACTGATTTTTATTTTCCTTACATGCCAAATTTCATTCCATTTCATAAAGAAATGATTTTGTTTAGTGGACTANTAGAAATACTTTTGGGATTTTCTTTATTTTTTGATAAAATTCGAAAATACGCGCTTTGGGGTTTGATTTTAATGTTAATTGTTTTTATGACAGTTCATTTAAATATGTTACTCCCCCAAAACAACCTTGGGAATTCAATATATTTACTTGTTTTAAGGATTTTAATTCAATTTTTTCTAATTTATTGTTGTTGGTTTTATATTAAAAACCCAAAACTTTAAAGCTTAAATAAAAATTGTGATATTTACATAAAATTTAGCATGAAAATATTTCGCATTTTCTTTATAATCTTTGCTATTTACTCTTGTTCAAATGAGAACAAAAAAATGAAGGTAAATTTAACTGTAGAAGGTTTTAAAAAAGGCAAAATTTTTCTCCAAAAAGTAAGTGAGAATAAACTAATTAACATTGACTCTGCTTTTGTAAATAATGATAAGGTAGTTGAATTATCATATGAAATAGACTCACCTGAACTATTTTATATAGCNCTTGATGTTTCTAAAAATGATAAATTACTAGAATTTTTTGGAGAAAAAGGAGAAATATATATAAATTCCAAATTAAAAAACTTTAGTTCAGATTTTCAGGTCTACAATTCGTTTAATGACTCTGTTTATAGGGTTTACATTGATATAATCAAAAAATTTAATTTTGAAGAATTAGATCTAATAAAATCTAGTATTGAGATGTCTAAACGAAAGAGTAATGATAGTTTAAAAATCATCCANGAAGAAATTAAAAAATTAAGTAAAAGAAAAGCACTTTATAGTTTAAATTTCGCAGTAAATAATGGAAACAGTTCCGTTGCTCCTTTAATAGGAATCAATGAGTTCAGTGAAAGNAAGGTTCTTATTGATACAATTATAAAATCACTCAACAAAAAAGTNATAGATTCTAAATACGGAAATGATTTGAGATCAATTCTTAATTCAAATTAAATTATTAAAACTATGGCGTATTTAACCAGAAAATTTAACAAAATTCCTAGGTGTTTCGAAAAGTACTACCTCCAGTTTTTTATCCAAGTCAATTTGTTTCCTTAAAATTTCCCATATATAAATACAAATATTTTCAGCGGAGGGCATTACACTTTTAAAATATTCAACATCCAAATTAAGATTTTTATGATCTAAAGGATCTTCAATATATTTCTTAATAATATCTTTTAAATCCTTTAGATCTATAACCATACCTGTAACCGGATCTATTTCGCCAGTTAAGCTTACAATCAACTCATAATTATGTCCATGGTAATTAGGATTACTACATTTTCCAAAAACCTTTGTGTTTTCTTTATCTGACCAATTTTCAATATACAATCGATGAGCCGCATTAAAATGTGCTTTTCTACTTACAGTTACCTTCATTTAAATTAATTTATAATAAAGTTTTTCAAATATTATTTTAAACCACTCAGTGTACATATCCGAGTTNTCAGCTAGGTCAATTTTTACATTTTTTATATCGACCCATTTCCAATCACAAACCTCAGCTTTGTTTATAACAGGATCAGTTTTTGAATTTCCAATCAAAACGTGATCAAACTCATGCTCAATAAGACCATTGTCAAAATTAACTTTGTAAATAAACGAAAAAAGGTGATCTAAAGATGCAGACATGCCCATTTCTTCATTCAATCTTCTTTTACCTGCATCAATTACATNCTCATTATCACGTGGATGACTGCAGCAAGTGTTTGTCCACAAACCAGGGGAATGATATTTATTAAGTGCTCGTTTTTGTAATAATAGTCTTTTTTTTTCATCCAATATAAATACAGAAAAAGCTCTATGTAATAAACCTTTTCTGTGAGCTTCAAGCTTCTCCATTAAGCCCAGTTTATTATCGTTAGTATCTACTAAAACTACATTTTCTTTAATCATAATTTAAAGTTACAAATTTGAAGTATTTAAAAAAAACAATACTATTTTTGAATCAAAAAAAATTCATGAATTTAAGTTCTGAAATCAGTAAAAGAAGGACATTCGGAATCATTTCTCATCCAGACGCTGGAAAAACTACTCTAACAGAGAAGTTGTTACTTTTTGGAGGAGCAATTCAGGAGGCAGGTGCTGTCAAATCACAAAAAATAAAAAAAAGTGCTGCAAGTGATTTTATGGAAATTGAAAGACAGAGAGGAATATCAGTTTCAACCTCGGTATTAGCTTTTAAATACAATAGTAAAAAAATAAATATACTTGACACTCCAGGACATAAAGATTTTGCTGAAGATACTTACAGAACATTAACAGCTGTAGACAGCGCAATAGTTGTCATTGATGTTGCTAAAGGAGTTGAAGAACAGACTGAAAAACTCGTAAATGTCTGTAGAATGAGAGAGATTCCAGTAATAGTTTTCATAAATAAATTGGATCGGGAAGGTAAAGATGCTTTTGACTTGCTTGACGAACTAGAGAAAAAATTAAACTTTAATGTTTGTCCCATTAGCNTTCCNATTGGAATGGGTTATGACTTTCAAGGAATTTATAATATATGGAANAATAGTTTANTTTTTTTTGATTCAAAAAATAAACAAAAAATTATAGNTTTTGATGAAATTAACAATATTGATAATCCAGATTTAGAAAAAATAATTGGATCTAAAGCNCATTCCAAACTTGTTGAGGAGATTCAGATTGTNAAGGGNGTTTATCCATCTTTTAATTCTTTAGATTACATTGGCTGTAAGCAACATCCNGTTTTATTTGGTTCTGCANTAAATAATTTTGGAGTAAAAGAACTTTTAGATTTTTTTGTANCTAATGCTCCGACTCCAAATTCAAAAAATAGTTTAGAAAGAATGGTAAGACCAAATGAAAATAGTTTTACCGGTTTCATATTTAAAATACATGCGAATATGGACCCTAATCACAGAGATAGGTTGGCATTTATTAAAATTGTTTCTGGGTCTTTTAAAAGAAATAGACCTTATTTGCATGTAAGATCAGGTAAAAGTTACAAGTTTAGTAGCCCCAATACTTTTTTTGCAGAAAAAAAAGAAATAATCAATGAATCTTTTCCAGGCGATATCGTTGGAGTTCATGATTCTGGAAATTTTAAGATTGGGGACACATTCTCTGAGGGAGAAACAATTAATTACATTGGAATTCCAAATTTTTCACCAGAACATTTTAAGTATATTGTTAACAAGGATCCTCTGAAATCCAAACAGTTGTCAAAAGGCATTGACCAACTTATGGATGAAGGAGTTGCTCAATTATTTATTCTTGAACTAAATGGTAGAAAAATTATTGGAACTGTTGGAGCTTTACAATTTGAGGTAATTCAATATCGTCTTGAACATGAATACGGAGCAAAGTGTTCTTATGAAAACATTAATATATTTAAAGCTTGTTGGATAGAGCAAACTAATGTGACAAGTGAAAAAGAGTTCCTTGATTTTAAAAAACTGAAACACAAGTTTTTAGCAAAAGACAAAAGGGGGAACCTTGTTTACCTGGCTGATTCCAAATTTTCTTTGGAGTTAGCACAACAAAAATACAGTTCACTAAAATTTCATCAAAAATCAGAGTTTTAACTATGCCTCACCAATAGGGCCAAAGTTAAGAGATATCGGTTGTTGTTTATCAAAATCCTTTATCTCACCATTTGATTTTTCAAATCTCAGTATATTTTCATTTAATGCTTTTGAAAATCTTTTGGCATGTTGAGGTGTTAAAATAATTCTTGACTTTACCTTTGCCTTGGGAACCCCAGGCATAACATTTATGAAATCGACAACAAACTCCGATACGGAGTGATTGATTAAGGCCAAATTAGAATAAGTTCCTTGAGCTAAATTTTCATCAAGCTCAAGGTTTATACTATTTTTTTTTTGGTCCTTTTTCATTGTAAACTGAGTTTTTTTGCCGCTATCATTTCGTCATATTCGTCAGTATACCCAACAATCAAATCATTATATTTTCTATTACCTGTTCCTGCAGGAATTTTATGTCCAACAATTACATTTTCCTTGAGACCTTCTAAAGCATCTATTTTTCCATTGACAGCAGCTTCATTTAAAACTTTAGTGGTTTCCTGGAAGGATGCAGCAGAAATAAATGACTTAGTCTGTAAGGAAGCTCTAGTAATACCCTGAAGAATAGGTGTTGCAGTAGCATTGACTGCATCTCTTGCAACAACAAGTTCTTTATCCTCACGTTTCAGCAAAGAATTTTCATCTCTTAATTCTCTAGCTGAAACAACTTGTCCTTCTTTTAAATTTTCGGAACTTCCAACTGATTCAATAATTTTTTTATTATATAAATTATCGTTTTCATTTATAAATTCATTTTTGTGAATTAATTGTCCTTCTAAAAAGGTGGTATCTCCAGAATCTTCAATTTTAACTTTTTGCATCATCTGTTTTATTAGAACTTCAAAATGTTTATCATTTATTTTAACGCCCTGTAATCTATAAACTTCCTGAACCTCATTAACTAAATATTGTTGAACTGCAGATGGGCCTTTAATATTTAAAATATCATTTGGAGTTATAGATCCATCAGAAAGTGGCATACCAGCTTTTACAAAATCATTTTCTTGAACTAAAATCTGGTTTGACAATTTAACTAAATATTTTTTTATCTCGCCATTTTTTGATTCAACTATTATCTCCCTATTTCCTCTTTTAATCTTCCCAAAGTTAATAACACCATCAATCTCACTCACAACAGCAGGATTTGATGGATTTCGAGCTTCAAAAAGTTCTGTAACTCGAGGAAGTCCACCAGTTATATCTCCTGATTTAGCAGACTTTCTAGGTATTTTAACTAATATTTTTCCTTCTTTAACTTTTTCTCCATCATTAACCATTAAATGAGCTCCTACAGGTAAGTTATATGTCCTAATATTCTTTCCTTTGTTGTCATTAATCAATAATGTTGGAACAATTTTCTTATTTCTTGATTCTGAAATAACTTTTTCTTTAAAACCAGTTTGCTCATCTATTTCAACCTGATAAGTAACACCTTGTTCAATGTTTTCATACTCAATAGCACCTCCAAACTCAGAAATGATAACCCCATTATAAGGATCCCACTGACATACCATTTGACCCTTTTTGAGCTTATCACCATCTTTAACAAAAATAGATGACCCGTAAGGAATTATATTGGTACTCAAAATTATCCCTGTTTTATTATCAATAACCTTTAATTCACAAGTCCGTGAAATAACAATATTAATCTTTTTTCCATCAGAATCTTCACCTTTAACGGTCTTCAGATCTTCTAATTCCGCCGTTCCTTCAAATTTTGAAACTAAACTGTTATCCTCAGAAATATTACCTGCGATTCCTCCTACGTGAAATGTTCTTAGAGTTAACTGTGTACCTGGTTCACCAATTGATTGCGCAGCAACAACTCCAACTGCTTCTCCTATTTGAACCATTTTTCCAGTTGCTAGATTACGTCCATAGCATTTAACACAAATTCCTTTAGAAGCTTCACAAGTCAAGGGTGATCTGACGTCGACTTTTTCTATTGGAGAATTTTCTATTATTTCGACTCTAGTTTCATCAATTTCTTCTCCTGAGTGAACAATAATCTCATTAGTAATTGGATCATATACATCGTGAAGTGACACTCTACCTAAAATTCTTTCCCCAAGAGTCTCGACAACCTCTTCATTCTTTTTTAATGCTTCGACAGTTATTCCTCTCAATGTGTTACAATCTTCAATATTGACAATAACATCTTGGGCTACATCAACTAACCTCCTGGTCAAATATCCAGCGTCAGCAGTTTTTAATGCAGTATCTGCAAGACCTTTTCTCGCTCCGTGAGTGGATATAAAATACTCTAAAATTGAGAGACCTTCCTTAAAATTTGAAAGAATAGGATTTTCGATAATTTCTCCTCCACCGGAACTTGCTTTTTTGGGCTTAGCCATTAAACCTCTCATCCCAGTTAATTGGCGAATCTGTTCTTTAGAACCTCTTGCACCTGAATCCAACATCATATATACAGAATTAAAGCCTTGTTGATCATCACTAATTCTTTTCATAGCTAGTTCAGTTAAGGTAGCATTTGCAGACGTCCATACATCAATGACTTGGTTATACCTTTCATTATTAGTTATCAAACCCATATTATAGTTGGACATTATTGAGTCGACTTCAACATTAGCCTTATTAATCATATCAAGTTTTTCAGGGGGGATAATAATATCACCCAAGCTAAAGGATAACCCTCCTTTGAAAGCAAAAGAGAATCCCATGTCTTTTATTTTATCAAGGAATTCGGCAGTTTTGGGAACACTAGTAATTTTTAAAATGTTACCGATTATATCACGCAATGATTTTTTTGTTAAAACCTCATTAATGAAACCTGCCTCTTCAGGAACAACTTGATTAAACAAAACCCTACCTACTGTAGTGTCAATAATTTTATTGACCAGCTTATTTGATTTGTCATGAACCTTAGCTCTAATTTTTATACCAGCATTTAAATCAACTTTTTTATCATTGTATGCAATGATAACCTCATCATATGAATAAAATATTAATCCTTCTCCTTTGACTTTAACTTTATCAGTTGATTTTAAAAGTTTTGTCATATAATATAAACCTAACACCATATCTTGTGATGGCACTGTAATAGGAGAACCATTTGCTGGGTTGAGTATATTATGAGATGCTAACATTAAAAGTTGTGCTTCAAGAATCGCCTCAGGACCCAACGGTAAGTGAACAGCCATTTGATCACCATCAAAATCAGCATTAAAAGCTGTACAAACTAGTGGGTGAACTTGCACGGCCTTACCTTCAATTAAACTTGGTTGAAAGGCCTGGATTCCAAGCCTGTGTAGAGTTGGAGCTCTGTTCAATAGAACTGGATGTCCTTTTAAAACATTTTCTAATATATCCCAAACTAAAGGTTCTCTTCGATCGATTATTTTTTTTGCAGACTTAACTGTTTTGACAATACCCCTTTCTATTAACTTTCTAATAATAAAAGGTTTATATAATTCTGCAGCCATATTTTTGGGTAACCCGCACTCATAGAGCTTTAATTCTGGACCACCAACAATAACAGACCTTGCTGAATAATCAACTCTTTTACCAAGTAAGTTTTGTCTAAATCTTCCCTGTTTTCCTTTCAATGAATCAGATAATGATTTTAATGGACGATTGGCATCAGTTTTTACAGCAGAAGACTTTCTAGTATTGTCAAATAAAGAATCAACAGATTCTTGAAGCATTCTCTTTTCATTTCTAAGAATTACTTCAGGTGCTTTGATTTCAACAAGTCTCTTCAACCTATTATTTCTAATTATAACACGTCTATATAGATCATTTAAATCAGATGTAGCAAATCTACCACCATCCAATGGGACTAGTGGCCTAAGTTCCGGTGGAATTACAGGGATAGCTTTAAGAATCATCCACTCGGGTTTGTTCTCTTTATTTATGTTAGATTCTTTAAAAGATTCAACAACTTGTAATCTTTTTAAAGCCTCCATTTTTCTTTGCTTAGAAGATTCTGTATTAGCTTTGTGTCTTAGCTCGTAAGAGAGCTCATTTAAGTCAATTCTAGACAGCAACTCAATTAAACATTCAGCTCCCATTTTGGCTATAAATTTATTTGGATCTTCATCGTCCAAAAATTGATTTTCGTTTGGTAAACTTTCTAATATATTGATATATTCTTCCTCAGTCAAAAAATCCATTCTTTGGACGGGTTCTCCATCTTGATTGACCGCTAAACCTGGTTGAATAATGACATATCTTTCGTAATATATAATCATATCAAGCTTTTTAGAGGGTAATCCAAGTAAATAACCTATTTTATTAGGAAGTGATCTGAAATACCAAATATGTGCTACAGGAACGACTAAGTTAATATGTCCCACTCTGTCTCTTCTTACTTTTTTTTCTGTCACCTCTACACCACATCTGTCGCATATTATGCCCTTATATCGAATTCTTTTATACTTTCCACAAGCACACTCGTAATCTTTAACAGGTCCAAAAATTCTCTCACAAAACAATCCGTCTCTTTCAGGCTTGTGCGTTCGATAATTAATTGTTTCAGGTTTTAAAATTTCACCCCTGGAAGCAGCCAAAATTGTTTCAGGAGAAGCTAGTCCAATGGAAATCTTGGAAAACTTTTGAGATTTATTAATTTCAATTTTTCTTGACATATTTTTTTTTTTTATTCTTCTAATCTAATATCTAAACCTAATCCTTTTAATTCATGCATTAAAACATTGAAAGACTCTGGTAATCCTGGGTTAGGCATCACTTCACCTTTTACTATGGATTCATAAGCCTTAGCCCTACCTTGCACATCATCAGATTTTATAGTTAAAATTTCTTGTAAAGTACTTGAAGCACCGTAAGCTTCTAATGCCCAAACTTCCATTTCTCCAAACCTTTGACCACCAAATTGGGCTTTACCACCAAGTGGTTGTTGAGTTATTAATGAATATGGACCTATTGAACGTGAATGCATTTTATCGTCAACCATATGTCCCAATTTGAGCATATAAATTACCCCTACTGTTGCAGGTTGGTCAAATCTTTCACCAGTTCCTCCATCGTAAAGATATGTGTGTCCAAATTTTGGAAGATCAGCCTCTTCAGTTAGTTTGTTTATTTCATCCAGTGTTGCTCCATCAAAAATAGGAGTAGAAAATTTTCTACCAAGCTTTAATCCAGCCCATCCCATAACGGTCTCATATATTTGACCAATATTCATTCTTGATGGTACTCCCAGCGGATTAAGAACAATATCAACAGGTGTTCCATCTTCGAGAAAAGGCATATCTTCTTGACGAACAATTCTAGCTACAATACCTTTATTACCATGTCTACCAGCCATTTTATCTCCGACTTTTAATTTTCTTTTCTTAGCAATGTATATTTTAGCTAGCTTTAGTATTCCAGCCGGCAGTTCATCACCGACAGAAATTGTAAACTTTTCTCTTCTATGCATTCCTTGAAGATCATTTTCTTTGATTTTGTAGTTGTGAAGTAGGGTAATGACTAAATCATTAATTTTTTTGTCAATTGACCATTGGCCACTAACCAGGTGAGTAAACTCATCAACCTGATTAAGCATTTTTTGAGAATACTTTTTTCCCTTAGGTAAAATTTCCTCACCAAGATCATTATAGATCCCCTGACATGTTTTTCCATTTAAAATGGTATATAACTTCTCAATCAATTTATTTTTAAGCTCAGAATATTTTTTTTCATACCTAACCTCTAATTCAGATAAAAGTTCCTTATCCTCACTTCTTTTCCTTTTGTCTTTAATTGGACGAACAAATAGTTTTTTATCAACTACTACTCCGTTAAGAGATGGAGGAGCTTTTAGTGAAGCATCTTTAACATCACCTGCCTTATCACCAAAAATTGCTCTTAAAAGTTTTTCTTCTGGAGTTGGGTCTGATTCTCCTTTTGGAGTAATTTTTCCAATCAAAATATCGCCTGGATGAACTTCAGCACCTACTCTTATCATTCCATTTTCGTCGAGGTTTGCAGTTGCTTCCTCACTTACATTCGGAATGTCATTTGTTAGTTCCTCCATTCCTAATTTAGTGTCTCTTACATCCAATGAATATTCATCAATGTGTAGAGAAGTAAAAACATCATCTCTTACAACTTTTTCAGAAATAACAATTGCATCTTCAAAATTATATCCTTTCCAGGGCATAAATGCAACTTTCAGATTTCTACCCAATGCAAGTTCACCTTTTTGAGTTGCATAACCCTCACATAAAACTTGTCCCTTAGTAACACTATCTCCTTTTTCAACAATAGGTTTCAAATTTATGCAAGTACCTTGATTTGTTTTTCGGAACTTAACTAGTGAATATGTTTTTTCGTCATTATCGAAACTAGTTAATTTTTGTTCCTCATTTAATATATATTTAATTGTTATTTTTTGGGAATCAACATAAATAACTTTACCGTTGTAATCAGCATTAATTAAAACTCTGGAGTCAGACGCTACCTGTCTTTCTAATCCGGTACCAACTATTGGTGACTCAGGTCTTAAAAGTGGGACTGACTGTCGCATCATGTTTGAACCCATCAACGCTCTATTAGCATCATCATGCTCTAAAAATGGGATAAGAGATGCAGAAATNGATGCTATCTGATTNGGTGCAACATCNGTGTAGTTTACTTGNGTTGGATCTACAACAGGATANTCNGCCTCTTGCCTAGCAATAACTTTTTCAGAAACTATTTTNCCTTTTTTNTCTTTTGGAATATTNGCCTGNGTAATCANTTTACCNTCNTCTTCCTCAGCNCTTAAAAAACTATAATTATNCATATCAACTACCCCATTATTTACTTTTCTGTAAGGAGTTTCAATGAAACCAAGGTTGTTTACTTTTGCAAAAACACTCAAAGAAGAAATAAGACCAATATTTGGCCCCTCAGGTGTTTCAATAGGACAAAGTCTTCCATAATGAGTATAATGAACATCTCTAACTTCAAAACCAGCTCTTTCTCTTGAAAGACCTCCAGGGCCTAATGCAGACAATCTTCTTTTGTGAGTCAACTCAGCTAATGGATTTGTTTGGTCCATAAACTGCGATAATTGATTTGTTCCAAAGAATGTATTTATTACAGATGATAGAGTTTTAGCATTAATTAAGTCTATGGGTGTAAAAACTTCGTTATCTCGAACATTCATTCTTTCTCTAATTGTCCTGGCCATTCTAGATAAACCTACACCAAACTGAGACGATAATTGCTCTCCAACGGTCCTAACTCTTCGGTTTGAAAGATGATCTATGTCATCAATTTCAGCTTTAGAATTAATTAATTCAATTAAATATTTAATAATTGTAATAATATCCTCTTTCGTCAAGACCAACTCTTCCATATCAATATTAAGGCCTAACTTTTTATTCATTCTATATCTACCCACCTCACCTAGGTTATATCTTTGGTCGGAGAAAAATAGCTTATCAATAATTCCTCTAGCAGTCTCCTCATCAGGTGGTTCAGCATTTCTAAGTTGTCTGTAAATATGTTCAACAGCTTCTTTCTCAGAGTTGGTAGGATCCTTTTGAAGAGTGTTGTGAATGATAGCGTAATCTGAAAACTGACCATCAATTTTGTGTAGCAAAATGGTTTTTGTATTAGTATCTAATATTTGGGTAATATTTTCTTTGTCAATTATTACATCTCTATCAAGGATAATTTCATTTCTTTCAATTGATACAACCTCACCAGTGTCNTCATCTACAAAATCTTCAAACCAGGAATTTAACACCCTTGCAGCAAGTTTTCTTCCAATATATTTTTTTAAACCAGACTTGGAAACTTTTATCTCTTCAGCTAAATCAAATATTTCCAAGATATCTTTGTCTCTTTCAAATCCAATTGCTCTTAATAATGTAGTGACAGGTAACTTCTTTTTCCTGTCAATATATGCATACATCACACTATTGATATCAGTTGCAAATTCAATCCATGACCCTTTAAAAGGAATTACTCTTGCGGAATATAGTTTAGTTCCATTGGCATGAAAGGACTGACCAAAGAAAACACCAGGAGATCTGTGAAGCTGGGAAACTACCACTCTTTCAGCTCCATTGATAATAAAAGTTCCACTTGGGGTCATGTAAGGAATTACACCCAAATATACATCCTGAACAATTGTTTCAAAATCCTCGTGCTCTTCATCGGTACAGTATAATTTTAATCTAGCTTTTAATGGAACACTATAAGTCAATCCTCTTTCAATACACTCTTGAATAGAGTATCTGGAGGGATCAACAAAATAATCAAGGAACTCTAATACGAATTGATTTCTTGAATCCGATATCGGAAAGTTTTCCATGAATGTATTGAATAGGCCTTCGTCAGTTCTTTCAGCACTTTTAGTTTCTAACTGAAAAAAATCTTTAAAAGATTTGATCTGAATGTCCAAAAAATCAGGGTAGTTTGGTATATTGGTAGCCGATGCGAAATTTAGTCTTTCTGTTTTGTTTTGCATTAATATGAATTTAAATTAAAAGAACTTTTCAAATTATTTGGGTGTGTGATAATACACAAATTGAATTAAGTNNAAAATTACTTAAGTTCAACCTCAGCACCNGCTTCCTCTAAGGACTTTTTAAATCCTTCAGCTTCATCTTTTGATACTGCCTCCTTAATGTTACTCGGTGCATTATCAACCAATTCTTTAGCTTCTTTTAATCCAAGACCAGTTAACTCTTTAACTAGTTTTACTACAGCAAGTTTAGAACCTCCTGCAGCAGTCAATACCACATCAAATTCTGATTTTTCCTCAGCGGCTTCAGAAGATCCAGCTGCTGCTGGTCCTGAAGCTACAACTGCGGCTGCAGCTGGCTCAATTCCATAATCTGTTTTTAAAATGTCTGCCAACTCATTTACCTCCTTAACAGTAAGGTTTACTAATTTTTCTGCAAAATCTTTAATATCTGCCATTTTTTAAAATATTTATTATTAATTATTAATTATCTACTCAATTTTATTTTTTTTCAGATAACGCTTTTAAAACTCCTGAAATAGTTGATCCACTAGCTTTCAATGCTGAAATCACATTCTTGGCTGGTGATTGAAGAATTGTGATAACATCTCCGATTAATTCTTCTTTTGACTTTAGGTCAGCTAAATAACTTAACTGTTCATCTCCAATATATATAGCATCTTCAATAGAGGCACCTTTCAATAAAGGTTTTTCTACTTTTTTTCTAAACTCTTTAATTACCTTAGCTGGAGCATTACCAATCTCAGAAAACATCAAAGCGGTATTACCTTTCAGAACTTGGTCTAATTCACCAAATTCTTTTTCAGATGATGTCATTGCCTTTTCAAGTAATGTATTCTTAACTACAGATAACTTTATATTTGACTTAAAACAAGCTCTTCTAAGTTTACTGGTTTGAACAGAGTTGAGACCAGAAGCATCAGTTAAATAAATATTTTTACTCTCATTTAATTCTGATGTTATCCTTTCAATAACTATCGATTTTTCTGACTTTGTCATCTCTTTTATTTTTAACTAAAATTAGTATCGATATTAATTCCTGGGCTCATTGTACTGGACATATATATACTTTTTAAGTAAGTACCTTTAGATGAACTTGGTTTTAATTTAATAACGTTTTGAATTAATTCTAATGAATTTTCATGTATTTTTTTTGCATCAAAAGATACCTTTCCGATTGAGGCATGAATAATACCAGTCTTATCAACTCTAAAATCAATTTTACCAGCTTTGACATCAGAAACAGCTTTGGATATATCCATCGTTACTGTTCCTGTTTTGGGATTAGGCATCAATCCCCTGGGTCCCAAAATTTTTCCTAGGGGACCCAATTTACCCATTACACTTGGCATTGTTATTATCACATCAACGTCAGTCCAACCATCTTTGATTTTTTGTAAATATTCGTCCAAACCGACATAATCAGCCCCAGAATCAATTGCATCTTTTTCCTTGTCTGGTGTAACTAAAGCTAACACCTTAATATTTTTACCGGTTCCATTGGGCAGAGTTACAATCCCTCTGATATTTTGATCAGCTTTTTTAGGATCCACACCGAGTCTAATAGCTAAATCAACAGATGCGTCAAATTTTGTTGAAGTAATATCCTTAACAATAGAAGATGCATCCATCAATGAATAAGTTTTTTCCCTATCATATTTACTTAAAACATTCTTTCTTTTCTTAAAAATTTTAGACATATTGGTATAAATTAAATTTTAAAAGGGTGATTTTCCACTAACCTTAATTCCCATCGACCTAGCTGTACCCGCAATCATTTTCATTGCAGATTCAACTGTGAAAGCATTTAAGTCCACCATTTTATCAACGGAGATCGATTTTACTTGATCCCAAGTGACGGTAGCTACTTTACTTCTGTTAGGTTCACCAGAACCTTTTTTTACTTTTGCAGCCTCAAGTAACTGGACAGCTGCTGGAGGTGTTTTGACTACAAACTCAAAGGACTTATCCTTGAACACAGAAATTACTACAGGAAGAACTTTTCCTGGTTTGTCCTGTGTTCTAGAGTTGAACTGCTTACAAAATTCCATAATGTTGACCCCAGCGGCACCGAGAGCAGGACCTACGGGTGGAGAGGGGTTTGCAGCTCCTCCTCTAATCTGTAATTTTAAAACTTTATCTATCTCTTTTGCCATTTTTAAATATTAATACTAAAAATCTTGAATTTAGATTTCAAAATAATTAATTTATAATTTTTCAACTTGCATGTAAGAAAGCTCCAGAGGAGTTTTTCTTCCAAATATTTTTACCATAACCTCCAATTTTCTCTTATCCTCATTAACTTTTTCGATTGTTCCATTAAAGCCATTGAACGGACCATCAATAACCTTTATATTTTCACCAATAATAAATGGAATAGATATATTTTCAGAATCAGAGGATAACTCATCAACTTTTCCTAGCATTCTATTGACTTCACTCACTCTTAGTGGAATTGGATCACCTCCTTTAGTTTCACCTAAAAAACCAATAACGTTTGGTAAAGCCTTGATTATATGAGGAATTTCTCCTGAAAGATTAGCTTTTATCATAATATAACCAGGAAAATAAACTTTTTCTTTACTAATTTTTTTTCCTTTCCTTATCTGTATAACTTTTTGAGTTGGAACCAAGATTTCTTCAACAAAACTTGAATGACCAAGGCGATTAATTTCGGATTCCATGTAAGATCGAATTTTATTTTCCTGACCACTTACGGCTCTTACAACATACCACTTTTTAACTTCTGTATCAGTCATAAATATTAGTTAATAAAATCAAAGTAAACTTTAACAATTCTGGATAAAATAGAGTCAGCCATCCATATTAATAATGCAAAAATTACAGAGAAAACTAAAACTACCATTGTAATTCTGGAGAGTTCATTAGTTGGTGTCCAAGAAACATGTTCCTTTAACTCGGAAAAAGATTCTCTAATATAAGAAACTATATTCATCATTTATTTTGCACGGGTTGAGAGACTCGAACTCCCGACACCTGGTTTTGGAGACCAGTGCTCTACCAACTGAGCTAAACCCGTCTCTGAATTGGTGCCTTAATACACCCCAACATATTTAGCCACAAAAGGCATGCGCTAGAAGCGTACACCTTCAGTGAAAATTTTATTATTAATCTAAAATCTCAGTAACCTGCCCTGCACCAACAGTTCTACCACCTTCTCTAATTGCAAATCTTAATCCTACACTACATGCAATTGGACTTATAAGATCAACAGTTATAGTAAGGTTGTCGCCGGGCATAACCATTTCAACTCCTTTAGGAAGCTCAATATTTCCAGTCACGTCAGTAGTTCTAACATAAAATTGTGGCCTGTAATTATTGTGGAAAGGAGTGTGTCTACCACCTTCTTCTTTTTTTAATATGTAAACTTCAGCTTTAAATTTACCGTGAGGTTTTACTGATCCTGGTTTACAAATTACCATTCCTCTTTTAATATCTGTTTTTTCAATACCTCTTAGCAAGATTCCGACATTATCTCCAGCTTCGCCTCTATCTAGTATTTTCCTAAACATTTCAACACCTGTAACAGTTGATGATAACTTTTCAGCTCCCATTCCTATGATGTCCACAGCATCTCCTGTGTTAGATACACCGGTTTCAATTCTACCAGTAGCCACAGTCCCTCGTCCAGTGATTGAAAAAACATCCTCAATAGGCATTAAGAAATCTTTGTCAACATCTCTTTTAGGTAATTCAATCCATGAATCAACATTTTCCATTAATTTCATAACAGTGTCTACCCATTTTTGTTCACCATTTAGAGCGCCGAGGGCAGAACCTAAAATGATAGGACCATTGTCACCGTCATATTCGTAAAAATTTAATAAATCTCTAACTTCCATTTCTACAAGCTCAAGTAATTCTTCATCATCGACTTGGTCAGCCTTATTTAGAAAAACAACAATTCTTGGAATTCCAACTTGTCTTCCTAAAAGAATATGCTCTCTAGTTTGTGGCATGGGTCCGTCAGATGCAGCCACAACTAAAATTGCGCCATCCATTTGTGCAGCACCAGTCACCATGTTCTTGACATAATCAGCGTGACCTGGACAGTCAACATGAGCATAATGTCGATTAGCGGTTTGGTACTCAACGTGGGAAGTATTTATAGTAATACCCCTTTCCTTTTCCTCAGGTGCATTGTCAATTTGATCAAAGCTTTTTGCTTCTGAAAGCCCTGCATCTGCTAAAACTTTTGTAATAGCTGCAGTTAAAGTAGTTTTACCGTGATCAACGTGCCCAATTGTCCCAATATTCAGGTGGGGCTTCGAACGATCAAAAGTTTCCTTTGCCATAATATTTTTGTTTTAATACTTTTAAAATGAGCGCAAATATAAAAATTTAATCTTAAAATTCTCAATAAATTGTTATTTTTTTTAAGAGCTTTTTTAATAAACTAATACGAATATTTCAAACTATTCAATCTATTATTGATTTTTAAAATTTAATTTTCAATATTTTGAAAACCAAATGTGCTTACCAAAATGATTTTTCTTAACTGGTTTTTTATTAATCAAGTACCAATTTATTCCACCGACTACTGAGCTTAAATAATTCTTTAAAATTGGAGAAATAATTAAAAAATAGGGAAGAATTTTGAGCACTATTGGCCAATTATTCAACAAATACGGAAAAACAGTTATTTTTAAAAAAAGTGAGTTACCTTTATTAGAAATTTTCCAGATTACTTTCGATTTCTTTCCTCTTTTTCTTCCGATCATTAACGTATAGCCAACTCCTTCATTCCATTCTATAAAGTCTCTGAAATAAACCATACCATTTAGGTATATTAGAATATCTTTTGAATTTTGTCTGTCCCAAACAATTGATTCATTTGACTTACAAAATGGGTGTACTAAATTTAAATGTTCGGGGCTTGAAATAAGGTTCCACAATTCCTCATTAGAAGAACTAATTTTTTTAGTGTATGAAATTGAAAAACAGCTCATGGATACATTGTTTTCAGCCTTTAATAAATTTATTATTTCAAAATTAAAACAGATAATTTCAAAAAAAAAATTAACTTGATTTAAAATGTTTAATATGAAAAAAATATTATATTTTTTTTTGTCTTTATATGTAATCTCATGTTCAAATAGTGACAATTACACTAATTTCATAGTGATTTTTGTAGATGACATGGGTTACGGGGATTTAGGTTCTTATGGACACCCCACGATCAAAACTCCAAACCTTGATAAAATGTCGGAAGAGGGTCAAAAATGGACTCAATTTTATTCAGCATCCAGTGTTTGTACACCTAGTCGAGCAGGTCTTTTGACAGGAAGATTACCTATAAGAAGTGGTATGATTGGAAGTGATACCAACTCTTACAGAGTTTTATTTCCCGAATCTGAATATGGTTTGCCTGAAAGTGAAATAACCATTGCTGAAAAGCTAAAAGAAGCAGGATATTCAACCGCTGCTATTGGAAAATGGCATTTGGGTCACAAAAAAAAATATTTACCACTTAACAATGGATTTGACTATTATTATGGAATCCCTTATTCAAATGATATGGACGCAATTAAAAACGGAGTAGGTTGTTGTGT
>PAGT01000024.1 GCA_002705485.1 Flavobacteriales bacterium | reverse complement strand
AAAATTAAAAAAATAATTGAATCATCAATTAACTATGGGGGAAATTTAAGTGAACTTACAACTTGGATGCTTGAAAGAAGTATAAAAACATTACCCATAAGAGTGAATGCTCAGAACGAAAACGCAATAAGGATTGCAAAATTTCTTGAGGAAAATTCTGCTGTTGAAAAAGTAAATTATCCAGGCTTAGAAAGTCATCCTAACCATGATTTAGCTAAAAATCAAATGATTGGTTTTGGTGGGATGCTTTCATTTGTACTAAAAAATGAGAATAAAGCCAATGTCTTTTCTAAAAATTTGAAAATAATTAAACCTGTAGGAAGCTTGGGAGGAATTGAATCAACAATAACATGTCCTGCTGAGACATCGCATTCTAAGGTTAGTAGAGAGAAAAGAATAAAATATGGAATCTCAGATGGACTCTTGAGATTGTCTGTAGGTATTGAAGATTATCAAGATTTAGAAGATGATTTGAGCCAATCCTTTAAAATGATATGATTGAAAAATTAGATATTTTGGCTTTTGGTGCACATCCTGACGATGTTGAGCTTGGTTGTGGTGGAACATTAGCCAAAGAAATTTCGTCTGGAAAAAAAGTTGGAGTTGTTGATCTCACAAAAGGAGAATTGGGTACAAGAGGAACGGCTGAAGTTAGATCAAAAGAATCTTCAATGGCATCTAAAATTTTAGGATTAAAGATCCGTGAAAATTTGAATTTTAGAGATGGTTTTTTTAAAAACAATGAAGAACACCAATTGAAAGTTGTTCAGGTTATTAGGAAATATCAACCTGATGTCATTTTATGTAATGCCCTTGATGATAGACACATAGATCACCCCAAAGGAGCTAAATTGGTGTATGATTCTTCTTTTTTAAGTGGTTTATCAAAAATAAATTCAACCCTTAATGGAAAAAAACAAGAACCATGGAGACCAAAATCTGTTTACCATTACATTCAATGGAAAAATTTGAATCCTGATTTTGTTGTGGATATTTCCGGCTTTATTGAATTAAAGTTAAATGCCATAAATGCATATGAATCTCAGTTTTATAATGCAAAAAGCACAGAACCTGAAACTTTAATTAGTAAGAAAAATTTTATTAATAATGTAATTAATAGGTCTGCTGACTTAGGCAGGTTAATTGGAGTTGATTATGCTGAGGGCTTTAATACCCAAAGAATCATTGGGGTTAATAATTTAAACGATCTAAAATAATTTTTTTTATTTAACTATTATTTTAAATAATTCAAACCCAACTATATATAGAAAATTAAAAATTACTATTAAGGTTAGTAGTTGTAATATTGATTATTGGGAAATTTTAGAAATGAGAATTGAATAATTATATTTGATTAGTGAAATCATTAAATAATATAGAGAAGATTGAAGTGATAGGAGGTAAAACAACTATAACTTATGTAGATGGAACAAAATATTCTACAAAAGATGATATTACTTTAATTGCAAATTATAGAAACGAAAATGATCATCCCATTATAGATCATTGTATATAATGTCATGTATTCTAATGTATTAGAAATACTCATTAATAATGAGTGTTTTTTATTTGATGTATTAATGAGAAATAGTATTTAGTAATAATAAAAATTAATTTAAATTTGCCAATACAAATGGTGGTTGTAGCTCAGTTGGTTAGAGCGCCTGATTGTGGTTCAGGAGGTCGTCGGTTCGAGACCGATCTTCCACCCAAAACTTAACCCTCAAAATTTTGAGGGTTTTTTTTATTGTTGGTAAAGTTTTACATATTTTGCAAAAAAAAAGATTATGAAAAAGTATTTAATAAAAAGAAATATTGATGGAGCTTCATCAATTCCTCAAGAGAATCTAGATCAAATTGGTAAATCATCAGAGTCTGTTTTACAAAAAATGAGGGCAGAGGGTAAGCAAATTGAACAAGAACATAGTTACATTGCTGGAGATTCTGTTTTCTGTGTCTACAATGCTGCCTCTGAAAATTTAATCAAGGAACATGCTCAACAAGCAAATGTACCAGTAAATGAAGTAACTGAGATAACTAATATATTAAAGCACAATACAAATAAATAAACCAATTAATATAGTTAAGGATGATAAAAAAAAACATTGAGGAAATATTATTTTTTAGTTCCTCAGGGTTGTACATGATTGTTCTAACTTTTTCTGATTATTTACAAAAAATCAATACGATTTTTTTAACTGTAATGTTTGTTTGGATGCTTAGATTGGTTTGGAAAAATAGCAAATAAGATTTTTTACTACTAATTTGTTACAGTTAACCTTTGTAAATGCTGTCTAATTTTAAATTTTCACTTGGAAGTACTGTGTTGATATCGTTTGTGTAGGATTTTAAAATGTTATAGAATCCAGGTACGCTAATATTAAAAATTTCTTCAAATTTAACCTTCCAGTTTGAATCAGTTGGATCTTTTAACCAAAAATCATTTATTGCAAGCTTGAATGCGCCTGCTTCAGTCATCCCATTTTTTTGAAGCTCTTTAGTTAAAACCAAAAACATGAAAACGGAAGAAGAATAATTTATGTCCTTATCGCCTCCTGAAGTATTAAACTTTTCAAATATCGAGGGGTTGTTAATGGCATCAGAATGAACACTGGTTTGTGCATCTTTGAAATAATTAAATGAATATTTATCTTGAATGTAAAGTGATTCAAATGTTGCTGCAGAACCCTCAGACATCCATTTTAATTCGATATTTCCATCGAAGAAATTTTTAGATAATGACATTTGGTAAACATGGTAGTATTCATGAGCTATCACAGAATATCTATGCATTGCATTGAATTTAAATTCATCCTCTGGAATTTCAAGAACCATGTACCTGCCCTCAGAATTTCCGCTGATCGATGCGCCTGAAGCATCTCCTATTTTATCTTTATAAGGTTTGTCGGTGTTACTGTTCCAAGCATAGATTGGAAGTTTACTAAAGTAGTTTTTAGGTTCAGACGGAATCAGTTTTTTCAAAACGTCCATGATTACATAGAATTCAGTTGTCCACTCACTTGGTAAACTACTGTGTATATTGTATTCAAAAGTAAACTCAGATGGAGTAGAGTCATCCACAACTTCTTCATTGTTTTCTGATGAGCTACAAGAAAATATTAGAAGTACAATAAATATAAAATAGAGCTTTCTCATAATATTGTCTTAATCTTCTTTTCTTTCAAAATTTATTTTATTACCACTTATTGTAAGAATCATTTTTTTATCAAATTTTGAAAATTTCTTTACAACTGTTCCTTTTTGAGAAACTGTTTTGATCTCACTTTTTATTTCATTTAATTTAAATTCCAATTCAAGCCCAGTCATTTTCGACTCAAACTTACCTTCACCAATTTCGTCTAACATTAAAGATTGTTCATCAGAGCCTCCAACAGGGACCCAAGACAGTTTGTTATTAGAGATGAATAGTTTGAAATCAAGTGGAAATGTTTCACTTACATAAATCCCCTCAAATGATTTAAGTTCTTCGTCAGAATGATTATATGCGTTTTCATTAATTTCTTTAGAATTTAGGGAAAGTCTATTTTCTCTATTTGCAATGTTCCATGCAGTATAAAAAATTAGTTTTGATCTCATTTCAAGTAGATCAAATTCGATCTTTTCAACTGTATCAGTAGGTTGGTGATAGTCATCGTGAGTACCTGAGAAATAAAAAATTACAGGGATTCCATTTTTTGCAAAGTTATAATGATCACTTCTATAATAGAATCTATTAGGATCATTCACATCATTAAATCTGTAATCTAATGTCATATTAACTGTTTTTCTATTCGTCTCTTCAGAAACATCGTGTAATTCTTGACTGTCATGGTCAGTCCCGATTAAATAAATATAATCTCTGTTCTTTGCTTCTCTTGTCGGATCAATCCTTCCGATCATGTCAAGATTTAAATTAACTACAGTGTTTTTTAGTGGATATATAGGGTCATTGTCTGTATAGTACCGCGAACCTAGTAAACCTTTTTCCTCACCTGAAACATGTAAAAAAACAATAGATCTTTTTGGATTTTTACCCTCTTTTTCAGCCAATTTAAAAGCTTCTGCCATTTCTAGCATCGCAACTGTGCCAGAACCATCGTCATCTGCACCGTTGTATATTTGACCATCTTCAATTCCGACATGGTCGAGATGTGAAGTTATAATAACGTATTCATCTGGAATCTCACTTCCTTTAATTATTGCTATAACGTTTTCAGTTTCAACATTTACACTTGGCAAACCTCTTTTGGGACTAAAATTAAGAGTCATGGGTTGAAAGTAGTCTTGATCAGGATCTCCAGCTTCAACACCAATGATTTTATATTGCTCTCTTAAATAATTGACTGCTTTTCTTTGCCCCTCAGAACCAGTATCTCTTCCTTCAAATTCGTCAGAAGAGTAGATGACAAGATGCCTTTGGAGGTCATCCTGATTAATTGATTCTGCAAATTTAGTGGCACCTGATAGTTGTCCAAAAGAAAAATTTGAAAATAAAATTATTAAAAGGGATATGAATATGGTTTTTCTCATTGAAAGATAATTGACGAAATTAATATAGAAAATTTAAACCTAGTTTGAAAATATTAGTAAATTAATTTAAATTCGAATGAATAAAATCCCACAATTTAATACGCATTTCTAAAGCTTTTAACGATGCTTCTGTTGCCTCATTCCATTTGTCTTTGTCATCACCGCACAAATGATTAATCATTTTGAGTGCCATAGGACCGTGTTCATCTCCGTCCAATTCAATGTGTCTATCTAGATAGTAAATGAGTAAGTCAGAATTTAAATCTTCATTTTTAGATAGTTTTTTTACTATTTCTACAAACATATCAGGAATTAGATCTTCCCTTCCAAAAGTGAATACACTTGCTATTACGTGATTTTTTTTTGAATTTATAATTTCAAATGTAAAGTCCATGAAATCTTTTACCGGAGTTGGTAAAGTAATTTTATTTATAGAGTTTTTATAAGATTTAGTTTGGTTGATTATTTCAATAAAACTTTCAATTTTTTTTGTGTTGGCTCCAACTAAACGCATTGAATCAAGATAAAGTTCGAAATGACTTTTTGGATTTCCCTCAGGGTCGATATCACTTTCTTCTGCTAAAACAATTTCATTGACTAATTTCCCTGCAAAATTGTTCTCATTTGGCGTCCACGGTACATCCACACATGTTAAGTTGATTTGAAGGGACTTAATTAGCGACATGAAATCCCAAACAGCAAAAACATGATTTTCCATGAAAAAGAGCAGTCTCTCTTTGGAGTTTAAAGCGTTATAAATGGGGTGTGAGATTAATTTTGATCTAGTTTCCGAAAGATCTTTTTCAAGTTTATCAATAAGTTGCATTCAAATAATTTTGAGTGCAAAAATAATCTATTTATTTATATGTATTAAGAATGTGTTTACGATTTATTATTAAATTTATTTATAAATGCATTTTGAAATCCTATTAGCTTTTTGTTTTTCTTCATTAATTTTAACCCTTTCACCTGGTCCGGACATTATTTATGTTGCAACTCAAGGCTTAACCAAAGGCAGAAAAGAAGCTTTATTGGTTTCTTTTGGATTAACAACAGGATTAATTTTTCATACAATATTGGTGGTCTCCGGATTTTCCTTTCTAGTTAAAGAAAATGAAACTTTATTTAATATTTTAAAATTTTTTGGAGCAGGTTATTTTATTTATCTGGCTTTTCAAACTTTTTTTAAAAGAGAAAAAGATTTAGAAATAAAAATTGATAAGAAAATAAACTACAACTATTTTAAAAGAGGTTTGATAATGAATCTATTAAATCCCAAGGTTAGCCTATTTTTTATTGCACTTTTTCCTGGCTTTATTTTTCATGATCAGTTTAGTGTTGAAATTCAATTTTTTATTTTGGGTTTAATTTTTTGGTTTCAAGCCACTATAATTTTCATACTAGTTTCAATCTTTTCATCAAAATCAAGTTTTTTAAATAGGTCATACACTTTAAAATCTAAAACTTATGTTTTAGAAATTTTGATCTATATTTTCTTTGCAGTGTGGATTCTAAAACCATAAATTCCTAACTTGTTAAACATGTCTAGAATAAAAGTCATCGAATGTCCCAGAGATGCTATGCAGGGTGTTAAAAAATGGATTCCTACCAAAAATAAGATTTCATATATTCAGTCATTACTTAATGTTGGTTTTGATGTTTTGGATGTAGGAAGTTTTGTTTCAAAAAGATCAATTCCTCAGATGAAAGATTCTCGTATGGTTTTGGAGTCTTTAAATCTGAGTTCAACAACTTCAAAACTACTTTATATTGTTGCAAACCTAAGGGGAGCTTTGGAAGCATGCGTATACCCTGAGATTGACTTTTTAGGTTTCCCATTTTCTGTTTCAGAAAATTTTCAGATGAGAAATACAAATAAGACGATTAATCAATCACTAGAGGAGTTAAAAAAAATTATCTCAGTTTGTAATTCAAATGATAAAGAGGTTGTTGTTTATTTATCGATGGGTTTTGGAAACCCATATGGTGATGAGTGGAATTATGAAGTTTTAGAAAAATGGATCAGTGTGATTAAATCGATCGGAGTGAAGACGATTTCTATTTCAGACACAATTGGAGTTGCTAATCCAAAAAATATTGATATTGTATTTAAAAATTCGATAAAAAAATTTCATGATATCGAGTTTGGTGCCCATTTCCATACCAAACCATCTGACTGGTTTGAAAAAATTGACTCTGCCTACAAAGCAGGTTGTAGAAGATTTGATACCTCAATTCAAGGTTATGGTGGATGTCCAATGGCAGCAGATGAATTAACAGGAAATTTTCCAACCGAAAAGTTGATTACTTATATGAATCAAATAAAAGTGAACATAAATATTAATTCTTTGAATTTTGAGTCCTCATATAACGAAACAACAAAATTTTTTTCTGACTATAAATAATTGAGTGAAAGTGACTTAGAAAAACCCACCTTATTTTTATTTAGAATAAATACAAATAAGGTTGTTTTTTAACTTTTTATATTCTATTTTCGAACAAAATTAAAATAGAATGATTCTAAATAATCAATATCAATTTTCAATATATCTATTTTTATTATTAAATCTTAATATTTTCTCTCAGGGTTCTGAAGGAGTGATTGCAAATGATTCAATAACCTCATTGGATGAAGTGATCATCAAAGCCAATACTATTTTAGGTAACAAATTTGTTGCAAAAAACAGAACTGGAGCAGCATATTATCTTTCCTCAGAGGAATTGGCAAAATTTAATTATTCAGATATTAATAGAGCATTAAATAAAATTTCCGGAATTAATTTTTATGAAGAGGATGGTTTTGGATTACGACCTAACATAAGTATTAGGGGGACATCGCCAGAAAGAAGTTCAAAAATTGCTATTATGGAAGACGGTATCCTAATTTCTCCAGCACCTTATAGCGCCTCATCTGCATATTATTTTCCTTCTATTGCTAGAATGCAAGCCGTCGAAGTGCTAAAGGGTAGCAGCCAAATACAGTATGGACCATATACAACAGGTGGTGCAATAAATTTTGTTTCTACGGAAATTCCAGAATCATTCAAAGGAAAAGTTTCTTCAAGTTACGGTAGTTTTAAAACTGGACAAACACATTTAACTCTGGGTAATAGCTCTAATAATTTTGGGTATATGTTTGAATATTTAAATTATAATTCTGATGGTTTTAAAACTCTCGGAAATAATTTAAACACGGGATTTGATATAAATGAAATAACTTCAAAAATTAGATTTCAACTATTTAAAAAAAGAAAAACTAAACAAAATTTAGAACTAAAATTTCATCATTATGATGAGATATCGAATGAAACTTATTTAGGACTCTCTGAAAATGATTTTAAAAAAAATCCTTTTCTAAGGTATCCTGGATCTGAAAAAGATAAAATGGATGCTGAACACACACAATTTCTAGTGACTCATGAGTTAAATTTCAATGAAAGATTTAAAATTACAACTAATGCATATCACAATGGGTTTAAAAGAAATTGGTATAAATTGGATGACGTTGTTTTTGAAGGAAGTTCACAAAAAATTTCAAAAGTAATTTCTAATTCTCAAAATTATGCTAGTCACATCTCAATCTTAAAAGGACTATTAGATTCAGAAAATGCTTTAAAAGTTAAAGCAAATAACAGAGAATATGTTTCAAAAGGAGTTCAAACAAAAATCGATTATCATTGGTATGGTGACAACAACTCCTTTAATGATCTAGAAATTGGTTTGAGAGTTCATTACGACGAGGAAGACAGGTTTCAATGGGAGGATAAATATTCAATAACTAATGGATCTATGTCATTACATAGTTATGGAGACAAAGGATCTCAAGGAAATAGAATAAGCTCGGCAAATTCTTTTGCCTCATATATAATGTACAAATATAAAATCAAAGGATTTACAGTTTCACCTGGTTTAAGATACGAATCAATAACATTAGCAAGAGATGATTTTGGAAAAAATAATCCATCAAGAAATATTAATGACCTTTCTTCTAGAGAAAACAAAGTATCTGTATTTATACCAGGGATTGGAGTGAATTATACCATAAATAATAAATTTTCGATATTTGGAGGAATTCATAAAGGATATTCACCTCCAGGCAGTTCTATAGGTCAAAAATCTGAGGAGAGTTTGAATTTAGAATTAGGAGGACGATTTTCGATAAATAGTGTAAATGCTGAAATTATCGCATATCAAAACGATTACAGCAACTTACTAGGAAATGATCTTGCAGCAACAGGTGGTTTTGGAGAGCTCGATCCATTTAATGCAGGAAAAGCCTTGGTTAATGGATTAGAAATATTACTGACATCTGATTTTGTTNATAATAAAAATATTTCTGTTCCCTTTTCATTTACATACACTCTTACTAATTCTAAATTCTTGACTGATTTTGGAAGTACTCAAGATATTTGGGGAGAAGTAAGTTATGGCGATAGAATTCCATACATTCCGCAACATCAATTGAATTCAAATATTGGTATCAAAACAAATAAATTTGAAATTAATTTTAATGGAAATTATAATGGAAAATTCTCAACTAAAGCTGATGGTTCAATTGAAATTCCTTCATATTTTATTTTTGATATTTCTTTTAAATATAAAGTTCGACCAGGAATAACTTACACATCTAAAATAATTAATCTATTTGATAAAAAATATGCTGTTTCGAGAGCTCCTGCTGGATTAAGACCGGGACATCCATTTGGAATTTATACTGGTTTACTATACAAATTTTAAAAAATTAATAGTTTTACATATCTTGCAGTTTAGAATAAATCTAAATAATAAAAAATGAGAAATATACATATAATCCTAATTTTTGCATCATTAATTGGTTGTGATTACAATGAAAAGAAATCTTCAGAGGTAAATTTATATAGCCAAAGACATTATAAAGTAGATGAAAAGCAATATGAAAATTTCACAAAAAAAACTGGAATTAAGGTAAATGTAATTAAGGCTAATGCTGACGAATTAATCGAAAGATTAAAAAATGAGGGAGAAAATAGTCCTGCAGACCTTTTTGTTTCGGTAGATGCTGGTAAGTTACAAAAAGGTGCAAACCTTGGCTTATTTCAAAAAGTTTCAAGTTCTGTTATTGAAAATAATGTTTCCAATGACTTACTAGATAAAAATGGTTTTTGGATTCCAATAACATACAGAGCACGGATTATTGTTTACAGTAATGACAGGGTAAAAAAAGAAGATTTATCAACATATGAAGATTTATCTAACAAAAAATGGAAAGGAAGAATTCTTGTCAGGTCATCTTCCAATGCTTACAATCAAGCTTTAATGTCTTCAATAGTAGCTAATTTAGGAAGTGATGTTGCGTCTAAATGGTCAAAAGCAGTGGTGCAAAATTTTGCAAGAGATCCAAAAGGAAGTGATAGAGACCAAGTAAAAGCCATAGCAGCTGGACAGGGTGATATTGCAATTGNAAACTCATATTATATAGGGTTGTTGCTTTCATCTCAAAAGGAAGAAGAATTAAATGCTGGAAGATCAGTATCTGTATTTTTTCCAAACCAAGGTGACAGGGGTAGTCATATAAATATTTCAGGAATAGGTTTGGCAAAAAATTCTCCAAACAAAGAGAATGCAATTAAGTTAATGGAGTATCTAACAAGTGAAGAAGCTCAAAAAACTTATGTTAATAATANTTATGAGTATCCTGCTAATCCAATGGTTAAACCATCCAAGATTGTTCAAGACTGGGGAGAGTTTAAAAGAGATAATCTTGATTTAAATAATTTAGGTGTTTACAGAGACGAGGCATTGAAAATTTTTGATAAAACAGGTTGGAAATAAAGAAACTCTTTTTAATACAGAATAAGAGATGGATTATTGGAAGCTTAATTTTAGCTTCGCTGGTATTATTTCCAATTTTTGCTCTACTCTTAAACTTAACTAAACATCAAGAAACCTCTTTTGGTTACTTATGGGAAACTTTATTATTTGACTATACGTTCAATACATTTTATTTATTGATTATAACATCATTTTTTTCATTAATTTTTGGAATCTTTCCAGCATGGATTATTAGTAATTACAGATTTAAGGGCAGACAACTTTTAGACTTAATTTTGTACCTCCCACTGGCAATACCAACCTACATAATGGCTTTTACATATGCGGATATTTTGAGTTTTACAGGTCCAATACAAACTTTTTTAAGAAATAATTTTAATTCAATTTCCAATTTTTTTAATCAAGATTATTTGCAAATTGAAGTGCTTGGTATAATATTGGCATTAGCTCTTTATCCATATGTTTATTCTGTTGCTAGGGTATCTTTTGGCTTGATTGGTGCTAATTATATTAATCTATCCAAAAATTTGGGTTTATCAAAAACTAAAACCTTTTTTAAAGTAATGTTACCACTTTCATCACCAGCTATTTTCTCTGGGCTATTTTTAGTAATAATGGAGGTGCTTAACGAATATGGAGCTGTAAAATATTTTGGAGTGAATACCTATACGTCTGGAATTTTTAGAGCTTGGGGTTCGATGGGAGATGTTGGTGCTGCTATTCAATTGGCNATGTTATTGCTAATTACTGTTTTGATATTTATGTACTTGGAAAAAAAATACCACTCCAAATACAAATTTTATTACAGCTCAAACTCAAAAATCCAAAAAACATCAGTTTTAGACAAAAGAAATTATGTGATTTCAATTTTGATTTGTAGTCTTCCATTTTTTCTAGGTTTTTTTCTTCCTTTTTTATTTGTTGTATCAAATATTTTTTTAGTATCTAATCAAATAGACTTTTTTGATTTGTTGAGCCTTACATTCAATTCCATTTCTGTTTCAACCATTTCATCAGTTCTAGTTATTGTTTTTGTTCTTTTTTTTCTAATTGTTGAGAAATTCACTAAATCAAGTCTGAATAGTTATGTTAGTCAAGTGATTTCACTTGGATATGCTGTTCCAGGTGCTGTAGTTGGACTAGGATTAATAATATTATTTTCTAAAATAGATAATTATCAATCTACATTTGTTTTCACAAGCTCATTTTTAGTATTGATCTATGCATATTTGATAAGGTTTTTAGCCGTAGGGAAGTCACCAATAAAGTCTAGTCTAGAAAAACATCCTGAATCCTATGATGAAACTGCCAAAAACTTAGGTTTAGGCCCTTTTAATCTTTTAAAAAAAATTCACATTCCGATAAATAAATTTGCTATTGTAACAGCTTATATAGTCACATTTATTGATCTTTTAAAGGAGTTGCCAATCACACTGATTTTAAGGCCCTTCAATTTTGATACCCTAGCAACACAAACATATGAATATGCAATCGAAGAAATGATACCAATGTCTGCACCATATTCATTTGCAATTATTATTATAGGAAGCTTTTTATTAATAATTTTGAAAAATTCAATAAATAGACAGATCAATGTATCTTGAGATCAAAGATTTAGCCAAATCNTATAATCATAATAATCCAATTATAAAGAAATTGGACTTTTCAGTCAAAAAAGGTGAAATAATTTCTTTTCTTGGAGAGAGTGGAAGTGGAAAAACTACATTTCTTAAATGTATTTCAGGTTTAGAATCTATTGACTCAGGAACAATAAAATTAAATGGAATAACATTAAATAGTGATAATGTTTATGTGAAACCCCAAAAAAGAAAAATAGGTTTTGTGTTTCAAGATTACCCTTTGTTTCCACATCTTACACTCAGAGAAAATATTACTTTTAATCTGAATAAACAACACGCTGACAATCTGGAATATATGATCAATTTATCAGGTCTAGAGAAGCTTTTAGACAGGTACCCTCATGAGCTTTCGGGGGGTGAACAACAGAGGGGATGCATTGCAAGAGCATTGATTAGAAAGCCAGATTTACTTTTACTTGATGAACCTTTTAGTAATCTTGATTCAAATATCAAGTTTTCTATGAGAGAGGAGATCTATAAAATTGTTAAAGAAACAAAAACNACTACTATTTTGGTCACTCATGACATNAATGATTCAATGAATATAGCAGATAGAATATTAATTTTTAAGGCAGGTGTTTTACAACAATTTGATAATCCTCATAGTATGTATTGTGAGCCTGTAAATTGTTATTGCGCTAAGATTTTGGGTGATTTAAATCAGATTGAAATTAATAANAAAACATTTTACATAAGACCTGAAAAACTCAAAATAGTTAAAAAATCTGATGTATCTGTCATTGTTGAAAAATGTTTTTTTCAAGGAAAAGAGTANAAAATACAAGGAAAATACAAGGACAATNAATGGCATTTNTTTTCTCAAAAACCAGTTGAATTACAAAGNGAGATTGCAGTTGAATTTGAAAANAATGANTTAATTTATTTNGATTCGTTCTGTAAAAATTATTTCANATAAATATTACTGTAAAATTTAAATTCATTCTAAATGATCTTTAATATACATTTACAANGAATTAAAAAAATTTGNTTATGGATATTAGAACCAGTAATACATGTTTTAACTGTGAAAACCTCTCAAGTGATTTACTCTGTTTAGAGCACAAAACTAAAGTAGATGTTTTCAGTGTTTGTGATGATCATAGTTACAAAAACTTTTTTTCTAAGAATTCTAATTGTGGGAATTGTATTTCATTCAACATGGATTCTTGCAAACATCCAAATTCAGCAACAGAGGGAATGTTGTGTATCGATTGGCAACCTTCGGTTTAATTTTAAGTTTAATACTACTCTCTTAAAATTTGTTATATTTGCATGCAATTAATTCTTAATTAATTGCCATGAAAACTTCAGCTCATAAATTTCAAGAAAAAGGTTTCACCTTTGACGACGTTTTACTTGTTCCAGATTATTCAGAAACTCTTCCGAATAACGTAAGTTTAAAGACAAAATTTTCAAAAAATATCAACTTAAATATTCCTATCGTGTCTGCTGCCATGGATACTGTTACCGAAAGTAAAATGGCAATAGCTATGGCTCAAGAGGGTGGTATTGGTGTTATTCACAAAAGTATGCCAATTAAAATTCAAGCTGAAAAAGTAAAAAAAGTAAAACGTTCAGAATCNGGCATGATCATGGATCCTGTTACTCTTNATAAAAANGCAAAAGTATCTAATGCAAAAAAATGTATGCATGAGCATAGTATNGGNGGGATTCCGATTATTGATGATGACAAAAAGCTTATAGGGATTGTGACCAATCGTGATTTAAGATTTGAAAAAGATGGTGATAAATCAATCTCTGATATCATGTCAAAAAACAGTATTATAACTGGGCATGAGGGTATTTCCATGAAAGAAGCTGAAGCAATTTTACAAAAATATAAAATAGAAAAACTTCCAATTGTNGATAAAAAAAATAAATTAATAGGTTTAATNACNTTTCGAGATATTCAAAAAATTTCTTTAAAACCAACATCAAATAAAGATAAATTTGGAAGATTAAAAGTTGCTGCTGCTATTGGGGTTTCTGGTGACAGCATAGACAGATGTGAATTACTTGTCAATGCTGGTGTTGATGCTTTGGTGGTTGATACAGCTCATGGACATTCTAAGGGAGTTATATCAGTATTAAAAAAAATTAAGCATAAATTTCCTGAAATTGATGTAATNGTTGGAAATATAGCTACAAAAGAAGCTGCACAGTTTCTTGTTAAAGCTGGTGCTGATGGAGTTAAAGTTGGAATTGGTCCTGGATCCATTTGTACGACAAGAGTAATTGCTGGAGTAGGCTATCCTCAATTATCTGCAATATTCAATGTTTCTAATGGTCTAAAGGGAACAAATGTTTCCCTAATCGCTGATGGAGGAATAAGATATACTGGTGACATTACAAAAGCAATCGCTGCCGGAGCAGATTGTGTCATGCTGGGTTCACTTTTAGCTGGAACCAAAGAATCACCAGGTGAGACGATAATATATGAAGGAAGAAAATATAAAACCTACAGAGGAATGGGGTCTATCGAAGCAATGGAGAAAGGAAGTAAAGACCGTTATTTTCAAAATAAGGTAAGTGATTCCACTAAATTAGTTCCAGAGGGTGTTGTTGGTCGAGTACCATACAAGGGGGACCTTGTTGAAAGTATTCATCAATTTATTGGTGGAATTCGCTCTGGAATGGGTTATTGCGGATGTAAAGATGTTAATGAGTTGAAAAGTAATGGCAAATTTGTTCGAATTACAGGATCGGGTGTACAAGAAAGCCATCCACATAATGTAATGATCACAAAGGAATCTCCTAATTACTCAAGATAAATATTTTGAAATTTTCAAAACTAACATTAATTATTCTTTGCATTTNTTTTCTTAGTGGATGCGAAATCTTCTATAAAAAACCAAAACATGCAATAGCCAAATACAAATCAAATTATTTATTTTATGAAGATATTGAAAACAATTTGCCTAAAAATTTAACTCAGAATGAGAGTTTAGTTTTTGTAAAAAATGAAATAGCCAAGTGGGCTAAAAACTATATTTTAGTAGAAAATGCCAAAATAAATATAGAAAAAGATCAACAAAACCAGCTTTTGGGTCAGGTGGAAGCATATAATGATCAGTTGTTTTCACACCACTATAAAGAAAAAATTGTTAAAGCCTTGATGGACACATTAGTTGATAAAAAAAGTATATTCAATTATTACGAGAAAAATAAATCTAATTTTAAATTGAACGAGGATATTATTCAAGGAAGATACATTAAGTTACCTAAGGAAAATTTTGAAATATCTCTGATAAGAAACAAGTTTAGAAGATTTAATAAAAATGATATTTCTTTTTTGGATTCTATTTCATTACAATTTACATCATTTTCATTCAATGATTCTAGTTGGATTAATAAAGATGTTTTTTTTTCCAAATTCCCCTTGGTTAAAGATTACATAAAAAATAATATTGTAAAAAAATATTTATTTTATCAATTGGAAGACTCTTTGGAACTATATTTGATTAAAGTAAATCAATCTGTTTTAAAAAATGAAAACGCTCCACTTAAATATATGGAGCCAACTTTAAGGCAGATTTTAGTTAATAAGAGAAAATTGGAATTTATTGCCAATTTTGAAAACGAACTATATAATAATGCAATTCAGACAAGAGAACTTGAATTATATGAATAATATTAGTCCAAAACTATTCGCACTTTTTTTAATTATTTTTTTTAAAACATCTGTTTTTTATTCACAAAACAACGACTTGATAAAAATTGATGGTGTTGCAGCTGTGGTTGGAGATTATGTGATTTTAGAATCGGATGTGGACAAAACATTAATTGACTTACAATCTCAAGGAGTTTCAACTCAAAATATTGGTAGATGTAGTTTACTTGGAAAGTTGATGGAAGATAAACTATATGCACATCATGCTGAACAAGACAGTTTAGAAGTCGATAATATTCAAATATATTCTTATGTAGATAGGACTATTGAGTATTTTGTTGACCAATTAGGAAGCTTAGAAAAAGTATTAGAATTTTACAAAAAATCTGATGAACAATCTTTCAGGTCTGAGTTGTTTGAAATCAATAAATTAAATCAGCTTTCTCAAAAAATGCAATCAAAAATAGTTGATGAAATTGAAATTACACCTGAAGAGGTTAGACAGTTTTTTAGTTCAATTCCTAAATATGAACGTCCTGTTTTTGGTGCTGAGCTTGAAATAGCTCAAATTGTTATAGACCCCAGAGTTTCCGAAGATGACGAAAATAAAGTTGTCAAAAGATTAGAGACTATTAAATATGACATCGAAGTTAATGGCTCATCTTTTGCCACCAAAGCAATTTTATATTCCCAAGACCCTGGTTCAAGAAGAACTGGTGGAAAATATACTCTGAATAGGAATCGCCCTAGATTTGATAAAAATCTTAGAGACGTTGCATATAGACTCCGTGAGGGAGAGATATCTGATCCTTTCAGATCTCAGTTCGGTTGGCATATTGTAAAAGTTGAAAGAATTCGCGGTCAAGAGGTGGATATCAGGCATATTTTATTAATACCCGAAATAACTGATCAGGCTTTGTTGGAGGCAAAAAGAAAAATAGATGTTGTTAGAAAGAGAATCGTTGATGGAGAACTAACTTTTGAAGAAGCAGCCAGATCAACATCTGACGAGATTGAAACAAGGAACAATGGTGGAGTTTTAATTAACCCAACAACTGGGGATACAAGGTTTGAATTAACTAAAATGGATCCTGTGCTTTATGGCCAGGCTCAAAAATTAAAAGATGGAGAGGTAAGTTCTCCTCTTTTAGAACAGGACGAAAGAGGAATCAAAAAATATAAAATAATTAAAGTAAGTAACAGATTTGATGAACACATAGCTGATTATTCTCAAGATTATATAAAGATTAAAGAGTTAGCTCTCAGAGAAAAACAATTAAAAAAAATCCAAGAATGGATGACAGAAAAAATTGAGGAAACCTATATTAACATTAATCAAGACAATCAGGATTGTAATTTTACTAACAAATGGGTAAAAAATTAGTATCTTTTTTAATTTCAACCAAATTCACTGCCATCTTATTTGTTTTATTTCCACTTTCAATGGGAATCGGGACTTTTATTGAAAGCTACTACAACACCACTACTGCTAAAATACTTATATATAATGCTTGGTGGTTCGAATTAATGATGGTTTTTTTCGTAATTAATTTTTTATTTAACATCAAAAGATACAATTTAATTACATTCTCTAAATGGCCAATTTTATTGTTGCACATTTCATGGATTCTTATCATAGTTGGTGCAGGAGTTACAAGGTATATTGGATATGAAGGTGTAATGCCTATCAGGGAAAACTCCTCATCTGATAAGTTTTTATCCGAAGAAACACATTTAACTGCTCTAATTGATGGGGAAATAAACGGAGAACCTATTAGACGGGGTTTAGAAGATGAATTTCTTTTCTCTGAAGTAACTAATAATTATTTTATATGGAAATATGACTTTGAAGGTCAGAGTTTTTCTATTGAGTATGAAGATTTCTTTGAAAATGCCAAAGAAGATGTTATCGAAAAGGAAATTGGAGAGGAATTTTTAAAAATCGTAGAAGCTAGTGATGGTACTAGACACGATCATTTTCTTAAATCAGGTCAAGTAACTAGTATACACAATATTCTCTTTGCTTTGAACAATGATACCGAGGGCGCTATTAACATTAGTTTAAAAAATGGACAACTATATATAAAAAGTCCGTTTGAAGGAAACTATTTGAGAATGTCTGATCAAAAACAGGGTTTTTTGAGTAAAGACATTGATGAAATTTTAGTGCTTAGATCGCTTTACAACGTCGCTGGCTTACAATTTGTTTTTCCCGACGGTATAATAAAGGGTGATTTTGAAGTTGTTCGTTCAGATGAGGAATCTCCACAGCAGGGTTTATTTTTAAGAATTTCGTCCAAAGACGAATCCAAAGTAATTGGAATACTTGGAGGTAAGGGAGTTGTAAATCTTCCTAAGAAAATTAATGTCGGTGATCTTGATTTTTCATTGACCTATGGGTCACTTGAAAAGTCACTACCATTTAGGATCAGACTAAATGATTTTATAGCCGAAAAATATCCTGGAACTGAAAAAAGTTACAGTAGTTTTAAAAGTAAAGTTAGTGTAATTGANGATTCTAATTTTGATTATGAAATATATATGAATCACATTTTGAATTACAAGGGNTATCGTTTTTTTCAAGCTTCATTTGACCCAGATGAGAGAGGAACTGTACTTTCTGTAAATCACGACTTTTATGGAACACTGATCACCTACATTGGATATATACTTCTTTATATTGGCTTGATGGGAGTAATGTTTTTTGGAAAAACAAGATTTGTGGATTTAGCAAAAAAATTAGAAAAATTAAGATTAAAGAAACAAGTCTTAACTGTCGTAACCCTTTTACTNACAACTCANGCATTTGCGCAGGATAATCATTCTCAATTTAAAACGAACACAAGAAGCTTAGATTTAACTAGTACTGGTAAAGTAGTTTCATTTGAACACGCCTCAGATTTTGGTAAGTTGGTTATACAAGATTCAGGGGGACGTATGAAGCCTCTAAATACTTTTGCTTCCGAACTTTTAAGAAAAGTCAGCAAGTCTGATACATATAATGATCTAAGTGCTGATCAGGTTCTGATTTCAATAATCAAAAACCCATTAGAGTGGTATAACACTCCTATTATATATCTGAAAAGAGGAAATGATAGTTTACGTAAGATCGTCGGAAGAGGAAGTAAAGAGAAATATGCAGCTTTTGTAGATTTTTTTGATCAAAACGGCAATTATAAAATTTCTAGTCAACTAGAAAATGCATATAAAGCTTCATTACCAAATCAATTTCAAAAAGACTTCATAGAAACTGACAGAAAAGTAAATCTGTTGTTTTCAGCTTTTGAAGGAACAATACTAAGAATTTTTCCACTTCCNAATAATTTAAATAATAAATGGGTCTCATTCTCGGATTCTGATGTTACACAATTTAGCGGAGTAGACTCTTTATATGTTAAAAATGTATTACCTCTATATTTTTCTACTTTAGATAATGATATCAAANCTGGTGACTATGAAAATTCAAAAAAATTGTTAGAAAGTATAAAAGGTTTTCAAACAAAATATGGATCAGATGTTTTACCTAGTGATGACAAAATCAAAGCAGAAATTTATTANAACAAATATGATATTTTTAAAAATCTTTATAGTTGGTACATGTACGTTGGAACATTAATGTTTGTTTTTTTGATTTTTCAAATCTTCTATGAGAATAAATATCTTAAATATTTAATAAAATTTTCTAAATATTGTATAATATCACTGTTTGTATTACATACATTAGGTTTGTTTGCAAGAGCATATGTATCTGGACATGCTCCTTGGAGTGATGCTTATGAGTCAATGATTTACGTGGCTTGGGCTACAGTAGGAATAGGCTTAGCATTTGGAAGAAAATCTGATTTGACCATTGCCGCAACCTCCTTTGTTTCATCCATGATTTTGATGATTGCACATTGGAGTTGGATGGATCCAGAAATAGCAAATCTTGTTCCTGTATTAGATAGTTATTGGTTGATGATTCATGTTTCTGTAATTGTTGGTAGCTATGGTCCTTTTACTTTAAGTATGATTTTAGGAATTGTTTCTTTGNTATTAATTATCATTACCAATAAAAGAAATAAGAAAAAAATTGATATAAATCTTCAAGAATTAACAATAATTAATGAACTTTCGTTGACTGTTGGATTGATTATGCTCACCATCGGAAATTTTTTAGGTGGTCAATGGGCAAATGAAAGTTGGGGAAGGTATTGGGGTTGGGATCCTAAAGAGACTTGGGCGTTGATTAGTATTATGATCTATGCATTTGTTCTTCATATGAGACTTATCCCAGGTTTAAAAGGGAAATGGATGTTCAACTTAATGTCAATTATCGCTTTTGCATCAATTATGATGACATACTTTGGAGTTAATTTCTATTTGACAGGATTACATTCTTATGCAAGTGGAGATAAAGTAATTACTCCTAGTTTTGTTTATTATTCTATTTTATTTGTTTTTATACTTGGTACATTTTCATATTTCCGTTATAAAAAATATTATAAATAATGATAAAAAATAATAAGTGGTTTTTAATGTCNATAGTCGGTATATTAATTTTTAGTTCTGGTTTATGTATTTTTGGAGAGGCATTAACGTTGAAAAACTCTAAGCAATCATGGTTTTTATTGGGATCTATTTCATTAGTTTTAATAAACTCTGGATTATGTTTAATGATTTCGGCAAACTTTAAAAAATGATTAAGATTNGTTTTCTTTCTCGAACTTTTTATCTAACTATTTTATTTGTAATTATTAATCATTTTAGTGTTTTGGGTCAAATTGAAAACACTAAAAGGGAAATTCAATTATTACCGCCCTTGTCATCTGGAATAAAAAANCTAAAAATAAGTCCAGTTAATCCCAACTATTTTTCACCAAGTGAAATTTCACTAAATAAAAAAGAGAATGATAAGTCAGTTTTCGATTCTGAAACTTTCTTGGATCCTGCCGATATTTACCTTAAAAAGAAACAAAAAAATGAAAATAAGGTTTCAAAAGGTTACAGTAAAAAAGAGTATTTAGGGGATGTGAGGACAAAATCTAAAGATGTTAATATAATTTGCAGGGACTTCGAATATGTAGATGGTGATCGAGTAAGAATTTTGGTTAACGATTCGATTGTTATCGATAATCTTTTTCTTGAATCTGATTTTTCTGGTTTCAAGTTGCCATTAATTGTCGGATTCAATAAAATTGATTTTACAGCACTTAATCANGGTAGTTCCGGNCCAAATACTGCTGAACTGAGACTTTACGATGATAAAAACCAGATGATTTCCTCTAATAAATGGAACCTTGCAACTGGTGGGACAGCAACATTTATTATTGTAAAAGAATAAATTTAAAAAAGTCTTTCAATTCTATTTTTTTGGATAGATTGCCAACTAATTTNTAGAAGAAGTTTAGTCATTTTATTCAAATCTTTGAACTTTTNATTAGAAGTTAGTCCTATTTTATATCGAAGGAAAATTTGTTGTACGATTACTGAAATTTTGAATAAACCATAAGTATAGTAGAAAACTAAATCATTNATTTTAATTTTTGTTTTTGATTCATAAATATCAACAAGTTCCATTCTGCTTGGGTTTCCATGGTTAACTGTAGGATAATTTAAAACTTCTTTGATATTTTTATGATCAGATTCCATCGTCCAGTATGCGAGTGATGTTCCAAAATCCATTAGAGGATCTCCAATTGTACACATTTCCCAATCTAAAATTGATTTTATTTTATCCCATGAATTATTTGGAAAAACTACATTATCATATTTATAGTCATTGTGAATAAGACTGTATTTGTGTTTTTTTGGTTTGTTTTTTTCCAACCAGTTCATGACCTTTTCTGCTTCTTTGATTTCATCAGTTTTCGCTTTTAAATATTGATTCCCCCAGTTTTTTACTTGTCTATCAACGTAACCTAGAGGTTTACCCAGATCATTCAAACCAATTTTTTTATAATCAATTTTATGCAACTCTATAAATGTTTCTAACCANGTACTAGCTATTTTTTTATATTCTGAANATGAAATATTCATCGAAAATGCTTTTTTTCTGGTTAAAATAACTCCATCTACATTTTCCATTATATAAAATGGTCTTCCAATAATTAAATCACTTCCAAATAAAATTGCTTTAGGAGCTTTATCAAATCCTTTATTAAGATTTAAAAGCACTTTGAATTCACGTTTCATGTCATGTCCAAATTTTGCTCCTTTTGGTGGAAGCCTCAGAACAAATTCTTTCTTTTCAAACTGTAAAAGATAGGTTAGNTTTGAAAAGCCATTAGAGAACTGTTTGATTAATATTTTATTTTCAGGATTTTCAATAAGCCTATTTTCAAATAAAAAACTTTTTATTGATTTTAGGTCAATTTCATCTCCTTTTCTTACTTCTTGAATCATTAATTATTGTAATCATTAATAAGATTTCTTCCCAATTGATACATATGTACTTCATCTGGTCCGTCTGCTAACCTTATTGCCCTAGCATAAACATAAAAAGAAGCGAGTGGAGTATCCTGAGAAACTCCCAATCCGCCATGAGCCTGAATAGCTCTGTCAATTACTTGGCAAGCCATTTTAGGTATTGTTATTTTAATCATTGATATTAATTTGGTAGCAGCTTTAGCGCCAAATCGATCAATTTTGTCTGCAGTTGACAAGGTAAGTAGTCGAGCCTGATTGATTTCACAAGCTGATTTAGCAATATCTTGACGTATACTACTGAAATCTTTCAATTTTTTACCAAATGCTTCTCTTTCAGATACTCTTTTACACATAAGCTCTAATGATCTTTGAGCCGCGCCAATTAACCTCATGCAATGATGCACTCTTCCTGGTCCTAATCTACCCTGTGCAATTTCAAAACCTTTACCCTCACCAAGAATTATATTTTCAATTGGGACTTTAACATTATTAAGTTGTATTTCAGCATGACCTTCAGGCGAATCTAAATATCCAAAAACAGACAAGGGTCTAACTATTTTGACACCTGGAGTNTTAGCTGGAACAATTATCATACTTTGCTGTAAGTGACGTTTGGCATTAGGATCAGTCTTGCCCATGACTATATATAATTTTGTTTTTGGATTCATCCCCCCCGATGACCACCACTTTGTTCCATTTATTATATAGTTGTCACCATTTCTTTTAATTGATGTTTCAATGTTTGTGGCATCTGATGAGGCAACTTTTGGTTCTGTCATTAAAAAGGCAGATCTGATGTCTCCTNTCATTAAAGGATCCAACCACTCTGATTGNTGCTTTTTACTTCCATATTTTNCTAACACTTCCATGTTACCAGTATCTGGTGCTGAACAATTGAAAATTTCAGACGAATATGAACATTTTCCCATAAGTTCTGCCANAGGAGCATATTCAAGATTAGTGAGACCTGGACTAAGTTTACCATAACCCTTGTGCANAAATAAATTCCACAAACCTTCTTTTTTTGCAAGTTTTTTTAAAGAATTAAATTTTGTTGAGTGTTTCCATGGATTTTTAATTCTAAAATCTAAAATTTCTTTTTCGTTAGGAAATATATTTTTTTCCATAAACCTTGATAATTTCTTTTGGAGATNCAATGATTTTTTAGAGAATTCAAAATTCATACTCAATTTGTTTTGGTTGTTATTTTAATAAAAGTGCAATAATCGGCCATAGTCAAATATCGATAGGATTAAAAAAAATATAAGCATCCATTAAAGTTAAATTTTTCAGCAATCATAAAAAGGTTAAGTATATTAGTCTAACACTAAAATAACTTTAAATATTATTATTTGAAAACAATATTATCTCAGTTTATAGACTTCGTAAACATCAATTATAAATTAAAACTTAAATCTTATGAAAGTTTACATAAATGGAGTATTGAAAAAATGCCGGATTTTTGGGACTCAATTGTTAAATTTTTTGATATTGAATTTGANTACAAATCAAAAAAAATTTATGATTTTAACAATGATTTTATAAATACAAAATGGTTCACGGGTTCAAAAATCAGCTATGNAAATAATGTTTTCAAGAATTATAATAACAAAAATCCAGCGATCAAGTTTTTTGATGAAAGTAGTGTCTATAAGGAAATATCATGGAATTCGTTAAAATTAAAAACTCTTGAATTCCAAAATATTTTAATTAAAAATAAAATCAAAGTTGGCGATANAGTGGTAGGGTATTGTACAAATTCACCTGAGACAATTGCTGCTTTTTTAGCAGTTAATTCAATAGGAGCAATATGGTCTTCTTGTTCACCTGAGTTTGGTTTTGATTCTGTAAATGATCGATTTAGTCAATTAAAACCAAAAATTTTATTTTTTAATAGCACTTATAAATACTCAGGAAGAAGTTATAGTTTAATTGGAAAGGTAAAAAAGATAAGAAAGTCAATTAATTCGATTGTTAAAATCATTGACTTAAATAACTTTTCCAAATTTGAAGACAATTCCAATGAACTTATTTTGAAAAATATTCCAGTTGATTTTAATCACCCAATTTGGATTTTGTTCTCATCTGGTACAACGGGAATACCTAAAGCAATTACTCATCGAACGGGTGGAATTATACTNGAACATTTTAAAGCTTTAGCAATTCACCAGAATGTCATAAAANACGATAATTACTTTTGGTATTCAACAACCGGNTGGATGATGTGGAATTATTCTTTAAGCTGCTTNTTGNTNGGAGCAACNTTATGTNTATATGACGGATCATCTAATTACCCTAAAATAGATATTCTTTGGGATTTTATAAAAAAAGCTAATATTAATCATTTTGGTCATGGTTCCNNATATTTTCAAAACTTAATGGAAAATCATTCATATGANATAAAATCTTTAGAAACGTNTTCTTTAGTTACTGTTGGCTCTACTGGATCTCCTCTGTATCGTGATACAAATATTTTTTTAAATAAAATATTTAAAGGAGTTCACATTATTTCTCTAAGTGGAGGGACAGATGTTTGTACAGCGTTTATAGGTGGCAACATGAATGAAAAGGTCAATGCAGGTGAAATACAATGTAAAATGCTCGGGGCCTCAGTAGAAATATGGGATAGTGATGGAAAAAAAATAAAAAACAGATCAGGAGAATTAGTTTTGACCAAACCGTTAATTACGATGCCTTTATGTTTTTGGAATGATCATAAAAATATAAAGTATAAAAGTAGCTATTTCTCTAAATTCAAAAATATTTGGACTCATGGAGACTGGGTGACTGAAACTAAAAAGGGTGGGTTTATAGTTCATGGCAGATCCGATTCTACATTAAATAGATCAGGTGTAAGAATAGGTAGCTCAGAAATATACAGTGCAGTTCAAACTATCGATCGTGTTGAGGACAGTTTAATAATCCACATAGATCAACAAAAAGATATACTAATTCTTTANATCAAATCCCTTCAAAAAATTTCAAAAAATTATTTGATTTCTGTAATTAGAGATAAGTGTTCTCCGAGACATGTCCCGGATTTAATTTATAGTGTTCCTGATATACCTTATACATTAAGTGGAAAAAAAGTAGAGTTACCAATAAAAAAAATATTAATGGGTGAAGATAGTTCAAAAGTGATTAGTAAGGACTCTTTGAGGAATCCTGAATCTATCAAATGGTATGAAAATTTTTATGAAAATTTTTTTAAAATTTCGTTTTGAGTTTTAATAGATTCTATAAATTCATCTTTCAATTTATTAATTAATTCCTTAGCAGAGGGACAGTCCTCTATTGAGGTAACTCCCTGACCAGCTGACCAAATGGTCTTCCATGCTTTTGCCTCAGCTTGAGCCGCATCAAGTTCATCACCAAAATCAATTTTTTTTGAGTTACCCCACATATCTTCTGTTATTCCCATAGCCTCTAGGCTCTGACGAAGAAAATTTGCATTAACTCCAGAAACAGCAGCGGTGTAAACAATATCACCTGCTTTAGAATCGATTATCATTTCTTTATATTTTTTATCAGCTTTGCTTTCGATTGTGTTTATAAATCTTGTNCCTAAATAAGCTAAATCTGCTCCCATTTGAGTCGCGGATGCAATATCTCTTCCTGAACTAATACATCCAGANAATAGTATGGTCTTCTTAAAAAACTTTTTTATTTCAGCAATGAATGGCATTGGATTTAAAGTTCCTCCATGTCCACCTGCACCAGCAGCGACTAAAATCAATCCGTCAACTCCAGCTTCTGCTGCTTTTTCAGCATGTCTTTTTTTTATCACATCATGAAAAACAAGTCCTCCGTAAGAGTGAACAGCACTAACCAACTGGCTAACAGCACCAAGAGATGTTATTACGATNGGAACTTTATGTTTTGCACAAATNGAAAGATCTTTTCTAACTCTTGGATTTGTAGGGTGAACTATTAAATTAACACCATAAGGGGCAGGTTTAATTCCTTTTTCATCTTCAAATTTTTTTAGTTCAGACTTAATTTCAATTATCCATTCTTCAAATCCTTCACTAGTTCTTTGATTAAGTGCTGGAAATGTTCCAACTATTCCATTTTTACAACATTCTATCACGAGTTTNGGTCCGGATATTAAAAACATTGGAGCTGCAACNGCGGGTATTTTAAGATCATTAATAAATTCTGGTTTTTTCATATTTTTTTATAAGNTTCCGTAACCTCCNTCAATATTAATTGAGTGGCCATTTACAAAAGATGAATTTTCAGACAATAACCACAGTATTGTATTCGCCACTTCATTACTGTAACCTAGCCTTCTCATAGGGTTAATTTTTTTGTTAAATTCTAGAATTTTCTCTGGTACTTTTTTTATTAAATCAGTATCAATGAAACCTGGACATACTGCATTTATTCTAATGTTTTGAGAACCATATTCAATTGCAGCTGATTTAGTTAAACCTAAAACTCCGTGTTTTGATGCGCTGTATGAGGCACCTCCACCNACTCCCTTTAATCCAGCCATTGATGAAACATTTACTATTCTACCAAAGTTCTGTTTAATCATAAAATTTATCTCATGTTTCATGCACAAAAAAACTGCATTTAGGTTTATATTCAAAGTTTTTATCCAATTTGAATAGTTTGTTTTATGGATTGGTTCAAAATTTCCTCCGACCCCAGCATTATTGACAGCAAAATCTATTTTTTTCTTTTCAATGTAAACTTGCTTAATTACATTTTTAATTTCTTTATTATTATTTAGATCTAATTTATAAAAAGAAGCTTGATTTCCCAATGATTTTATATGATCAACAGTTTCTATTCCAGTCTGTTCATTGATGTCAGCTATAGCTACATTTACCCCGCAAACAGAAAGAGCAACTGATGTTGCTCTTCCAATTCCAGAACCTCCGCCTGTTACGAAGGCTGTTTTGTTTTTAAATTCAGACACAAATAAATTGTCTTATTTTTATTTTATAACTCAATTTTTAATGTAGCAACTCCACTCATTCCAATAAGAGGCATCCCAGGAAATACACTATACTTTTCTCCTCCTAAATTGTAAAGTGAAACATCCAAGTATGTGTTGGAATTAATATTTAAACCAACATTGAAATCTACAATATTTCTTTGAGGAACTAAGCCAGAGTAAAATGGCCCCATGTTAGCATTAAATCCACTATCATATTTATGAGCTAAACCAAAATCAAACTGACCTGTTGAATAATTTAACCCCGTCTTTAGTCTGTGCTTAGAATGATTTAAAAAATAACTTGCAGTTTCATTAAAATCACCTAAATCTCCTCTGTTAAATTCAGTTTCACTGACAACTGAATAGTTTGCATAGATGGTTAAATCATCAGTTGCTACCCAGTTTGCAGATGTATCAAACCCCCAGTAACTTATTTTACCAAAATTTCTATAACCCATCATTACGTGTGGATTTCCGTCTTGCGGAGCTTGGTCAGTTTGAACAATTCCTACAACACCATTTAAACCTTGGCCAAGTGCAGCACCAACCATTAAGTTAGTCATGTTTTGAGCCAAAGCTGCTGCTACGGGTGCAGGATTACCTAAGCTAGTAGCGAAAGCTTGAAACAGTGGTTGCATAGTACCAGCAAAATCAGCTCCTATGGTTGGTAAAGCAACCATTGGGCTAAGGACTGTTTGAGTTGTAAAGTTTTCTTTAGTAGTTTGATAGACATCTAAACTCCAAGAAAGGTTGTCCGCAAGCTGAGTCTTGTAACCAATCTCATATGTTGTATCAACCTGAAGAGTTGCTTGATCTCCACCAACTAAATCACCAAAAGAATTACCATTTTGATCTAGAGTAACACCAGTTGTATAACCGCCAGTTCCTAAAACTAGTGCAGGTGATGTAGCTGCTGTTAAAAAAGGTAAAAATGGTTTTAAACCAGCATATAGTGGATTTAAATTAACTTGTTGTGCAATAAGTGGAGCCAAAACTCCATAGAGTATCGCATGTGACATACCAATTCCACTACTATCAGGAACTAACCCTCCTCCAAATAAAAATTTGGTTTTGACATTGTCAAATGTTTGAGGACTTCCATTTCCATATAAATGCATATCTAGGCCAGCTGATAGATTAGATAAATCAGCAACAGGTAAATCCATAAACATATCAACTGCAGATGGAGGTGTATGTGACTTATTATAACTTAATCTAATAATGTTTTTAGGATCTGCTTTTATAACCAAACCAACTCTTGGTGAAAATGCTGATTCATCAAGCATTGCAAATCTGTCATATCTTCCGGCAAGTGATAATATAATGTTATCAGATAGGTTTGTCTTAGTTGAAAGATATGCTCCATAAGTTCTGTAATCATCATTATTTTCATTTCTTCCGTGAGTTCTAGTATATGAATCAAATGTTGAAAGTTTGTGTTCAAAACCTAATGATGCAACAGTGTTTAGTTTATCTAGCGTAATTTCTTGTTGAACTTGAAGTTGTGATTGAGTACTTCCAATGTAACTTACTAACCCAGTTCGATAATTGAACCCAATTTCATCTCCTTCATTTCCAGGAATATTCTTAGTAAAATTATATTGAGCAAACAGGTCATTTGATTTTACTCTGAATTGAACAAAATGGCTATTTTGATCTCCAAAAACCTCTCCTGTTCCCGATGTCCAAGCATTTCCAATGGTACTTCCCATTCCAGCGACTGCAGTGAACGAAAAATTATTATTAGGTCTGTAATATAATGACGCATCTACTCCTTTTGATTCTATGTCTCTTAGTTGATTTGAACTACCAACGCTTTGACTAGTTAGAGGGTCATTGATGGTTCTTGTTCCAGACGCTCCGAAAACGGACAATTTTTGACTATCATTTAAATCCCATGTACCATTTTCAGAATAACGTAAGTTAAATTTATAACCAAATGTTTTATCATCATTACTAACAGCATGTCTAAAATATACAGATTTCATATTGAAATTTCCGCCACTCAATAAAGATCCACTATTTGCAATTGCCCCGCCCTGTAGTTGTATTGTGCTTCCCTCGTGTTTAAAAGGGTCCTTACTCATGTAATGAACAACTCCAGATCCGACACCAGCTCCATATAAAGCGGCTTGGGGACCTCTAACAACCTCCACTCTTTCTAAGTCTATCATACTTAAATTAGTATTACCAGAATCAAATAAATTTAAACCAGCTTGAGACAAGTCTCTGTAATCTAACATAACTAGGGCAGAGGTTTGAAAAATATCAACTCTGTCTCTTAATGTAATGTTGGTTCTATTTGCACCCTGCCTGTCTACTTGAACTCCAACTATGTTATCCAAAAGATTGGTTGCATTAAAACTTGATTTTTTTTCAATATCACTCAGCGAAATTATTGAAACAGATGCAGTTACATCAGAAATTTTTTCAGCTTTTCTCGATGCGGCAATAACAACTTCATCGAGCATCTCTCCAGAACTTAAAATGATTGAGATTAACTGGCTAGTTGAATTGACTTCTATTGATACACCTTTGTATCCAACAGAACTGAAATCTAGGGTCCATGGGAAATCTTGATCAGATGATAAAGTGAATAATCCATTGTTGTCTGTAGATGTACCGGAGCTTGTCCCTTGTATTACTACATTGGCACCTGGAACTGATTCTACACCATCAGTAACTTTTCCAGATATTGTATTTTGAGCATTAACTACAAATACAGTCGTTAATACCAAACATATACTAATTAATAAAGATTTAAAATTCATAATTGTTGTTTTTGTTATCTTATCTTTTTGTAAGCTTATTATTAAATTTTTATAATTTAAAATGCAAATTTAAGAATTTCTTAAAATATGGGGCAAAATAATACTATTTATTCGATTTTTAAAATTTTTATTTAAATCGTGACCAGCTCCATTAATTATTTCAAACTTACATCCGTGAATTAAATTTGCCATTTTTTTTGAATGACTAACAGGAATGAATGGATCATTTGATCCATGAATTAACAATGTAGATGTTTTTATTTTTTTTAATTTATTGTACCTTGAACCAGACCTCTTAACAGCTTTTTTATGTTGACTGTAAGCTTCTTTATTATATCCTTTTCTTTTGGTTATCTCGTAAATTGATTTAATGATTTCAGTCCTAAGATCCAGTATATAACTTCCCTTACCTGTAAATAAACTTGATAATTTAAAATGATAATTTAATTCTTTTTTAAATTCATTTTTAATATTCCTGAATCCAAGTTTTACTCTTCTGACTTCCCTTGAAAAATTTTTATTCGGATTTTCTGATTCAGGATCAAATAAATGTCCACTTGACATCAAACAGGTTAANGATAGAATTTTTTCCGGATAATTAATAGCTAAAATTTGAGAAATCATTCCNCCCATTGAGTATCCTATCACATGAAAATTTTCAACACCTAATTTACTACAAACNGTTAGTGTNTCTTGAGCCATGTCATTTAAGCTGTAGGGTNTTGGACTGTCTANATCCGTCNACCAATCCGACATTCCACAGTCTCTATTATCAAATTTAATAACCCTTATTTTGTTTTTTATAAAAACTCGAACNAAATCCTTTGGCCAATGTAATAGTGAATCAGAAAATCCATTTATCAATATTACTGTAGAATTGTGATTTTCGATTGGTTTTATATCTTCAAAAAANATATTTACTCCAATATTATTTGCAAAACCAGTTTTACCTTTNATAAGTTCNGGTAATTNCTCTAATGTTAANTTCGATATTATTTTTTGAATGTATTTTTCAGAGGANTCATCCTTAAAAAAAAATAAATAAACCTTATGAATTATTATTCCAAGTAGAAATAGTANAAAATATTTCATCATTCCCAAATGATACTCTCAGCGCTTTTTTCCCAATTATTGTATTTAAGTGAAAATTTTTCATCGACTTTTGCTCTTTTAATTTTTAGAGTTGGAGTTGTCATTTCATTATCAGGAGTCCAATCTTCTTTGACAAAAATAATTTTAGAAATTTTCTTGTAATTATCTAAGTCATTGTTAACTTCATTCAGGATTTTAGATATTTTGATTGTTGTTTGATCTCTATTACTTTTTGCAAGTTCAGTTGGTACAACTAATAAAAGAGGTTGAACGCAGTTTAAACCAACTAGACANATCTGAGAAAACTCATCAACATTTCCAAATTTACTTTCTATTGCTGCAGGCTCAATATACTTTCCTTTAGTTGTTTTAAAAATATCTTTGACTCTTCCTGTGACATACAAGTATCCATCATCGTCAATAAATCCTTTATCCCCAGTATGTAACCAACCNTTTTGNAAAGTCGAANCTGTCATTTCTTTGTTTTTNTAATAACNATCCATNAAAAATGGTCCTTTCATACATATTTCTCCTTCGCNAGTTATTTTCAAACTTACATCAGGACTTGAGATTTTACCAACAGAACCCCTACCATGATTTTGATACGGATTTAAATTGGTACATACACAACAATTTTCAGTCATTCCATAACCATTAGTTATATGAATCCCAATGGTTTTAAACCAATCAATGAGTTCAACTGGAAGAGCAGCAGCTCCGGAGATGATTACTTTGGCTTTCGACATACCCAACGTTTTTTTTAATTTTCTTTTTATAATCCAAGATAAAAAAGGAATTTTTAAAAGCTTAGTTAACTTAGTTTGAGGTATTTTTAATAATATTTTTTCTTGAAATTTAGAGTAGATCCTTGGGACACCTTGAAAAGCAGTNGGGCTTACACTACTTAAGTTTTGTCCAAAACTTTCAAGGGATTCTACAAAAGACAGGTTGCCACCATATCTCAGACATGTCCATTCTATGCATACTCGTTCAAAAATATGGTTTAGTGGTAAATATGAAATAAATCTATTATTTCCTCCTTCATCTATACCTAAAGGATTATAATCTTCGTGTACACTTTTTGTATTGTATAGAGACTTATATTTTATTACTGCACCCTTTGGGTCACCTGTTGTTCCTGATGTAAAAATTATGGTCCAAATGTCATTATTTTTAGGGTAAAAATCATCTGTTTGTGGATCAAATCTATTAATAAAGTCAAACCATTTTTCTCCAACATCAATCTTTGAATGATTTTTATAATGGGGAAATGAAATTATTGGAAGGTTTGGAGGAACACCTTGTTTCATTTCATCCCAATTTTCAAGTTTTCCAACAAATAGTGCATCAACATCCCCAAAATTTAGAAGATTTTTAATTTCATAAGATTTCAGTGTTGGAAAAAAAGGTACTGAGATATAACCAGCAATTGTAATTGCCAAGTCAGCAATAATCCACTCTCTACAATTTTTTGATACTAGCCCAATATGGCTTTTATCCTTTAAACCTAAACTTTTTAAACCAGTTGCTAATTTTCTAGCCATTAGGCCTACTTCTCCCCAAGTGTAAGTCTCCCAAAGTTTTCCGAAAGGTTGTTTCAAAAAGGGTCTATCCGCAAGTTTTTTTTCCCATTTATAGAACGGAAAATCAAAGGATTCATCAATCATTTTGAAAAATTAATTAATAATTTCTGCTTTAAAATTAAGATCTAATCTTAAATTCTTTTGTTGTTTTTAAAACAAGTTAATAAAAAATTAAGTTTTTTGATCTAGTATNTCTCTNATCTTTTGATATTTTTTTTTGTTTAGAGGATAGTAAATTAAAAAGAACAATGATGAAATATAAACTAAAAATAATAATGGTCCACCGATAAAAGTTAATGATTGAACAATTCTCTCTGATATTTCAAACGAACTTGTTTGAGTAGGAAAAGAAATGAGTTTTAGTAATAAACCTCCAAACAGATAACCTAAACCAACTGTACATTTATAAGCAAATGAAAGTGTTGAAAAAAATATTCCCTCATTTCTTTTTTTTGATGAAACTTCGTATTCATCAACAACATCTGCCATCATGGATGATGATAAGCTCATACCACTCCACAAAAACGTGAATGCAAATAAATACAGAAAAAAAACTGAAAATATTAGAGTTGGATTTTCATTTGATGGCATTAAATTAACCAATTTAAGAATGTAGGGTGATGTCATTCCCAAACTAAATAAAACTGTACATATGATTGTAGCTTTTTTTTTATCAAGCAATTTTCCAAATTTTGGTCCGATAAATAAAGAAAATAATCCACCCACTGCACCAGCAAGAATTATTGAAATCATTTCTATTTCATTAAATCCAAAAATGTATGTTAGCTTGTATGTTGTAATTGTATTTCCAACTCCAAATGCTACATAAACTATTGCAGTATAAAAAACAATGCTTCTGAAGGACTTCATTTTTAATGCAAATTTTATGATTTTAATTATAGATTTTATTGATTCATTTTTTGAACTTTTTGGTAGTAATGGTATTGAACTTTTAGTTCCGATTGAACTGATAATAATACTTAAAGTCATAATAATTCCGCAGTATAATGAAAATGGAGAGTACGCATCTGGATTTCTTAACGCAGTATCAAAACCTTCCTCTGTAATAAANAAGAAATAAACACCAATAAAAAAAATAATTGGTTGTAATGCTGTCGTAAAACTTAATCTAAAACTTGTTAAGACTGTTCTTTCATTGTAATTCTTGGTTAATTCCGCTCCCAATGACATAGCTGGTACAATATACATTGTTAAAAAAAATCTAATCACAATAGAAAAAAAAGTAAGCCAGCAAAATAATTGAAAATNACTCATGTTTGAAAATGGATTAAATAATAACCAAATTGAAATACCTAGAGGGATTGACGATATTAACATGAATGGATGACGTCGNCCCCACTTTTTGGACTTAAAATTATCTGAAAGAGCTCCTATAAAAGGATCTGAAAATGCATCAAAAAAAAGTGAAATAAAGGTTGCGAAACCCGTGAAAAAAGGGTCTAGCCCTAGAACTTGATTATAGAAAAAGAAAACAAATAAAGTGTAGAGAACATCCTTAATCCCAACAGAAACAAAACCAAAACCATATAAAAATTTTATTTTTTTAGATAATGTCATTTATGTTCTTTAATCTAAGTTATAATTTTAAATTACAAACAAGTTTTATTTAAATACATTTCACATTTATAAAACTTATTTGTTTATCATTAATTTTCATTATTTTTATTTTCAATACCTATTTGATAACCTTTTTCAATAAAATTCCAATTTAAAATGAAAGTTCCAAAATCAAATATTGAAGTCCTTAGCTCAAGTTTTATTGAAAATGAAATTTCCATGAAAAAGTTGTTAAAAGAACTCAATTCTCATATGAAGTTATCAAAGGCTGAAGGTTCTAATGAACAAATTAAAAGAACTAGAAAAAGAAAAAAACTTTTGGCCAGAGAAAAAATCGATTTACTTTTAGATAAGAATAAGCCTTTTATAGAATTGATGCCTCTAGCAGGCCTAAAGCATGAAAATGGGTTTGGTGCAGGTGGAACCACTGTTGTAGTTCTTGGTTATGTTTCGAATGTACTTTGCTTAATTAATGCAAATGTAGCAACAAGAAAAGCTGGAGCAATTGATTATGCAACTAGTCTAAAAAATTTAAGATTATCTCAAATTGCAAAAGAAAACAAATTATTAGTTATAAATCTTGTGGAAAGTGGAGGTGCTAATTTACCTGATCAAGACCGAGTTTTTAATAATTATGGTAAATTTTTCAAAGAAATGTCTAAAAGGTCAAAAAAAGGAATACCAACCATTTCTGTTGTTTTTGGAAATGCAACAGCCGGTGGCGCATATGTTCCAGGAATGTCTGACTACTCCATTTTTCAAAAAAATGCTGCAAAAGTTTTTTTAGCTGGACCTCCACTGGTTAAAATGGCAACAAATGAAGATGCAAATGATGAGGAATTGGGTGGAGCCCAAATGCACAGCACTATNTCAGGCGTTTCAGATTTTCTGGCCTCTGATGAAAAAAACGCAATAGACATTACCAAAAATCTAATAAAAAAAATTCAAAAACCCTCAGAAAATAAATTTGTAAACAATGGATCTTCACCAAGATTTGATAAAAATGAAATTTTAGGTATAATTCCATCAAACCTAAAAAAACCTTTTGACATTCGTGAACTTGTAAAAAGGTTTGTTGATAAATCCGAATACANTGAATTTAAAGAAAATTATGGACGAACAATGTTTTGTTGTTGGACACAAATAAGTGGATACCCTGTCGGTGTTATTGCAAATAATGGCGTNATTTTTATTGAATCCGCTAGAAAGGCAACTAATTTTATTCAATTAGCTAACAAGTCTAACACACCAATCTTGTTTATTCATAATACCACAGGCTTCATGGTTGGAAAGAGATATGAACAAAGCGGAATGATTAACAGTGGGTCTCAGTTGATTCATGCAGTTTCTGGCAGCACAGTTCCACATATTAGTTTACAGGTAGGAAATTCTTACGGTGCTGGAAATTATGCAATGTGTGGTAGATCCTTTGATCCACGATTCCTTTTTTCATATCCCAATGTAAAGTCGGGGGTTATGGGAGCAGATCAATTATCTGGTGTTATGGAAATTATAAAAAGAAATAAAGCTTTTTCAATGAATAAAATTGTTAACGAAGAAGAACTTAAAGTTGATAAAAAAAAGCTTGCTGAACAAGCTAATGAAAAAGCAAGTATTTGGCACACCACATCCGAGGTTTGGGATGATGGTGTAATTGATCCAACTCAGACTAGAAAATATTTATCCTTGGCATTGGCCGCAGTTTATAATTCCAAAATNAAAGGTTCAAAATCTTTTGGNGTGTTTAGAATGTAATTTTTTGATATGGATTTTTATAAGNAAAATGAAATTAAAAAAATTGAAATACAGAAATTTGAATTCATGAATTATGAGTTTAAAAATCATGTTTTTTCTATAATATTAAACCGACCAAAAAAGAAAAACGCTCTTCATCCNCAAATGTTAAATGAGTTAGCATATTTATGTCAGTACGCCCACTATGAAAAAAAGGTAAGAGCAGTTGTTTTCAAATCTGTTGGGGATGTTTTTTGTTCTGGACTTGATCTTACTATTTTTTCGGGTGATTATAAAAATACCATTTCATCCATTTCAAAACCAAAATCTAAAATTTTACTTGGCGAATTATTAACCAAATTACACAAACCAAAAATTTGTCAACTTGAAGGAAATGTTTTTGCGGGAGGGATTTTGATATTGGCTGGATGTAATTACGTTATATCTAAAAAAGGTGTATTAATAGGTCTCCCAGAAGTAAAAAGAGGTATTTTTCCATTCCAGGTGATGGAATCATTATCAAAAATAATTCCTCAAAAAAAATTGATTGATTGGTGCATTCGAGGTTGTGATTTGAAAATTAAAAAAGCAAAAAAACTTGGGATTATTGATAAAATTGTCGAGGTAAAAAATATTGAAAAGTCTGTCCAAAAATGGCTTTCTGAAATTATTGAAAACTCGCCGATTGCAATTAATTACGGATTGGAAGCTGTTGATAAAATATATAATTCTGAAACAAATCATGAATATCTTTCTCAATTGTTAGAAAAATCATCCAATTCTAATGATGCTAAAGAAGGAATAAAAGCCTTTCTTGAGAAAAGAAAACCAAAATGGAAATAAATTTTATTATAAAATGAAAAGATTAGAAAATAAATTAGTAAGGTTTATGAAAAGACCAAATGGTTTTCCAAATCAAGATACATGGAAGTTAGATCATGAAAACATCAATGATCTTTCTAATGGGGAAATAATTATTCAAAATCTCTATATTTCAATAGACCCAGCAATGCGTGGTTGGATGAATAAAGCCAGGTCNTACATTAAACCAGTTGAAATAGGTGATGTAATGCGGGCTGGCTCAGTTGGTAAAGTTGTTTATTCCAAAAATAAACTATTTAAAGAAGGAAATTTTGTTTCAGGATGGGGTGGGGTCCAAAAGTATTGTAGAACGGATGGTAAAGGATTTGTTGAAATTAATACCAAAAAGAATGATTTACCTATTTTTTTAAGTACATTAGGTATGACAGGNTTGACGGCTTATTTTGGAATCCTTGAGGTTGCTAAAGTCAAAAAGGGAGAAACTGTTTTAATATCAGCGGCAGCTGGATCTGTTGGTAGTATTGCAGGCCAAATCGCAAAAATTAATGGATGTAGAGTTATCGGTATAGCTGGTGGTAAAAAAAAATGTAATTATGTTATTAACGAATTAGGTTTTGATGGTTGTATTGATTATAAAAATGAAAGTGTTAGTAGATCAATTTTCAAGGAATGTCCTGANGGAGTTGATGTTTATTTTGATAATGTTGGAGGTAANATTTTAGACTCTGCATTAACTTTTATAAATAGAAATGCCAGGGTAGTTATTTGTGGTGCTATCTCTCAATATAATAACAGTGATGTTCTTGGGCCAAAAAACTATTTATCAATTTTAGTTAATAGAGCAAAGATGATGGGAATGGTTGTTTTTGATTATAAAGACAGATATACAAATGCAATTGAAGAAATGAAAGGTTGGATAGAAAAAGGAAATTTAAAATCAAATGAGGATATTCATTTTGGTTTGGATAATTTTTATAATGTTTTTCAAAAATTGTTCAATGGAAATAAATTAGGAAAATTAATTTTGAAGGTTTGAGTTCTATTTATTATTAAAAATGAAAATATTTACATAAAAAAATGAAAAAATTACAAGGTCAAGTAGCGATAATTACAGGTGGTGCCAGAGGAATCGGTGAGGGGGTTTGTGAGGTTTTTTGTCGAGAGGGTGCCACTGTGGCGATGTGGGATGTTTTGGATGGTAGTGAGGTAGTTGAAAGAATATCAAATTTGGGCGGAAACATTTTTTTCCAGAACGTAGATGTTACATCAAAAAAATCTGTAAATAAAGCTGTTAATTTTATAATTAATAAGTATANTAAAATCGATATTTTAATTAATAATGCTGGTATTATTAGAGATAAATCATTTATGAAGATGACTGAAAATGATTGGGATGATGTTGTCAATGTAAATCTTAAATCACTATTCATAGTCTCCAAGGCTGTTTTGCCATTTATGAAAGAAAGTGGGTATGGTAGAATTGTGTCAGCTTCTTCAATTAATGGTTTTCAGGGTGCTTTTGGACAGACTAACTACAGTGCTACGAAAGCAGGTATNTCTGGGTTTACCAGGTCTCTTTGTAAGGAAGTGGGTAAATATGGAATCACAGTAAATGCAGTTGCTCCTGGATTTATTAAGTCTGTAATGACTGAAAGTATGCCTAAGAATGTTATTGAGGCTGGAATAAATATGATTCCAGTAAAAAGAATAGGAACTCCTGAAGACATGGGACAGGCATATCTGTTTTTAGCATCCAAAGAGTCAGGGTTCATAAGTGGAATTACCTTACATGCCAATGGAGGTGCAATGCCNAATTAAAAATAAAATGAAACNAGAAAATTATAAANCAAANTTCGAAAATCTTAGTGAGATGAAAAANCATCTCGGTAAAGAGCTTGGAATAAGTAAATGGATTGAAATAACTCAAGAGAAAATCAAAAAATTTGCACAAATTACAGAAGACGAACAATGGATACATTTGGATATAGAAAAGTCAAAATTACATTCACCCTACAAAACAACTGTAGCTCACGGATTTATGATTTTGTCATTAGCAACTAGATTCTCTTACGACTCTTTTAATGTTAAAAATGTAAAAATGGGTATAAACTATGGNNTAGATAAAGTACGATTTATGAGTGCAACACCATCTGGTGGTTTTGTTAGAGGAAGAGTGTCTCTATTAGAATTTGAAGAAAAGTCTGAAGGTGCTAAATATAAATTAGGAATAACTGTTGAGCTTAGAGGACAGGATAAACCAGTTTGTGTAGCTGAAACCTTAGCGATTGCTTATAAATAAAAATAATTTTTCATGGAAACAAAATTAAATACCGACTTAACCAGTTTCAGAACCGAAACAAGAGAGTGGCTTAATGAAAATTGTCCAACTTCGATGAGAGAACCAGTTGAAGATCCATCGCAATTATATTGGGGTGGCAGAAATGCAGAATTTATTAGTAAAGACCAAGAAATATGGTTTAAAAAAATGTTAGAAAAAGGATGGATAGCTCCTGATTGGGAAAAAAAATATGGCGGGGGAGGACTTAGTTTAGATGAAAACAATATTTTAAATCAAGAAATGGGTAGATTGGGGTGTAGAAAGCCTCATTATAATTTTGGTATTTCGATGTTGGGTCCAGCCCTTTTGAAGTTTGCGACAGAGGAACAAAAACTACGTTATCTTCCTGAAATTATTCAAGCAAAAATTAGATGGTGTCAAGGGTATAGTGAACCTAATGCTGGAAGTGATTTAGCTAATCTCCAGACTAAGGCTGAAGATAGAGGTGATCATTTTTTGGTTACTGGGTCTAAGGTTTGGACTTCTTATGCTGATAAGGCCGATTGGATTTTTTGTCTAGTAAGAACAGATCCTAGCGGCTCAAAACATACTGGAATTAGTTTTTTATTAATCGATATGGCTTCTCAAGGAGTTTCTACCAGACCTATCAAACTTATTAGTGGTAAGTCACCATTTTGTGAAACTTTTTTTGATTCAGTTGAAGTGCCAAAAGAAAATTTAGTTGGAACTTTAAATGACGGTTGGACAATTGCTAAGTATTTGTTAACTCACGAAAGACAAATGATTGGGGGAATTGGTGAAACTGATAAAAAAGAATTTATTAGTGATTATGNAATAAATATTATTTCAAAAACTAATGATATTCTTTCNGATACAGTTTTAAGATCAAAAATTTCAGAGTTTGAAATGAATGAAGAAATATTTGACTTGACCATACAAAGAACCATGGATGAAGAAAAGTCTGGAAATAATTCAGGAGCTANTTCATCTTTCTTCAAATACTACGGAACAGAACTAAATATTCAAAGAGAAGAATTAAGATTAAGTATAAATGGTTTCAAGTCAACAGAGTGGACTAGCGACGAATCACATAATGGTAAACAGGCTCGTTTTTTTTGTAGAACAAAAGGAAATTCAATTGAGGGAGGAACTCACGAAGTTCAATTAAATATAATTGCAAAAAGAATCTTGGGTCTNCCTTCAAAATAAANTCATATGGCTTTGATTATNAACGAAGAGCAAAAAATGCTTAAAGACTCTGCAAAAGAATTTTTGAATTTAAAATCTCCACTTTCTTTGATGAGAGAGCTAAGAGATGATAATTTTCGGCCATATAAAAAAGAATTATGGACGGAAATGGTTGAAATGGGTTGGACTGCATTAATAATACCTGAAAAATATAATGGATTGAATTTTGGCTATGTTGGTTTAGGTCAAGTACTTGAAGAAACGGGAAGGAAGTTAACTGTTTCACCACTTATTTCGACTGTTTTGATGTCAACAACAATAATTTCTCTGTCTAAAAATGAAGTTTTAAAATCTAATTTGTTCAAAGAAATCTTGAATGGCTCAAAGCTTTTGACAATAGCACACGAAGAAGGTGTTAGTCATAATTCTGAAATTTTAGATTCTTTAATATCTAAAGTTGGAGATACTTTTATTTTAAATGGGAAAAAGAATTTTGTTATAGATGGGAATATTTCTGATCATATTATTGTGTCAGCTCTAGATGAAAATGGATCTGATCTTTTTATTGCCGTTGTTGATTCCAAATCAAAAGGTATAAAATTTAATAATAAAGTTCATATGGATTCAAGAACTTATTCTGATATAACTTTTAATAATGTTGAAATAAATAAAGATTCTTTTTTATCAACAGGGAGTGATGGTAAGTCAATTTTAGAAAAAACGTTTGATATTTCAAGAATTGGGTTGGCTGCAGAAATGCTGGGAAGTATACAAGAGGCTTTTGATATTACTATGTNGTATTTAANAGAAAGAGAACAGTTNGGAGTTAAGATTGGATCTTTTCAATCNTTGCAGCACAGATCAGCTCTAATGTTTGCTGAGATAGANTTGTGTAAATCGATTGTNTTAAAAGCTTTACANTCTATAGATAATGATNAAGATCTTTCNAAAAATGCAAGTTTGGCCAAGGCCAAACTAGGTATGACATATAAATTAGTAAGTAATGAAGCTATTCAAATGCATGGNGGNATTGGAGTAACTGATGATTCAGATATTGGTTTTTTTCTNAAGAGANCACGAGTAATAGAAAACGCTTTTGGGGATTCAAATTTTCACTTAGATAAATTAGCAAAAATAAAAGGTTACTAAATAATTTAATTTTTAAATGATTTGACTTTTTTGCTTTAAAAAATAATTAACTGTGGTCTACCTGTTTGGTAAAGGTGCTTTCAAAAATTCTATCAGCGTTTGATGTCTCAAAACCATCTCTTCTGTGTTTGGGTTTGATTAATTCTTTTTTTAAAGTTTTAAATTCTGGTAGAACTCTTCTTTCTGCAAATTCAACATAGCTTCCTGATATTAATTTCTTTTTATTATTTGCAAAAATTGCTTTTATCTTATTAGCTACCGAGCTGCTTTGAAGTAATAAACCATCTTTACTTTTTTTAATTACTCCCCCAGAATCATTTAGTTTAATTCCTGTTTTAACGACAAGTTTATTGAACTTTTCTAAAGTGTTAAAACTTTCATTTAATTCGTGAACACTGATTGTATAGTGGTTTAAATAATATCTGTTATAAATAACCCAGGATGCGTATTCACTTTCACTTAATAAAAATTCATAATCTTGAATAGTCGGTAAATTCCAAAGAGGGCTACTCAAAAATCTTATTACTTCTTTAGAGTCGTTAAGGTCTATATCATCAACTGGATCAGATTTAACTTGATTTGTGTATTTGTGTATTATTTTTTGTGTTTTTTTTGATAATTCATCAACTATAAGTTCACTTATAAAGATTCTAGGCATATTTATTTCTTGATGAGAATACCAATAAGCATTAAGTTTTTTTTTTTCGAAAGAATAAAAATCTCTTCTTTCATATCCATGGTGTAAAAAAATTTTTTCAAAAGATTTTATTCCTAGATGATTTACTCCCATTGTTCGAAATGCAATGTGGTCATTAATAATGTCGAATTGATTTGAAATTACATTTTTATTAATTAAAGCATTAGTTATTTTTTTAACATCAGGAACTCTTCTAGAGTAAGTTTCGAACAGGGAAATTAAAATTTCGTGAATAGTTTTTTTTTCTTTAAAAATCATCATTTAAAGTTATTTAAAAATAATTTTCCACANGTTGTTTTTAAAAATTCATTGTAAGGAATGTCTTCTTGTCTTATNAAACCTTTANTGTTTATTTTTTTTGAGATAACCAGTTCAATTACAGCAACTAATGCAGCTGCTGTTGTCCATGATATTGCCCGCCATTTTTTGCCCTGTATTTCTAATGGATAGTATGCTTTGAAAAATTCACTTCTAGAAATTTTTTCCTTTTTCCATCCCTCGATAACAGCGTAAACATAAACAACATCTTCATCTACAGGTGGTTTAGCATTACTTAATATTTTTTCTAGTAAATCTTTGTCCTTTTTTAGTATTAGTTCATACATTAAAAAACGCATTAATTTTCCGTGACCTGGATACCTAATTGTTTTGTAATTCAAAGTATCTAATTTTCCTAGGTATGTATCACACATTGTCCCAAGACCACCTGATGTTGAGAATGCTTCAAATTCTTGACCCTCAATGTTAATGTGTTCAAATCCATCAAGAGATGGNACCGTTTTTTTAACTCCATTTTGAATAACTTCTGCATCATTTAAGTATTCATTTATAACTCCGTGGGGTGACCAGGTAAATGAATAAGCCAATTGACCGTTTGGGTATCTTGGTAATGCTCCAACTCTTAATTCAATATCTCTCAACTTGTCAAACGTTTTTGCTAAATTACTACCTATGATTCCAATTAAGCCAGGTGCCAATCCGCATTGTGAAACCATCACTTTTTTAGATGTTTTGCTTAATTTTCTAATGTATTTAGAAGTCTCAACATCTTCCGTTAAGTCAAAATAGTGAAGATTTAAGTCATGGGCAATTTTAGCAATTTGAATATTTAAATAGTAAGGTAGTGCAGATATGACGGTGTCAAAATCTTTCATTAAGGATTTTATTTTTTTAATATTTGAAACATCGGATATAATTGATTCAAAAGGTAATCTATAATTATAATGTGGTTTTTTTTCATCAACTCCTTTTACGTAATAATTTTGTGAAAGTAGTGTTCCAACCAACGTTCCGACTTTTCCAAGACCTAAAACTAAAAATCTTTCCATAAATAACAATTTTAGTCTGTATTGTTATAAATATAACAATTAAAAAAAATATTCTATTTAATTTTAAATCATGTTTAGATTATTAATATTATTTGTTTTTTTGTCATGTTCATCTACTGATGAGNCAAATCAGCTTGATGTAGTTTATAACTATATTTATTCAGCAACAATTCCACAAATTATTGAAAGTGAAAAAGTTGATAGAAAGTTTTGGGTTAGAGCGCCAAAAAAAATTACAAAAAATAAATATCCTCTTGTTTTTTTCTTTCATGGAAATGGTGGAGAGGCTTATGGGTTTTTGCAAAACACTCCTCAAATCACTAATCTCGTAGACAGCGATCAGTTTATAGCAATATTTCCTGACGGTCATTTGAAAAGTTGGAACTGTGGAAATGAAAATTCAAAAGCAGATGATGTAATGTTTATTAAAAAAATAGTTGATCATTTAAAAACAAATGTATTACCTGTTGATTTAATGGACTTTGATAAAATCTATGGAATAGGTATTTCAAATGGATCATTAATCCTTAACAAAATTGCCAAAGAAACTTCAATTTTCACAGGAATTGCACCTATTATTAGTCAACAGTCTGATTCTATTTCTATCACTATTGCTAAAAAACCAATCTCATTATTTCAAATCAACGGNACCAATGATGATGTAATCCCTGTAAATGGCGGAAAATCTATAATTGGTCATACTTTCCTTTCAGCCAAACAAAGTGCTGAAAATTGGGCCTTAAATTCAAATTGTAATCTAAATGGAGTGGTTGAAAATTCTTCAAATTGGGGAAATTATTCAGTCAACTCTTTTACATATACTGATTGTGATGATAATCGTTTGGTAAGCTATCATCTGGTAAACGGAGCACGTCATCAGTCTAACTTTGGTCCAAATGATCAACTTTATATGAGAGTTTGGGATTTTTTAAAAGTAAACTAATTATACTACTGAACTGTTTTCTCAAGTTTTACCCACTTATTATCGGAATCAAGTTTAAATGCACCAATGAAAACTTTGTCCCACATTTCTGGTTCAATGATTGAAAGAAATAGACTTTCATCTTCTTTTTGATATAGAAAATAGACTCTACCAACATCAGGTTCAAATTTAAAGTCTGAGGCATAAACAAGCTTATTCCATTCATAATTTTGAATTAGTTTTTTATACTCATCCTTTATTTCATTAAATTTTGCTTCAAAAAATTTATTTGTTTTAAAAACCTTTTCAGTTTTCCATAAGCTTACGTCATCTGGATTAATTGCTGGGGCTCCAATATTTGATGCATAAGGAAGTATATTTGGGTTATCAGCAACATTATCAGGTTTTTTTCTTTTTTTCATATTGATGCAAATATAAATAACTAGCACTACATAGTAGTTATTTTTTTATTATGATCGATAGGAAATAACAATTGAAAGCTTATTTTCAAAATAAACTTATCTTTAATATTGATATGAAAAGAGANTTTTTAAAACAATATATATTTGTAGTATTAATAATAGTTATTGGTATTTTATCAGGAATTTTACTTTACCCAATAATAGAAAAATTATAGACCTGTCATTATACTTGCTTTTATTGCTAATATGGGGTATACCCAGCACTTATTTTAGAAGTAAGTTCAGAAAAATTGTATACCAGACTCAGAGCTGGAAAATTAATATTAAGCCTGTATTTTGGAAAGAAATTAAAGGTTTAATTTTCAATATTTATCCGGAAGATAAAAATTATTTAAAAGTCAGAAATTATTACAGATTATACTTATTAATTTATCTTATCTTGTTTCTAGCTTATTATTTTTATAATTAATGAAAAAAAAGAATTTTGATGTAATTGTCTGGGGAAGTACTGGTTTCACTGGAAAGCTAGTAACTGAATATCTAATCANCAAATATGGTATAGCTCAGAACCTCAAATGGGCCATAGCCGGAAGAAATAAAGAAAAACTAGAGCAAATTAAAAATGAATTTTCAAAACCAAATTTACCTTTTTTGGTTGCTAATGCTAACGATTTAAAAAGTCTTGAGAAAATGGCTAGTCAAACTAAAGTGCTTTGTACTACAGTTGGGCCTTACGCAAAGTATGGCACTGATTTAGTTGAAATTTGTATAAAAAATGGTACCCATTATTGCGATTTGGCAGGTGAGGTTCAATGGATCAGAAAGATAATTGATAGATTCCATCAAAAGGCACAAACAAAAAAAATTAAAATCGTCAATTCATGTGGTTTTGATTCTATTCCCTCTGATTTGGGTGTTTATTATATCCAAAAAGAATTATCCGAATCCAACTTAACTAGAGCAAAAAGAATTGAGATGAGGGTTGCTGGTATAAAGGGCGGAATTAGTGGAGGAACCTATGCAAGTTTAAGTAATGTAAGGAAAGAGGCATCCAAAAATAAAAGTATATATAAAACTCTTATGAATCCTTATGGACTTAATCCAGTTGGTAAAATGGATGGCCCCGATAAACCGGATCTAAAAACAATTCTTTATGATAAATGTTCTGATAATTGGATTGCTCCATTTGTTATGGCATCAATCAACACAAAAATTGTAAGAAGAAGTAATGCACTTACTAATTTTGAGTACGGTAAAAATTTTTTTTACAGTGAAGCCACTCTTTGTGGAAAAGGTGTTTTCGGCAAAATAAAGGCCTATTTGATTTCATTTCCTTTGCTGATTTTAGCAATGGCTAAACCAGGAGGTTTTTTAAAAAAAATAATTGATTTAATACTACCTTCTCCGGGCGAGGGTCCAAGTAAAAAAAGCAGGGAATCAGGATTTTTTAATTTTAGATTTTATATTGATGCTGAAAATGGTAAAAAAAGAGTTGCTAAAGTTACTGGTGATATGGATCCTGGTTATGGTTCAACTTCAAAGATGATTGCTGAATCTGCTGTTTGTTTGGCTAAAGACTCCTTACCAGAGTTAGGAGGGGTTTTAACACCCTCTGTAGCAATGGGAAACCATTTATTAAACAGATTACGAAAGAATGCAGGCTTAACTTTTAATTTAAAAAAAACATAACATGAAAAAACAAATTAGATCGATATTTTATTTTTTATTTTCAATCTTCGCAATCTTGATATTTGTAAATTTTGTATCTGAAAAAAAAGCAAAAGATTTTCAAGAAAATTGGGAAACAATTTTTAATGGAAAAGATTTAAGTGGTTGGGATATGAAGATTAGATATCACAGTTTTGGAGAAAATCACAACAATACTTTTAAAGTTGAAAATGGAAATTTAAAGGTTTCTTATGAAAATTATGATTCCTTCGAGAATAAGTTTGGTCACATTTTCTATACTAAGAGAAAGTTTAAAAACTATCATTTAAGCCTTGAGTATAAATTCAGTGGCAATCATCTAAAAGGTGCCCCGGGCTGGTCTGTGAAAAATAGTGGAATTATGTTGCATTGTCAAGATCCATCAACTATGTTGATTGATCAAGAATTTCCAGTAAGTGCAGAGGTCCAATTGCTTGGTGGTTTAGGAGAGGGGCAAAGAACAACTGCAAATGTTTGTAGTCCCGGAACCGATGTTGACATAAACCAAAAATTAGCTAAAAAGCACTGTAACAATTCAGCTTCTAAAACATTTCACAAAGATAATTGGGTTAAGGTTGAAGTTGTTGTTAANTCAAACAAAATAATCAAACATATTGTGGAGGGTGACACCGTGTTGACTTATACTAATATTAAAATAGGNGGGGACAGAGTCCCGTCTAATTATATTGCTAAAATAGGTGAATCATTAGGTGANGGATATATTTCATTACAATCAGAGGGACACCCTGTTGAATTTAGAAATATAAAAGTAAAAGAAATTAGGTAATTGAAAGTTTAGGGTTTTAATTAATTCTAATGACTTAAGAATGTTTTTTAGTAAAATAAACTGTTAATTATCTCTTTCCAGTTTGAATAAATCCAAATCAATATCGTCTATACCTTCTTTATCAAATGGATATTCCATCTGATCTTGTATATTATATAATGAAATTAATATAAATTGACTCAGTATGACAATGAAATAGGTTAAATAAGGTGGGTTATCAATTCCTATTTTATTTATTATCGTTGGAGTATAAATTACAGGAAATATGTAAACAAAAATTAAACAGTATGCTTTTAAGCTAATCGGCGTTCGGTGAGTATGTATTCCAACTAAATTATCAGCACTATCGTATGTGTCTTTTAAAAACCTAGAAACTTTTTGTAAAGTTCCTCCTCCAATGACATCTCTTTTTGACAATAAAAAACTGTATAGTTCCTCTATATTATCATCGTGAGATTTTGTTGTAGGAACAACATCACTTAAATAATCTATTAAACCTTTATTGCATTTGGTTATTAAATCAAATGATATTTTGATGTCACTTTCTTCCAGCTTTGAGCCTCTAATTATATTTTCAACAGTTTTTAAACTTCCTCTAAAAAGACTCAAATGTTCGATAGCTTTTTCTCTGCGCCTGAAAGCTCCTCTTATGGTGAATACTAGAGGGAAAATTATTGCGATACTTATTAGAGTCAGATCAATGTTGTATGTAATTGAAAATCGATATGATAGGAAAAGTACAATTAGCGAGATTAAAAGCGCATATAATGTTTTCTTATTTAAAATTACNAAGTAACTTGACATATAAAATAACTTAATACAATAACGTATATTAGACTAAAATAAACAAAAAATTANTTATACCATTACATTATGAAAAACCTGATTACATCTATCGCATCTTTTGCAATCTTTTTTGTTGGATTTTCACAAAAAGAATTGGATTCTGACCAATTTTATGCTGACCAAACACCAATGGAAATAAAATTAAATTATTCCAATAAAAATATGAAGAAAAAGACAAATGATTCAACTTACATCAAAACAGATTTGGCTTACAACTACCAAAACGAATGGAAAACGATACCAGTTGAATTAAGAGCACGTGGTAATTTTAGAAGAGCAAAATGCTATTTTCCGCCAATTAAAATGAAGATGAAAAAAAGNAATTACAAAAACACAATATTTGATGGTAATAAAAAAATGAAATTAGTAATTCCATGTAGAACTGACGNTGAGAAAAATGACAATATACTCAAGGAGTATCTTGCNTACAAGGTTTACGAATTNGTTTCCCCATATCATTTCAAAACAAGAAGAGTTAATATTGAGTTTANTGAACCAAAAGGTAAAAAGGAAAAAACTTATTCATTAAAAGGTTTTTTAATAGAAGATGACAGTAAACTGGAAAAAAGATTTGGAGGAAAAGTGGTTGAACAATTTGTTCATCCGTTAGCAATGGACGGAATAGGTTCGGTTCAACATGCTATTTTCCAGTACATGATTGGAAACACTGATTTTTCAGTAGCATATCAGCATAATGGTAAGTTATTATATAATTCTGAAAAAAAATTCATACCCCTTCCATATGATTTTGATATGACTGGATGGGTTTCTCCGAGTTATGGATTTGGTAATCCAACCTTAAATTTGAGTTCACTTACAGAAAGACAATATAGAGGATTTAAAAGAGATGTTGAATTAATGACTGAAATAAGAGGTCAATTCTTAAAAAATAAGGACCAAATTATAGCTGTTGTTAATTCATTAAAATCCGAATTTGATAGTCAATCAGCTTTTGAAGAAATGAATGATTTTATGATGAGCTTTTTTGCTATAATTGAAGATGATAATAAATTTAACAAGGAAATAGTTGCTCAAGCAAGAACTAAATAAAACAATTTAAGTACTGATTTTAACTTTTTAATTTTTCATATTTAAAAAAGTTAGGCATTGTTATTGATTAATTATTGTTATGAAAAAAGTTATTATCCTCCTCTGCTTCACAATTATTTTAATCTCTTGCAGCTCCGAACAGGAAAGTTCATCCTTAACACAAGGACTAAATAATCAAATACTAAATTATGATGGGGTGGACCGTGAGTATCTGCAATACATTCCCAGTACATACGATGGTTCAAACAAACTTCCTGTNNTNCTTAATTTTCATGGATTTGGAAGTAGTGCNAGTGATTACATGCAATANACCGATATGANCAGTTTAGCTGAATCAGAAGGTTTTGTTTTGNTCTATCCNCAAGGAAGTGATTTNAATGGNTCTCCTCANTGGAATGCAGCCTTAAANGGTGGCGACAACAAAAGTAATGCTGATGATTTGGGNTTTNTTGAAGCATTAATCAATAAATTATCTACTCAAAACTTGATTGACAACAAAAGAGTTTATGCAATTGGATATTCAAATGGTGGAATGATGAGTTATGCATTAGGTTGTTATAAAAGTGACTTAATTGCCGCTATTGGTTCAGTTTCAGGCTATATGCTTCAAAATGAATGTACTCCATCGCATTCTATTCCCTTGATTAAATTACATGGTACAAATGACTATTATGATGGCGGTGGGGTTTACAATTCTGTNGAATCAGTTCTTAATTTTTGGAAAAATTNTAATAATGCTACTGGTAACCCTTCTTTAGATTCATTTAATGATAACGGAACATTAATTGAAAAATATAGATATGTAAACAATAATAATATTTTAATAGATCATTATAAAGTTATTGAAGGTGATCATATTTGGTTTGATTTTAATTATAAAGGCAATACNACCAACAAGATAATTTGGGACTTTTTCTCACAATTTGATATCAATGGCTANATAGAGTANTTTAATTTTTAATAATCACACCATCGGCCAAAAAAGAAAGAGTTAGTTCAGGTTTTTTAATTTGTGANATTTCATAGCTTGATTTTCCAGCATCTTCAGCGTANTGCCTTAGCTGNNNAACACTTATTGTGTCCTNTGAAANTANACCATTNATAACTGCTGATTTCCCCTCAGATCCAAATTTTGGAACAAAAAAACCATAATTTTTAAATCTAACTAATAAAGTATCTCTGTCTACTTCAATTTTCATCCAACAACCTTTCATGGGACAAGTAGATAAAATTTCCCCTTCTATTTTTATGCTTTTATTTTTATTTTCTAAGAAATCAATTTTATTTTCTTTAAAATTTTGGATATTTTTAAGATCAATTTTTTGACCATAAAAACTTAAATCATTAGTATTAAACTTGTTTTGCCCATAAATTAAAAATGGGATCATAAAAAAAAATATACTAATACATTTCATAAACTAAATTTACAATATGTTTTCAAATGNATGNTCAATAATTTTTAAATTAGATTCATGAAAAAAGAGTANTTAGTTGCNTTNATGATTCTTGTTCCACTNATAGGATGGNTTTTTAATATTTATGCTCTTTTTCTTTTTTTNCCTCTNGGTNTNTTCTGGAAAAAAAATGNCAAAAAATAAATTCGAAAATAAAATTTGTCCCATTTGTAATAGACCNTTTTCNTGGAGAAAAAAATGGAAAAAAGATTGGGATAATGTAAAATATTGTAGTAAAAAATGTCGTATNAANAAAAAAACNTNANTATNGTGCNTNCTATAAAGAATGTTTTTAATAAATTTAAATAACCAATTAATTANTNATTATGAAAAAAAATTTATTTATTTATTTATTTTCCTTGAGTTTTTTCTTTTCCTTCTCTCAAGAGGAAATATACGTAGGTTTACACTATTTTAAGGTAAAATCANAGTATGCGAATCAGTTTGTAGAAGCTGAAAAAAACTATTTCTCTAAAATTCATAAAGCCAGAATCGATGCTGGTGAAAAAATTGGATGGGATATGTGGAGAGCAGTTGGTCCAGAAATGACCAATTCAGAGTATACTACTTTCATTTTTGCACACCTTCAAGGCCTAGATCAAAACATGAGAATAGGAAATCCAAACAATATGTTTTCTCCATCTGAATTGGATTTGGTTCGTAAAGACAGAAGAAAAATGGTTATAAGCAATGAATTCGTTCAAACTGTTTTGAAGGGTGGTTTTGCTCCTGTTGATGGTAAACCAGCCCAAATAGTTGTTTTAAATTTCTTTGATGTTGGAGGTGGAAAGTGGTATGATTATGAACAATTTGTTAAGAGCAGGGTACCGTCNATGAAAAACAATCAAATGCTCAAAGGTTATGGTTTGCACAAAATTGTNTCTCCTCACAATGATGAATCGGATTATATAAATGCAAGATTTTTTGATTCTACGCAGGACATGCATAAATCTGCAATTAACACTGCAAAACCCACAAAAGAGAGACTTAATCGAATCAAAAAGTGGCAAAGTATGGCAAGTCGTGTTAAAACGCAAATGTTTCAACTCGTATTGTCTGAAAGATAACATATAAATAATTAAAAATACCCTTCAATTTTGAAGGGTATTTTTTTGTCAAAATTTATATTTTTCATAACAAATGGGTTTCTTTACTTACAACCGAAATAAGTCATCTAAAATTAAAGACTATTTTAAGTTTGCGATTGCTGAAGTTTTTTTGGTAGTAATAGGGGTGTTAATCGCACTTTATTTTAATAATCTCAATGAAAAAAATAAAATAATAAATGAGGAAAAAACGATTTTACTCTCATTACATAATGAAATTTCCTCTAGCATAATCAACTTAGATTTTGTTGTTTCAAAGAAGAAACAAATTATAAACTCATCAAGCGAGATACTCAAATATACTGGTCCAGAAGGAAAGTGGAAATCTGAACATAGTTTAGATAGTTTGATGTTTTACATAACCTTTTCTGGTTGGAGGCATGTTCCGCAAGAGGGAGTTTTAAACGAAATTATTAACTCAGGAAAACTGTCAATTATTAGTGATCAAAATTTAAAAACTTTGGTATCATCTTTGCCCAAAACCTTTTCTCAAATATTGGAGGAAGATAGAGTTTTAAGATCAGGTGTTTGGCAGTATTTTGACCCTTTTTTTAATAAAAATTTTTCAACCCGAAATTCAACTAATTACAGCGATATGCTGGAGTTCAGTGAAATGCCTTTGAACTTCACAAAATTTGATTTTAAAACCAATGAGCTTTTAAGAAATAAAGAATTTGAAAACATAATTTCATTACAGTCAACCTATTTAAAGTTTAATTTAGAAATGCTCTTTAAACTGAAGATTAAATATGAAAAAATTCAGGAGCTTATCGAGGCTAAGTACAAAAACATTGATTACACAAAACTTAAAGAAAATATCGATAGGGGTGTTTGGAATTAATGTTNTTTCTATTATTCNGCCTTCCAAAATGCAATTCCACCAGCTTGTTTTCCAACTTCAACTGAAGAAATAATTTTGGAATCTTCCAGACNTATTACATCNACAATACCTGGATCTCCACCAATTCCTTCNAGNGANACAAAAGCATACTTACTNTCGGAAGAAATTGCTATTCCGTGAGATACCGTTGTTGTATTTTTAAGAATGGTAAGATTGTAATTGTTTTCTAGATCCCATATCGCAGTACTACCTACACTTTTCAATGTTGCAATTAAATACCTTCCGTNNGGNGTAACCTCTACATTGTATGGGCCTTTTTGTGCTTTTATTCTCTTGCTTATTTTCCAGTTTTCAGCGTCAATTTCAATTATTTCATCAGAGCCATTACCAGCGATGTATAGTGTTTTATTGACTGGATGATGTATAACCCATGTTGGTTTGACATTTGAATGTGACATGTCCTTCATTTTCATTCCTTTTTTTTGTTTTTCAGAATGATTCATTTTCATCTTTTTGTCAGTATTGTCCATAGTGCCCATACCACTCATAGTATTTTCAAGATTAATTTTTCTTGTAACGCTTAAGTCAAGAGCGTCGATTTCATAAAGTTCAGAGGACATCATTGAAACTGAGTATTGTTTTAAGCCGTCAGGGGAAATTCTTGATCCGTGGGGCATTGCACCAATTTCAATTTTTTTGATTTCGGTCATGGTTTCAGGATCAACGACAGAGACTGAACTTGGAACCATTTTTCCGTGTAAATTAAAATTCACACAGTATAAAAGTCCAGTTGTTTTCGAAATCTGCATTGATGCAGGGAACAATCCAAGAGTGGTTTCATCCACAACTTTATTATTTTTGGTTGAAAATTTTAAAAGTTTACCAAATGGATTTCCGTGTGCAAGTGATAAATACCAGTATTTTCCATTTGGATCAACAGTTATTCCATGAGGACCCTCAATTTCGGTTGGATAATAACCTACTTCAAATCTATCAANTTCGGAAATAGTATTTCCGTTGAATTTCAATAAAGAGACTGTATCATCTGATTCAGCTGCAACATAAATAAAATAGTTCTGAGCTTGAGCTTGTATTTGGGCTACAAACAAACATATAATAAAAAAATATTTCATTAGTCTAAAACTCTTNTATTTGTTTTTGAATTATCAGGTTTTACTGGAGCAACTTTAGCAGCTCCTAAACCAGTGTTAAAATCTGAATAAAACACATGTCCTTTGTATAGTTGGGCACCCCAAACCATTGTGTCATTTGGTATGTATCCATCGGAACTTCCTGTAAGAAGATATCCTATTTCTCTACCTTGTTTATAGAGATCACCTAACAGATCTCCGCTAATATCAACAATTCTTACCCCAGCAGTATACATACCTATATACAAGATATCATCTTCAATCCAGTAATTGTGAGACCCATGAGTGGGAAGTTCGTACCTAGCTACTTCGACAGGATTATTCAAGTCATCAAAATCAACAAAATGAAGAAAGCCTGCAGTTTCACTTGTACCATTTGGATTGACCCCATTGGGAAAGATTTCATCCCCTAAAATTGTGTAAAATTTTCCGGTTGATTTGCTTTTAAAAGGAAAAGTAGCATGATGTGCACCACTATCATAAGTATAGTTTCCAAAAGCAATTGGGNTCGAAGGTGAACCACCAACTATGCCATTTCCTACATCAATGAGGTAAACACCATCCCTCCAGTTCGAGGAATATGCAATTCCATCTTCAACCCAAACATCATGAATAGCTTGACCTTCTTTACCTATTTCAAACATTCCAACTTCATATGGGTTTTTAGGATCGTCAATATTAATAACATAAAATCTTTCACCGTTACTTAAAGCATAAACATGGTTTTCGTATATGAAAACATTGTGAACTCCACCTGTTAAATTTTTGGTATACTCAGAAATAATTTCAACNTCATATGGGTTGGAAACATCAATTATGATAATTCCATTTTTTCTGTTGGATGCACCTTCACGACTTATAACACAAATTTTACCATCGCTGGATACCTTAACATCATTAACTGTTCTTGCATCAACTTGAACGCTGTCTATTTTTTTNATGTTATCGGGTTGTGTTACGTCCCAAAAATAAGATGTTCCATCAGCTCCCCAAGTTCCAGTTACAGCATAATCGTTTCCGTCAACTCCCTCAAAAACCCAAAAATCTGAAGTGTGCTTATCACCAACTAAACCTGTACCAACTGTTTTCACTTCTCTTTTAACATTTCTTTGGAAAACATTTACAACTTTGGAAGCCGTAATATTTCCAACTTTAGCACTTACGATATATTTTCCTGCAACATCTCCTACAAATCTACCATCATCCAAAATTAAACCTGAGGCGGTATTGCTTTTATCAAAAGATTTTCCAGTGAATGAGTAATCAACAGGAATATTACTCAATACATTTCCTCTTTTATCTTTAATAATTGATTCAAACTGAATAACATCTCCAGTTTTCGCAGTTGTCATATTTGAAATTAGATCGATTTTCGATGCAGGATTCTTAAGAACTTTTACGTCAATAGATCCTGTGACACCACCAATGTTTGCCTCTATTGTTGAAATTCCATCTTTTAAAGCTAAAATATTATTTGCATTATCTATCTCGATCTTTTCACTTAGAGATTTAATTGAAAAACTAATTTTGGAGAAGTATTTGGCAGCAACATCTGCACTCCAATAGTCAATTGTTCTTGTNACATTATTTTCATCNGTTATTTCATATACCAAAGGAATNTAATTNCCAACATATATTGGATTGTTGTTTAATTTTAAAGTTACTTTTGAGACATCAGGGTAGTTAACAAAAACCTCAAAAGTTTTACTATGTCTTTTCCCTCCCTCACCGATGCAAATTGCTACGACTTCATGGGTTCCAGGTTCATTAGCTTTNAAACTGCCAGCTTCCCTGTCAATTGTAATTGAATTGGCTGTTGAAAAGACCCCTCTTTTATTGTAATAAATAATAAAATTACAATTTGATTTTTCTCCGTCAGAGTTAGCTACATAAGTAGAGGGATTAAATACATCACCTATGTTCATTTCTAAACCGTCAAGATCTGAAACCAATGTTTTTTGTGAAAATAAGGTCAATGTAAATAAAAGTGAGAGAAATGAATAGACTGTTTTTTTCATAATTTAGTTTTTAATTTTTATTGATAAAGTGCTTTAATATATTTTATTTCTAATTGAAATAACCCTTCTTGTTTGTCAGAAATTTGTAATCCTAACGAATTAATTTTATCTAAATCGACTGGCGGATAATCGTTGTAAGTATATCCTCTCCATGTCGGTTTAAAATCATTAATTGAAATATTTACCTCGTCCCATTTATCTTTCACAGATTTAAAATCACAAGAGTAAGAAACACGTCTGTTAATTTGATTTAGCCTTAATTTATACGTATTTCCATCCCCTTTAAATTTAATTTTAATGGATTTTACACCTGTCAAATTTTTGTCTGCAATAACCATTCTTGATGATGCAAATCCTCCATTGTTTTTTAATGATAGGTTACCATTAAAAATAAGATTGTTTTCATCGTTCAATGATAAATACGAGGTTGAAACCCCACCCATTACGTCATCATTNACNATGGACCAATTATTCAAACCTACTTTCTCTTCAGGGTTAATAATATCTAANACTTGGCTNTTNACAAACATATGAGAAAAAANAATTAATNTTTTAAAAAGTATAATTTTCATTNANNGACTTACAAAAGTAATATAATTTACATTTTTAACAANATTTAATATGTTTTTAAAACCTTATTATATTTGTNAAACATTAAGGCCTCGTAGCATAACTGAATAGTGCATCTGATTACGGCTCAGAAGGTTGCAGGTTTGAATCCTGCCGAGGTCACTAAAGGGAATAGATATTTTATTTATTCCCTTTACTTTTTTCAGAATAATTTTTATTTTCAATAAATCTATCTATTTTTAAAATATTTAAATGAAAACAAAATTTACGATTCTTTTATTACTTCTCTTAATTTTCTCTTGCACAACAGAAAACAAAAAAAATGTTAATAAAAAACTTAATGTGCTTTTTATTGTAGCTGATGATTTGAATTGTGCAATTGGTGCATATGGTGATGATCAGGCCGTAACACCAAATATTGATAAGTTAGCCAGTAGAGGATTACTTTTTACAGATGCACACAACCAATATCCGCATTGTGGTCCGTCAAGAGCTTCTTTCATGACCGGACTTTATCCAGACCAAACAAAATCAAAACAGTTAAGATTNTATATTCGACAAACAATACCAGATGTCGTAACATTAGGGCAAAAATTCAGATCTGAAAATTATCAATCAATTAGAGTTGGAAAAATTTACCATTATCACAATCCAAGAGATATTGGAACAGCAGGTCACGATGATCCGTTTACTTGGGATCGAACTTTCAATCCTTGGGGAAGAGATAAAAAAGAGGAAGATAAAATAAATACATTGATGGCAGGAGAATACGGTGGAACTTTAAGTTGGCTTGAGGCTGACGGCAGNGATGAAGAACAGACTGATGGAATAGGGGCAAACGAAACCATCGATTTGTTGGATGAATTTGCTAAAACTGGAGAAAATTTCTTTCTGGCATATGGATTATTTAGACCACATGTTCCATTTGTTGCGCCTAAAAAATATTATGATATGTTTGATGAAAAGGATTTTACAATTCCATTTAGCGATGAAGAATATTTAAAAACCATTCCGATGCCTGCAGCACGTTCTGTAAGAGAAAAAAAAGTACAAAATTACCTTGAAGAAAACTTGGCAAAAACAATCAAAGAGGCGTATTACGCAACTACCAGCTTTGTTGACGCTCAAATTGGAAGAATTTTGGATAAATTAGAGGAAACAGGTTTAGATAAAAACACTATTGTAATACTTACATCTGATCATGGTTATCATTTGGGAGAACATGGTCACTGGCAAAAAAGAACTTTATTTAACCACGCAACTAGAGTTCCACTCATATTTTCTGGACCAGGCATTAATAATGAAAATGGGAATGTTGATGATCCAGTAGAACTGGTTGATTTATATCCAACTATTATGGATCTTCTTAGCATGAATCCACCAAATTTTCTAAGTGGAAAAAGTTTAAAGCCGTATTTGGAGGGTAACAGAGATCAAATCAGGAAAAATGCGCTAACTGAATTACGTGTATGGACTCCAACTGGAATAGCACAAGGTTATTCTTTAAAGACTAAAGATTACAGATTTACAAAGTGGTTACATAATGATAATTTGGACTTTGAACTATATGACCTCAACTATGACTCATCTGAACTAAATAATCTTGCAAACGACAATGCATATAAAAATGTGAAAGACTCTCTTTTGGTTACCATTAATAATAGAATTTATGAAGCTAATAAATACCCTGAGAGTTTGGGTAGACAAATAGAAAATGCCACCCCGCTTAACTAGTTATTTTCCTCAAAAGATTTTTTTAAATATGGGAAAAAGAATATAATCAATATGGAGTTTAATATTATTAACGCCCATTCATAAGAAGCAATACCATAAGTTAATCCAATAAAATAACAGATGTAGCAAAGTGAATGAATCCATTTCTTTTTCATAAAACTAATATAAAAATAGATGTTCTAAACCTTTTATCTAATTCAATAATTTTAATTAATTAATAATTNATCATAAATTATTAAATNAATAAAATAAAGGGNTTATATTATTATATTAATATTTTTAGGTNCTTTATTTTGTTAATTATNTATTTTTTTTTAANTTAGTNGTGTTATCCCGTGTAGACTGGGATTCATAATATAGTCGCGGGTGGAGAGAACGCATCCTGAAAAAACGTTACATATGTTTAACTTTTTAAATGAATGTATGAAAAATTCTAACGTAAATAAAGACACAGTTTTAACTTACAGAGGGGTAAAGTACAATCCTTTTAACATCAAAAAGAATAAAAACAATAGTTCTACTAGTCTATTTGGTGTTTATAGAGGAGTTAAGTACGCAATCTAAAAATATTTGATGGGTTTACTGATATAGTAAACCCATCAAATTCTCCATATTCAAAATATTAATAATATTTTACAACGATCTTTCGTTATATTCCAATACTCAATAGACTACCATCTGATATCACTAATTTTATCAATTTATCGTATATTTAAGAGGTGAGAAGAGTTGTTTTTTTTATTATTGGTGGAGTTGTGGGTTTTTTATTCTCCATATTTGTCAAATCTCGGTTTCATCTTGAATGGGATATTGATATGCTTTTCCCAACCTTTTTATTTGCTTTTTGCACAGCAGCTTTAGAAAAAAATTATTAGAAATTTAAGGATTTTCTGATCGACTCTTCCATGTTGTATTTTGCTTTCCACCCCCAATCTGATTTGGCTTTAGTATCACTTATTTTTTTTGGCCATGAGTTTGCTATTTGTTGTCTAAAGTCAGGCCTAAATTCAACATCTATTTCAAAGCCATTTAATAAAATTTGTTTTTTTAGAATTTCAGGTGTAATACTGAAACTAGAAATATTGTAAGAACTTGACACGGATAAACAGGATTTTTTGGCTGACATTAATTGGTATGCACTTTGAATAGCATCATCAATTAACATCATTGGAAGCTCAGTTTTTTTTGATAGAAAACACCTGTATTTTTTTTTATTTTTTGCAGAGTCAATCATTTCCATTACATAGTCTGTAGTTCCTCCTCCAGGTTTAGATGACATTGATATTATTCCAGGGTATCTTAGTGATCTAATGTCTAAACTAAACTTTTGATTATAATATTCTATTAATTTTTCACCCGCCAATTTTGTTATTCCATAAATTGACGACGGATTTAAAACGGGGTTTTGTGGAACATTTTCTAATTCTGAGTCTGTTCCAAAAACAGCAATTGAACTAGGCCAAAAAACATTCTTAATTTTATTTTTTATACATATTTTTATGATAGTTTGAAGACTATCAATATTTAATTTCCAAGACTTAAACGGATCCTCCTCACCTTTCGCTGAGAGAGTTGCAACGAGATGAAAAATTGTATCAATTTTATTTTTTTTTACTAGATCACTTATTTTGTTTTTCTCCAAAACATCACATTGTATAAATTCACAAGAAATATCTTTTTTGCATTCACGAATATCAGTTGCTAAAACAAAAAGATTTAAATTTTTAAAATATTTAATAAACTCAACACCAAGTTGACCTAAAGCGCCTGTAATTAGTATTCTATTCATTAATTTTTAATTATAATAGATTAATTTTGTAATATCAATTTGTTTCCAATGTACAAATCTATTCAGAATAGACTTAAAAATGAACTTAAAGAAATAAAAAAATCTGGATTATTTAAAGATGAAAGAATTATTAGTTCCAAGCAAGGTTCTAGTGTAGGATTAAAAGAAAATGAAGATGTCTTAAATTTTTGCGCAAATAATTATTTGGGTTTGGCATCGAATGCTGAAGTGATTCAAAAATCCAAAGACTCCTTAGATTCATTTGGATTTGGAATGGCCTCAGTTAGGTTTATATGCGGAACGCAAAGTATTCATAAAAAACTAGAACAAAAAATATCTAATTTTTTGGGTAAAGAGGACACAATTTTGTATGCAGCTGCCTTCGACGCAAACGGAGGTTTTTTTGAACCCTTATTTAATGATCAAGATGCCATAATAAGTGATCAATTAAATCATGCTTCGCTTATTGATGGTATTAGATTATGTAAAGCACAAAGGTTTAGGTATCAACATAACGATATGGATGATCTCGAAAAACAGTTAAAACTAGCGCAAAAACTAAGAAATAGGATTATTGTTACAGATGCTGTTTTCTCCATGGATGGAACTATTGCTCAAATGGATAAAATTTGTGAACTAGCTAAAAAGTATGATGCATTAGTAATGTCAGATGAATGTCATTCAACTGGAATTGTAGGTCCGAGTGGAAGAGGTGTTCACGAAGAATTGAATGTGATGAATGATGTTGATATAATCACAGGAACACTGGGCAAAGCTCTCGGTGGTGCATCGGGAGGTTTTACAAGCGGACCAAAAGAGATTATCGAAATTTTGCGACAAAAATCAAGGCCATACCTTTTTTCCAATACTTTGGCGCCATCCATAGTGGGTGCTTCATTAGCAGCTATTGAAATAATTGAATCTAATAAAAGTCTATTGAAACAACTTAAAAAAAATACTAAGAAATTTAGAGATGGAATGATAAGTTTAG
>PAGT01000023.1 GCA_002705485.1 Flavobacteriales bacterium | reverse complement strand
ATTTTCTAATATAATAATAACAGTTAAAAAAAAACAAATTTTATATGAATTTAAGGTACTGAGTATACCTGAAAGAAGAGTTGGACCAAAAATTGTTAACTTGTATGTTGAGGATTGCACAAAAGAAACGGAAATTGAAAAGAAAGAAATTATAGATTTGAATAGAAAAAATTTCAAGTTTGAAAATAAACCAAGTAAAAAAGATCGAAGAGAATTAAAAAACTTTTTAAATAATAAATAATTTAATTTGAAAAATTTTGAAAAAATATTAGACGATAAAAAAATTAAGAAAATTTTAAAAAGAATTTCTTTTCAAATTTTGGAAGGCAATTTGGATGAAAGTGAAATTTTTTTAGTTGGTATTAAAAAAAACGGGTTTGAAATTGCGAAATTAATAAAAATCGAGTTAGAGAAAATTTGCGATATAAACATTCAAATTTACCCACTTGTTATCGACAAAAAAGACCTCAATAAAAAAATTTTAACAGAAATTGATTTAAAAAAAATGAATGATAAAACTGCCATTTTGGTAGATGATGTATTAAATACTGGAAAAACCTTAATCCACGCAGTAAAATATATTTTAAATGCTCAGTTATTNAAATTAGTTACAGTAGTCTTAATCGACAGGAATCATAAAAAATTCCCAATAAAAGTCGATATCAAAGGAACCTCCATTTCGACTTCAATAAACGAAAGAATTAAATTACTTATTCAAAAAAATAAGATTAGCGCTATTTTTGATTAACAGCTAAAATTATTTCCTTTGAAATTTGATCAATAGACTTATCATTAGTAATAATTATGTGGTGAGACAATTGATAAAAACTTGATCTCTCAAAAATATGTTTTGCAACAAATTCTATCAGTTTTTCAATTGTTCTAATTTTGGTAATTAAAGGTCTTTTATTTCTGCTCAAAAAAAGTCTATTTGCTAAAATTTCATTTGATGTTTTTAGATAAAAAACGTTTTTTGTTGTAGAACATATTCTTTTCATGTTATCAAAATAGCAAGGAGTTCCTCCTCCNACAGANATNACGCAGTTGGTTTTGCAGTCAAGNATATCTAATAGTTTCNTCTTTTCAATTTTTCTGAAAATAATTTCATTATATTTTTTGAATAACTTAGGTATGCTTAATTTTTCTGATTTCTCAATTTCAGTATCTAAATCGACGTGGTCAATTGACATTTTTTTGGCCAAATACTTAGCGATAGTAGTTTTTCCACAACCCATGTAACCTATTAAAACAATTTGACAACTCAATCTGANGTNATTTTTAAATAAATGAATATATTATTAACAAATTTATAAGAAAATGTCTTTGAATAATAAATTTATTGAGAGTATATTTGCAGGCTCTTATTTAAGTTAAGATTTGGTAGCTCAGCTGGTAGAGCATCTCCCTTTTAAGGAGAGGGTCCTGGGTTCGAACCCCAGCCAAATCACTTTGACCTGGTAGCTCAGCTGGTAGAGCATCTCCCTTTTAAGGAGAGGGTCCTGGGTTCGAACCCCAGCCAGGTCACATCATAACCTATTAGCGCGCGTGGCGGAATTGGTAGACGCGCTAGGTTGAGGGCCTAGTGGGATTAAGTTCTCGTGGAGGTTCAAATCCTCTCGCGCGCACATTTTATTATAGACAATTATGTCAAAAAAAAATATTTTCATAATAGGCTCCGGATTTTCATCTCTTTCAGCTGCCTGTTACTTAGCAAAAAATGGATATAAAGTAACTGTTTTAGAAAAAAATAGTTCTCTTGGTGGTAGAGCAAGGCAATTCAAAAAACAAGGTTTTACATTTGATATGGGACCGAGTTGGTATTGGATGCCTGACGTTTTTGAAAAATTTTTCTCTGATTTTAATAGAAAAAGATCAGACTATTTTGAATTAAAAAAATTAAATCCAGCNTATAAGGTGTTTTTTGGAAATAATGATACTATTTCGATTGAAGATTCNATGGAAAAAATAAAAAAAANATTTGAAAAAGAAGAGGCAGGTAGTTCAGTTGTTCTAGAAAGCTTCATAAATGAAGCAAAATCAAATTATGAACTTGCTGTAAAAAAGATGTTATACGAGATGCCTGGAATTAGTCCAATTGAACTTGTCAATTCACAAACCATTAGAAAAGTATCTTCATTTATTACCAATATTAGAAAAGAAGTTAGAAAAAAATTTAGAAGTCACAGGTTAAGNTTAATTCTTGAATTTCCTGTTCTTTTTTTAGGAGCTAAATCATCAAATACACCAGGTTTTTACAATTTTATGAATTTTGCTGACTTTGGTCTAGGTACATGGCAGCCAAAAAACGGTTTTTTTGATCTTGTCAAAGGAATGATTAATCTGGGAAAATCTTTGGGTGTTAATTATAAAACAAACATGAATGTGGATTCAATCAAATTAAAAGGCAATGTAGTTCAAGGAATTAATGTTAATGGGAAATTTTTTTCCTGTGATTTGATCATTTCGGGTGCTGACTATGCACATACAGAGTCCTTGCTTCCAAAAATTTANAGACANTATTCTCAANAATATTGGAAAAANAAAACATGGGCACCCTCATCACTTTTATTTTACGTTGGTTTTGATACCAAAATACCAAAGGTTGAACATCATAATTTNTTTTTNGATACAAATTTTGATGAACATGCGCAAGATATTTATGATAAACCTAAATGGCCTAGTGACCCTCTTTTTTATGCCAATTTTACATCTAAAACTTTTAGTAAAACAGCACCCAATGGCTATGAAAATGGATTTTTTTTAATACCTATTGCAACCAACTTAAAAGATACAAATGAAATAAGAGATCGTTATTTCGATATCGTTATTTCAAGATTAGAAAAACATATTGGTAAAAAACTTCGAAAAAATATTATTTTTAAAGAGAGCTTCTGTGTTAATGATTTCAAAAATGTATACAATTCATACGGAGGAAATGCATATGGATTAGCTAACACATTGTTCCAGACAGCATTTTTAAGACCTAATTTAAGAAGTAATAAAGTCAAAAATTTGTATTTTAGNGGGCAACTAACTGTTCCCGGACCAGGAGTTCCTCCTGCAATAGTTTCAGGGCAATTGGTTTCAGATTTAATAATTAAAGATGAAAAGATTATTTGATGAGGTTTCTGAAAAGTGTTCCAGAGTTGTAACACTAAGTTATAGCACCTCTTTTGGTTTGGCAACCAAAATGTTATCTTCGTCAATTCGTCCTCATATCTACAATATTTATGGTTTTGTAAGGTTTGCTGATGAAATTGTAGATTCATTTCATAATTATAATAAGACAGAGTTACTTGACAATTTCGAGATTGATTTACGCTATTCATTAAAAAATAAGATAAGTCTTAACCCAATTTTAAATTCATTTCAGAGAACCGTTCACAAATACAACATTGATATTGAACTAATTAATTCTTTTTTAAAGAGTATGAGATGGGACTTAGAAAAAAAAGATTATTTAAATAAAACTGAATTTAATGAATATGTTTACGGATCAGCTGATGTGGTAGGTTTAATGTGTCTAAAAGTATTTGTTGATGGAAATAAATCTCTCTATGAAGAATTAAAACCATCGGCAATGTCACTCGGGTCTGCATTTCAAAAAGTAAATTTCCTTAGAGATTTAAAACAAGACCATGAAGGTTTGAACAGAAGTTATTTTCCGAATTTGAATCTAGATAATTTTGATGAAAATACCAAAGTAGATATTTTGAAAGAAATCGATGATGATTTTTCCAAAGCTATAATAGGTATTTTCAGACTCCCTAAATCATCAAGATTTGGAGTATATACAGCCTACAAGTATTATTTAAAATTATTGAANAAGTTAAGAAATACTCCACCCATAAAAATTAAGTCAACCAGAATCAGAGTTCCTAATTATCAAAAAATGAACGTTCTCGCCAGGTCTTATGTTAGATATCGATTAAATATTTTATAATGAACACTCTCATCTGGATCACAATTATATTAATCACTTTTTGTTTCATGGAAATTGTAGCCTGGGCAACTCATAAATATATTATGCATGGATTCTTGTGGGTTCTACATAAAGATCATCACAAAAAGGACCATGANTCATGGTTTGAAAGAAATGATTTATTTTTTCTTCAATTTGCTGGAATCAGTGCGGTTTTTGTAATTCTTTGGGGTGAATTTGATATTTGGTTTGGTTTACCTATAGCGNTAGGAATATTTTTATATGGTTTGGCATACTTCATCGTTCATGATATTTTTATTCACAGAAGATTCAAGATTTTTAGAAATATTAATCATTGGTATGCTAGAGGAATTATGAGGGGTCACAAGGTGCATCATAAGCACCTTGGAAAAGAAGATGGAGAATGTTTTGGAATGCTCTGGGTTCCAAAAAAATACTTCAAATAAATGACATTTTTATAGCAGCTATTGCAGCCTCTTCNCCTTTATTTCCNAATTTGCCTCCACTTCTATCAAGTGCTTGTTGAAGCGTGTCATCAGTGAGAACACAAAAAATAACAGGAGATTTTCCTTGAACATTCAAGTCTTTAATTCCTTGTGAGGTAGATTGACATATGTAATCAAAGTGGGATGTCTCGCCTCTAATTAAACTNCCAATAGCAATTATAGCATCTACATTTTTATCCTGCATTTTTTTACAGCCATAAATTAACTCAAAACTACCAGGAACACGAATTATGTGTATATTTTTTTTAAGAACACCCTTAGATTTCAACAAATCTAAACTTCCAATTAATAAATTATTNGTGATTTCATCGTTCCATTCTGAAACAACAATACCAAAAGATTTATTTTCAGCATTAGGAACATTTGTCAGATCTAAATTATAATTTGCTGAAGACATTAATTAATTGATTGAATTCTTTCCAATCTGAATGTCGATTAAATTTGATTCTGGAGATTTAGAAAAATCTTTTTTAATTCTTTCGTAGAATTTTAAAGCATCAGATTTTTTTCCAAGCAGGTTAGAAATATTACCAGCTTTAAGTAAAAACTTTGGTGTAGTGAACTGATTTTCAGTAGAGCTTATAGCCGATTTGTAAGAATCAAGAGCATCATCTAATTGATCTAGTTCTGCAAATGAATCCCCTATCACACCTAACGCCAATGCATTTAATATTTCATCGTCACTATTAAATTTTTGAAGGTAGTTTATTGATTTTTCAAAATCATTTAAATTATAATAAGCCATACCAGCGCTGTAAGTTGCAATATCGGCTGCATTTGTAGATCCNTAATTTTNAATTATGTCAAGAAATCCAAATTTTCCTTCGGAACCATATAGTGATAAGTTAAAAAGAGAATCTTTATTATCGTTGTCATTTAGAGCTTCATTAAANTACTTTTGAGCTAAAAATAGTTCATTATTAGCTTCTTCAGATTGAGGATTAAGTATAAAATTTTTGTAACCTAGGTATGACAATACAACTAAAATAGTTAAAGATATAAACGCAACTATAAGGTTTTGATATTTTGAGACAAACAACTCAGTTTTTGATGCACCAACATCTAATGATTCGAATACCTCAGCGGTTGTACTTTCATTAACTGAAGTATTTGAATTTTTGTTTTTTGATTTAAAGCTNTTCTTCTTATATGTTGCCATGATCTCAAATGTTGAGCAAAAATAAAATTTTATTCGAATGAATAAATATAAAATACTAATTATTTTATATAATTTGCAATGAAATCAATCGATCAAGTAAATTTACTAACCATATGATACTGGAAAAGCTTTCNTTGTTAAATTTTAAAAACATAGAAAATAATTCACTTATTTTCGACCATTGTATTAATTGTTTTATTGGAGACAATGGTATTGGAAAAACTAATATTTTGGATTCAATTTATCAACTTGCAATGACAAAAAGTTATTTCGGATCAATTCTATCACAATCAATTAGACACAATAGTGATTTNATGATAATAGATGGAAAATTCAAAATAAATGATAATCAAGAAAATATCATAACAAGTTTAAAAAGAGGAGAAAAAAGAATCATTATAAGAAATGGAAAAAAATACAAAAAATTTTCTGATCACATTGGTTTTATTCCCATTGTCATGATATCACCATATGATATCGACTTAATTCAAGAGGGAAGTTCAAATAGAAGAAAATTTATAGACCATGTAATTTCTCAGAATAATAAGNTTTATTTAAGTCAGCTTATTGATTACAANAAAGTTTTGACTCAAAGAAACGCACTATTAAAATATTTTAAAAAGAAGAACANATTTGATAAAAAAGTTTTAAACATATATGATGATCAACTTAGCGATCTTAGTAAACCAATTTTTAAAACCAGAACACAATTTATCAAAAATTTTGTTCCAGTTTTTATTAAAAGGTATAACTCTATAACTCAAAATAAAGAAAATGTTGATATTATTTTTCAAAGTCAACTAAATAATAATAGTCTAGATCAATTATTAGAAAAATCAATAGAAAAAGATAGATTTATGCAATTCACAACCTGTGGAACTCATAAAGATGATTTAATTTTTGAGATAGACAACTTTCCAATAAAAAAATTTGGAAGTCAAGGTCAACAAAAATCTTTTCTTATCTCATTAAAATTGGCTCAATTCGATTTTTTAAAAAATGAATCTAAGTCTTCACCAATTTTACTATTTGACGATATATTTGATAAGTTAGACAACAAAAGAGTAGCACAATTGATGAACCTTGTTAAAGATGATGAGTTTGGACAATTGTTTATCTCTGATACTGATCTCTCTAGAACAGAAAAAATAATAAAAGAAATTAATTGTAGCTATAAAATTTTTGAACTATGAAAAGAGATTTTGAACTTAAGAAAATTAAATCAATTTTAAATAATATAATTGACAACAGTTCTTTAAAAGTTGGACTTAATAATGTGAAAATTCAAAGTGTTTGGAAAAAAATGATGGGCTCTAACATTAATTCTTACACATCCGATATATCATTAAAAAAACGTACTCTTTANGTAAAACTTTCCTCATCAGTTCTTAGAGAAGAATTAAGCTATGGGAAGGAAAAAATTATCAAAATTCTAAATGAAGAATTTGGTGAAGTTATAATAGATAAAATTGTCTTAAGATAATATTTCATAATCTTCAAAATGAAAGTTGCTCTCTAAAATTGCATTTTCATCACTATCNGATCCATGAATAGCATTTTCACCCATTGANGAAGCGAAAAGTTCTCTAATTGTACCTTTTTCAGCTTGATCTGGATTTGTAGATCCAATCAGTTTTCTGAAATCTTCTACAGCATTTTCCTTCTCAAGAACAGCAGCTACAATTGGACCTCTACTCATGAAGGAAACTAATTCTTCAAAAAAAGGTCTTTGTTTATGAANATCATAAAATTCTTNAGCTTTTTGAATACTTAATTTTGTGTATTTCATAGCTATAATTTTAAAACCAGCTGAATTTATTTTTTCTAGTATTGCTCCGATGTGTCCATTCTCAACAGCGTCGGGTTTAATCATTGTAAAAGTTTTATTACCCATATTTTTTTTTGCAAACCTAATAAAATGTGTTTAAACTTCGTNATAGTTTATTTGTATTTTTGNAATGTGTTTAAAGTTGTAATAATAGGTACAGGCAATATTGCCTTTCATTTTTCTAAAGTTATATTAGAAAACAACAATTTAAAGCTTTGTCAAATAATTGGTAGACAAAAAAAAATTGATCAAGAGTTCGAGGAAAAGATAGACTATGAAAANAACATTAAAAAAATAAAACCTGCGGATTTATATTTAATTTGTGTAAGTGATAATGCAATACAAAGTGTTTCAAATAAAATTAAAAAAAATTCAAGTTCTATTGTAGCTCACTGNTCTGGATCAACAGATATTGAAATTCTTTCAAATCACGAAAATTACGGAGTAATATACCCATTACAAACGTTTAGTAAAAATAGGGAAATCAAATTCAGTGACCTACCAATATTAATTGAATCAAACAATAAAAAAACATTAAAAAAACTCGATTTTTTTTGTAAATCTTTGAGTGAAAAAATTATTTACTGTAAAAGTAATCAAAGAGTTTTTGTTCACATATCAGCTATTTTCTCTAACAATTTTGGTAATTATTTAAATGTGGTTTCACAAAAAATTCTAAAATCAAATAAGTTAGATACAAAAATTATACTTCCACTTATAAAAGAGACAGCTGATAAATTATTTGACCTTGATGCAAAAGATTCACAAACAGGGCCTGCTATTAGAAATGATGATGAAACAATAAAAAAACACTTACATTTATTAAAAAATTCAGAGTTTTTTGAATTGTACGAAGTTTTGTCTAAATCTATTTTAAAAAAACAGAAATGAGTTATAAAGAGAAATTAAAAAAAATAAAAAACTTTGTATTTGATGTAGATGGTGTTTTTACTGATGGAATTATCTATGTTGATTCACAAGGTAATGAAACAAGAGGTTTTAATTCAAAAGATGGAATAGTTGTAAAAAAAGCATTAAAGTGTGGTTTTAATATTATAATAATTTCAGGTGCAAACAGCAAGGGAATCTTAAAAAGATTGAGAAAGCTTGGAATTAAAGACATTTATTTAGGTTCTGAAAACAAACCATCCGATTTAAATGAACACATGAAAATAAATAATATGAAACGAAATGAAACATTGTATATGGGAGATGATATTTCTGATTTAGAAGCAATGAAAATAGTTGGATTGAAAACTTGTCCTAACGATGCGGTTTCTGAGGTAAGAAATACTTCAGATTACATCTCACCAAAAAAAGGGGGGTTNGGATGTGTTAGAGATGTTTTGGAACAAACATTAAAAGTCCAAAAGAAATGGAAAATTANAAACTCTGATCAAAATATTTGAATGCANAATCACATTTCAAGTTATAAAGTGCTGTTAGCATCCTTATCGAAAAGAAGACATTTGTTGCTTAATGAAATGAAAATCAAATATGAAATCTTAAATCAGGAAGTTGATGAAAGTTTCTCTGATAAATTAAAAAAAAGCTTGATTACTGATTTTCTCTCCAAAAAAAAATCAGAGCCCTTTTATAGAAAATTAAAAAAAAATCAACTTTTAATAACTTGCGATACAATTGTTTGGTTTAAGAACAAAGCACTAGGAAAGCCCCTAAGCCTAATTGAAGCTGCTAGTATGTTAAAATCTTTGAGTAACGCGATGCATAAAGTTTACAGTTCAATATGCTTAACTGTGAATGGGAAACAAGTAATTTTAAATGATGAAACAAAAGTTTATTTTGGAAAGCTAAAAAATTCTCAAATAAATCATTACGTTAAAAATTATGATGTGATGGATAGAGCTGGAGCTTACGGAATNCANGATTATATAGGTCACATAGGAATNGAAAGAATAGAAGGATCTTACAACAATGTTTTAGGTTTCCCAACTCGCCGCTTTATCGAAGGTTTAAAAAAAATGAATATTTCAATATAATTTATAAAATGAATAATTGGAAAAATAGCTACACTATAATTTTAATTTTGAACACAGTTTATGTTATTTTCTTCTACTTAATAACAATTTCTTATTCGTAAAAATGGAACAACTTGATTGGATAGTTCTTATTTCTACACTCGTTTTTATAGTTGCTTACGGAGTTATAAAAACAAGATCAAATAAAGATTTAAATCAATATCTCAAAGGGGGTAATTCATCAAATTGGTGGACAATAGGACTTTCTGTTATGGCGACTCAAGCAAGTGCAATTACTTTTTTATCAACACCAGGTCAAGCATTTACTGACGGAATGACTTTTGTTCAATTTTATTTTGGTCTTCCACTNGCAATAATTCTTATTTGTATGGTTTTTATTCCTATTTACCACAGGCTAAAAGTATANACAGCTTATGAATATTTGGAAACTAGGTTTGATTTAAAAACCAGAACGTTGGCAGCAATTTTATTTCTTGTGCAAAGAGGGTTAGCTGCAGGAATCACCATATATGCTCCTTCAATAATTCTTTCATCTGTACTGGGTTGGGATTTAAAGACACTTAATATAATCATAGGCCTTTTAGTGATTATTTACACCGTTAGTGGTGGTACTAAAGCAGTAAGTATAACACAAAAACAACAGATGTTTGTAATTATGATTGGTATGTTTACTACTTTTTTTGTGATAATTAACTCATTTCCAAATGATTTAAACTTTTCCAAAGCTCTTGAAGTTGCNGCAATTGGTNATAAAATGAAAATCTTGGACTTTTCACTAGACTTAGACACTAGATACACCTTTTGGAGTGGTATAACAGGTGGGTTTTTTCTTGCTCTTTCATATTTTGGAACTGATCAAAGTCAAGTCCAAAGATATTTATCTGGAAAATCAATTAAAGAAAGTCAGCTTGGATTACTTTTTAATGCAGCTTTTAAAATCCCCATGCAATTTTTTATTCTTTTAGTCGGGGTTATGGTTTTTGTTTTTTTTCAATTCAATATTTCTCCAATTCATTTTAATCCAAAGGCTAAAGAAATTATTGAAAACAATAGTAATATTCANTTTAAAAAGATCAATGAAAATTATGACGATTTGAATTTAAAAAAAATAAAACTTCAAAATGATTTTATAAATTCAAATGATAATATCCAAAAATCTGAGATAACAAATGAAATCAAAAAAATACACATTCAAGAAAATGAAATTAGNAAGATTGCCAAAGAATTAATTGAAAAAGAAAATAAAAGCGTTGAAATTAACGACCGAGATTATGTTTTCGTGTATTTTATTTTAAATTTCCTTCCGAAAGGATTGATCGGTTTGCTATTGGCTGTAATAATCAGTGCAGCTATGTCATCNACTGCTTCGGAACTAAATGCTCTTTCTGCCACCACTGTAATTGATTTGTACAAAAGAAATCAAAGAACAATTAAATCAAAACAACATTATGTCAATGCTTCCAAATGGTTCACTTTTATGTGGGGAGTAATTGCGATAATGTTTGCGAGTTTTGGAACATTATTTGAAAATTTAATACAACTTGTAAACATAATTGGATCTATTTTTTACGGAACAATATTGGGTATTTTTCTAATCGGATTTTTTTTCAAAAAAATTAATGCNAATAATGTTTTTTGGGCAGCATGTACTTCTCAAGCATTAATTTTTTTAATTTATGGTTTTACTGATATAGGTTATCTATGGCTTAATTTTATTGGTGCTTTCTTGACAATAATTATGTCAAGTGTTTTAANCCACNTTTTAAAAAAATAAATTTATCTTTTATTTANCCTTTCATTTANGTTTTTAAGTAAGTTTATTCCATCAGNAGTGTTACTGGCTTTGGCCTTTTCATAACCAATTTTTGCATATTGTTTCGCTTTTTTNATTTTACCAGCCTTTTCATATATCAAAGCCTTATAATTCAATTGCCAATATTTTAAATCATCAGAATCTTTGAAGGCTATATCAATCCACTTAACTGCTTTATTTAAATCAATATTTTCTTCATAATAATAAACAGCTGCTTTTCTATAATCGTTAGGTGTTGGATTTTTAGACATAGTCTTGTTAATATTTTCAATCATTTTATCTTTAGTCATTACATCGATCATATAAGTTGCAGATTTTTTATCCCAAATTAAATTTAATGATGATCCGTTATTTGAAATATTGTTTATTGATATTGTAAATGTTTCGTTAGAAAAATCTCGGTCCCTNAANTCAGCAGANACTCTGGCCTTAATCAATGACTCATCAAATTGAGATAAAGAACCCCAGGCGTCAGTTTTTTCATAAATTATAAGATCAAGATTCGTTTTAGTAGGAACTGAGTAAATGTGATATTCTCCTTGCACAANCAATTGATTATTAATTTTTACATCACCTGAAAACGAAATAGTAGTAGGGTTATTGGCTCCAGTTCTCCAAATTTTATCAAATGGAACCAAACCTCCAAATATTTCTCTACCTTTCTTTGAGGGCCGAGAATAGTCCAAGTTAATATCAACTAAACCTACTTTCTGAGAAATCTTTGCTCTAGGACTTGCAACTGGAGCTTGAAGTTGAGCGTAAGAGAAATATGTAAATAAAAATAGAGTAAAGGAATAGTAAATAATATTTTTCATAATAAGTTTTTTATATGTATAAATTTATTAAATCTATTTCAATGAATAAATTATAACCATTAAAAAACTTACTTTTGGCAAAAAATTATTAATTGAAGTTATATCAACTAAGGACAAAACAAGAGTTACCNATTTCATTGGAAAAAGCATGGAAATTTTTTAGTGATCCAAAAAATTTAAAGGACATCACACCTAATGAAATGAATTTTAATATAATTAGTGGCGCTGATAAATCTATTTATGCTGGGCAAATTATACAATATAAGGTATCTCCAGTTTTAGGAATCAATTTAAAATGGGTTACTGAAATTACTCATGTTAAGGAGAATGCATATTTTGTTGATGAACAAAGATTTGGACCATATTCATTATGGCACCACAAACATTTTTTTAAAAAAATTAATGGTGGGATNTTAATGGAAGATATTGTTGACTATAAAATTCCTTATGGTTTAATAGGACAATTTGCTCACGTAATTTTTGTTAAAAAGAAACTCGAAAAAATTTTTAACTACAGACACACTAAACTCGAAAAATTATTCGGAAAAATNTAATTATGAAAAAAAATATTTTATTTATTGGAGGTTCAACTGGAATCGGAAAAGAAACAATTAAACAAATTTGTGAAAACCATAATATCTATATCGCATGTAGATCTGATGAAAATTTAGGGGGATTAAATGTAACATTTATCAAATTTGACGCAACAAATGACGAATTTCCGATAGAAAAAATACCTGAAACACTAGATGGTTTTGTTTATTTCCCTGGTACCATAAATTTGAGGCCTTTTAGAAGCCTTAAAGTTGAAACTTTTATGGAAGATTTAAATATAAATTTTTTATCAATGGTTAAATGCTTAAAAAGCGTGATAGGAAACTTAAAAAAATCTGAAAATTCAAGCATAGTTTTTTTTAGTACCGTTGCTGTAAAAATTGGAATGCCTTTTCACACGAGTGTTTCGGCATCTAAAGGGGCTATTGAAGGTTTTGCCAAATCTTTATCGGCCGAATATGCGCCAAACCTTAGGGTTAATGTTATAGCACCATCNCTAACTGATACTCCAATGGCAGACAGATTTCTAAATAATGATTTGAAAAGAGAAAAAGTTAGTGAAAAGCACCCACTGAAACGATTTGGTAGTGCAGCTGATATAGCAAATACAACTGAGTTTTTATTAAGTGATAAAAGTTCTTGGATAACCGGACAAATTGTAAGGGTTGACGGAGGAATGTCAACGATTAATAATTCCTAAAATTGAAAACCATCTCAATTTTTTGGTTTCGAAGAGATCTCCGTTTAGATGATAACAAAGGCTTGTATCATGCATTAAAAGAAAACAATAATGTAGTTCCAATTTTTATATATGACACAAACATTTTAGACAAACTCAAAGAAAATGATCATAGAATTCAATTTATAAAGGATAAAATTGTTGAAATCAATAACGATCTATCAAAAATTGGCAAGTCAATTATCCAATTTCATGGGGATCCAAAAAAAGTGTTTGAAAATTTAATTGAAAAATACCAAGTTCAAAGTATTTATTTTAATCGTGACTACACNCCGTATTCAAAAAAAAGAGATGATGAAATAATCAAGCTTTCAAATAAACATAATATATCTTGTAATAATTACAAAGACCATGTTCTTTTCGAAAAATCAGATATTACAAAAGATGATGGCTCTCCTTACAAAGTNTACACACCCTATTCAAGAAAATGGTTAGCAAAATTAGATTCAAATGGAATCAAAAATTATTCATCAGAAGAATTAATTAAAAATTTAACAACTATTGAATCAAACTTTAATTTTTCATCTGTTGGATTTAAAAAACCTTCAATTACTTTATCAAAAATAAATCTTTCCAAAAAAGTAATCGATGAATATGAAATGACTAGAAACTTTCCCTCTATAGATGGAACATCAAAAATTGGTGTNCATTTGAGATTTGGAACAATTAGNATTAGAAAAATTGTGANAAAGGCAAAATTATCTTCAAATATTACTTTTTTGAAAGAGTTAATATGGAGAGAATTTTTTCAACAAATATTATACCATTTCCCGNGNACNGTTAGCAAGAGTTTCAAACCTCAATATGATAGAATAGAATGGTTGAACAATGAAAACGANTTTTCAAAGTGGTGCAATGGAATGACAGGTTATGCATTGGTTGATGCNGGCATGAGAGAGTTGAACAAGACCGGNTTTATGCANAACAGAGTAAGGATGCTTGTTGGAAGTTTTTTATGNAAACACCTTTTGATTGACTGGAGATTTGGTGAATCNTATTTTAGAGAAAAATTATTCGACTATGAAACAGCAAGTAACATTGGAAATTGGCAATGGGTAGCTGGCTGTGGTGTTGACGCAGCACCTTACTTTAGAATATTCAATCCCCANGAACAAATAAAAAAATTTGATAAAGATTTAAATTATGTTAAAAAATGGGTTCCTGAATTTGATTCACAAAACTACGTTGGCACCATAATTGATCACAAATTTGCAAGGCAGAGATGTCTAGAAGTTTATAAAAAAGCTATCAAATAATGAATTCTGCCCAATTAGTTCTTCCTAATCAGCTATTTGAAAATAGTTCTTTTTTAAACGATAAATATCCTGTATTTTTAATTGAAGAGCACTTGTTTTTTAAACAATTTAATTTTCACAAACAAAAAATATTTTTTCACAGGGATAGTATGAAAAACTATTTTAATTATCTCACGGAGAAAGGTTTTGAGATAAATTATATTGATTCAAAAGATAAAAATTCAGATATCAGGATTTTTCTCAAAAACACTNCCATAGACACTTTACATATCTATGATCCAGAAGATAACTGGCTTAAAAAAAGAATCAAATTTGGATGTGAGCAGAATAATATTAAATTAGTAATTCATCCAAATCAATTGTTCCTTACTGCGAAAGATGAATTAGAGCCTTTTTTCAGTTCTAGTAAAAAAAAACTTTTTCAAACTACCTTTTATAAAAACCAAAGAAAAAAATATGATATTTTATTAGAAAATGATGGAAGTCCAGTTGGTGGTAAGTGGACATATGATGATATGAACCGTGAAAAATNTCCAAAAAACAAGGAAACACCAACAATTGAANNGCCAAAAAAATCGAAAAATTTTACAAGTTCATTCAAATANATTGAAGATAATTTTTCCGAAAATTTAGGTGAACTTAATTCACTTTTGTATCCCACAGATTTCAAATCTTCAAAATTATGGTTTCAAAATTTTTTAAAAACGAGATTTAATGAATTTGGAATCTATGAAGATGCTGTATTAAAGGANCAATCAATAATAAATCACAGCGTTCTCTCTCCATTGATTAATTGTGGACTTTTAGATCCACGTTATGTTTTAAAAGAGTCTCTAAGTTATTCGAAAAAAAATAATATTCCTATAAATTCAGTTGAAGGTTTTATTCGCCAAATTATTGGATGGCGTGAATTCATCAGAGGAGTCTATTATTCTAAAGGTAGTGAAGAAAGATCAAAAAACTTTTGGGGTTTTAAAAGAAAGATACCAAATTCATTTTACAATGGAACAACAGGAATAGAACCTGTTGATGACACCATAAAAAAGGTTTTAAAGTCGGGATATGCAAATCATATTGAAAGATTAATGATCTTAGGAAATTTCATGGTATTATGTGAATTTGATCCTGATGATGTATATGTGTGGTTTATGGAANTATTTATTGATTCTTATGATTGGGTTATGGTTCCTAATGTTTATGGGATGAGTCAATATGCTGATGGTGGAATAATGTCAACAAAACCTTACATAAGCAGTAGCAATTATATATGTAAAATGAGTGANTATAAAAAAGGTGCTTGGAGTTCTACTTGGGATGGTTTATTTTGGAATTTTATGGACAAGCATAGAGATTTTTTTTTAAAAAANCCTNGAATGAGAATGTTGGTAAGTAGTTTTGACAAAATGGATCAAATGAAAAAAGAAAAATTATTGAATTCAGCTGATCAATTTTTAAATAACTTGGATAAATGAAATTTGACATTGATGATATTGATAGAATTATTGAAATGGCATGGGAAGACAGAACACCATTTGAAGCTTTACTTTTTCAATTTGACATCAATGAACAGGAGGTTATAGAATTAATGAGAAAAGAGCTTAAACCATCTAGCTATAGGCTCTGGAGAAAAAGAGTTCAAGGAAGAAAAACAAAACATTTAAAATTAAGAAATAGTTCAGTAAAAAGATTTAAATGTTATAGACAAAAATCAACAGGAAATAAAATTTCCAAAAAAAATTAAACTCTTTTAATTTTGGCACCCAAGTTGTTCAATCTTGTCTCAATATTTTCGTATCCCCTGTCAATTTGTTCAATATTGTTTATCACACTTGTACCTTTTGCAGAAAGGGCGGCAATTAATAAAGAAATACCCGCTCTAATGTCGGGAGAAACCATTGTAGTTGCTTTTAGTTGAGACTTAAAATCATGACCGATTACATTAGCTCGGTGAGGATCACAAAGAATTATTTTAGCTCCCATATCTATAAGTTTGTCAACAAAAAACAATCTACTTTCGAACATCTTTTGGTGAATCAATACACTTCCTCTGGCTTGAGTAGCAACTACGAGAACAATGCTTAGTAAATCAGGAGTAAAACCTGGCCAAGGTGCATCTGAAACGGTTAATACTGAACCATCAATATAATTTTGGATTTCATATCCATTCTTATGCTCAGGAATTAAAATATCATCTCCCTGTTTGGTCAATTTGATCCCAAGTTTTCTAAATACATCAGGGATTTGACCAAGATTCTTCCAACTAACATTTTTAATAGTAATACTACTTTTAGTCATAGCAGCCATACCAATCAAACTACCAATCTCAATCATGTCAGGTAAAACAGAATGTTGACATCCATTCAAACAATTTACTCCTTCAATTTTTAAAAGATTTGAACCAATTCCAGATATTTTAGCTCCCATATTTACTAGCATTTTACACAATTGTTGAATATAGGGTTCGCAAGCTGCATTGTATATCTCTGTAATTCCATTTGCTAATGAAGCTGCCATCAAAATATTAGCGGTTCCTGTTACTGATGCTTGATCTAACAATATTTTGGAACCCTTGAGTGACTTCGATTCAACTCCATAAAATTTTTCTTCTTTATTGTACCTAAAATTAGCACCTAGTTTAATTAAGCCTTCAAAATGCGTATCTAACCGTCTTCTACCAATTTTATCACCGCCTGGTCTAGGTATATAACCCTTACCAAAACGAGCCAACATCGGGCCAACAATCATAATTGAACCTCTGAGCCCACTACCCTTTTCCTTAAAAGAGGGAGATTTAAAATAGTTAAGATCAATATTATCAGCTTTAAGAGAATATTTATTGTTGGAAATTTTTTTTATTGACACACCTAATGAAGACAACATGTCTAGCAGTTTCTTAACATCAATAATTTCAGGGATATTATTAATAAAAATCTCTTGATCAGTGAGAAGACATGCACAAATAACCTGTAGAGCTTCATTTTTAGCACCTTGCGGATGAATATCACCATTCAATTTATGTCCACCTTCAATTTGAAAAGAACCCATTTAAATAAATTTAATTGTTATTTCTTTTTTTGAAGCTTCTGTAGGGTTTTTTGTTTTTGGAATTGTTTTTAGTAAACTTTTTGTTTGTCAATTTGATGAGACTTTGGGACTCTGACAATGGTTTAAGTGAGGGATCAATTTTAAGTTTTCCGTCAGATAATTCATCAAGATGATTGAAAATAACATCATCTTCAACTGTATCTTTATTCCAATTCAAAAAACATTTTTTCATATGATTTGCTATTACATACACTAATTGTTTTTTCATTTCATTGTCTTCCCATTCAATAGCAACATCAATCATTCTTTTTATGTTGTTTCCATAAAATCTATATTTAGGAAAACTCTGTGGGTAATTAAGTTTTTCAGGTCTTTGAGAATAAACTTCCTTGACAGGTTTTGGAAAAGGTGAATCGACATCTAAGTTAAAGTCAGACATAATAAAGAGTTGATCCCATAACTTGTGTTGGAAATCGGGAACGTCTCTAAGGTGAGGATTTAGATTACCCATAACACCAATAATTGCTTTAGCAACCTTATTCCTATCTTTTATATCATTAGAGCTTAACGCATGGTCAATCATTTTATGAATATGCCTACCATATTCAGGAATGATAAGCTTTGTTCTTTCAGTGTTATATTCAAGATTATCAATCAAAATTTGGGTATTTTATTAAAACAGAATAACAAATTTAGTAAATATTTAATCATAATGATATAATACCATCAATTTCTGACGCCAATTTATATATTTGGATTACATGATCAGAGGAATTCAATTCGACTAAAATAGTAAAACTTGTAAATTTTTTTGTGGAAGAGTGATTGGTATAAATTTTAGTTTTTAAATTTTTAAAAATTTCAATTAGTTTTTTTTGGTCTTTGGAATTTGATTTTAAAATAAACTTGAATTTATAATTTGATGGCCATTTAGTTGAATTATCAAGTTGTTCTTTTAGTCTTAAATAAAAAGATTCGGTAGATTTTGACATATTTCCAAAGATATCACAAATAAAATTCTATTAATTAATAAATTTGTTTTGATGATATCTCAAAAAAAGATTTTAATAACTGGGGGACCTGGTTCTGGAAAGACAACAATAATCAANGAATTAAAGAAACGGAAGTTTGAATGCAGAGATGAAATTGTAAGAGATTTGACTATGAAAGGAAAAAGTAANGGAATTAATCAGGTTTTTTTAGATAACCCATTAGAATTTAGTGAATCTTTAATGAAGTTAAGGTTGNNACAATTTTTTATTAAAAGTAATAATAGATTTATTTTTTTTGANAGAGGTGTACACGAAATTGTTGCTTACTTAAATTTTCTTGATTTTAAAAAANCCCATAGNTTTTTAGATCTATGTAAAAATATTAAATATGATTTTATTTTTATTCTTAAACCNTGGAAGGAANTCTATAAACAAGATAATTGCCGNTATGAAAGCTTTNATGAATCTGTAAAAATTTACCAAGAAATATTAAAAGTATATAATATCCTAAANATGGAAACAATANTGATTGACAGAAACACAGTTGAAAAAAGAACAGANATAATTTTAAGTCATTTAAAAAAGTTTTAATGNAAAAATTAAAGATCGTTTTTTTTTGGGACTCCAGAATTCGCAACATTCAGTCTTAATGAATTATTTANAAACAAGTATATANTTCAAGCAGTTGTTACTGCTACAGATAAAAAATCGGGAAGAGGTAAAAAACTTCAATATTCTCATGTAAAAGAATACTGTTTAGAAAATAATATAAATTTACTTCAACCAGAATCATTAAAAAGTACAAAATTTTTAAGAGAGTTAAAATTATTGCAAACTGACTTGTTTATTGTTGTTGCATACAGGATGCTCCCAAGCTTAGTATGGCAGATACCGAATAAAGGAACAATAAACTTACATGCATCTATTTTACCACAACTTCGTGGAGCTGCCCCAATTCAATGGGCAATTATCAATGGACTTAGTGAGACAGGATTGACAACTTTTTTTATAAATGAAAAAATTGATTCTGGTGATGTTTTGTTACAAAAAAAGGTTAAAATAGCTGAAGATGAAAATTTTGGATCATTACATGATAAACTCATGCTTGAAGGCGGGAAACTCTTAGTTTCAACGATAAAATTATTGGAAAGTAAAAAATACAAGGCTATAAAACAAAATTTAGATAAAACTCATTTAACTGCACCTAAATTAGATAAGAACAACACTCGAATAAATTGGAAAAAATCTGGAATCTATATTTCTAATTTAATAAGAGGACTATCACCATTCCCTGGAGCTTGGACACAAATATTAGGATCCAATTTTNCAATCAAAATCTTTTCAGCTTTTTATATTGAATCTGGAACGAATAGTTCAATTCGATTTAAGATTGAAAAAAATAAATTAATGATNCTTNTNAGAGANGGTCACTTAGAGATANACGAAATTCAAATAGAGGGNAAAAAAAGAATGAATTCNAAAGAATTTATTAATGGTTACAGGAACTNTAATAATGTTGAATTATATTAAAATTTGAAATTGATTNCNAAAGGAGACTTACTAATTGCNGATCCAAAAATGTTTTCTGANTATAATTTCAGGAGATCTGCAGTCATAATTGTTGATCATAACCACCATGGATCTGTTGGTTTTGTTTTAAACAAGCTACACGAGTTTTCAAGTCAGGATATTATTCCAGAAATTAATTATAATTTTCCTATATATAGAGGGGGGCCCGTTGAAATGGAAAATTTATANTTTATACACAATCAACCAAAAAAAATTCCAAACAGTTTAAAAATAAAAAATAATTTATTTTGGGGAGGAGACTTTAAAAAGGTAATTAGTCTAATTAATTCAAAACAAATTAAGTTGAACCAAATAAAATTTTTCCTTGGATACTCAGGNTGGTCAAATCAACAATTAGAAATTGAAATTAAAGAGGAATCCTGGGTTATATTTAGTGGTGAACTAAAAATAAAGGATATTTTTAGAAATTCAGAAAGAATTTGGAAAGAAAAAATGTTAAAACTTGGAGGAAAATATCTTTTATGGTTAAATGCCCCTGAAAACCCCTATCATAATTAAATACTTGATATTTCATTATTGAATAAATCAGTTACTTTTCTTGCTAATGAATTACCAAATTGTTTGTTTCTGTAATCGGTAACCGGAATTATTCCTGAAATACAATTTGAAACCCAAATTTCTTGAGACGAAATAATTTCATATGCTGAAAAGTTTTCTTCTTTAACTTCNATTAATGGAATTNCANTAATTGACTCAATAATTTTATTTCTCATTACCCCACCTAGACAACCTGAACCAAGNGGTGGAGTTAAGACTATATTTTCTTTTACTATAAAAATATTACCGTTCAAAAACTCGGCAACTAACTTTTGGTCGTTCAACAAAATACAATTTTCCAATCCATTATTTTTAGCATAAATACTACCTAAAACATTAATTAACCTGTTATTTGTTTTAAGATTTGATAATAAGTTAGATTGAATAAAATAATCCTTGTAGATATCTACTTTGTATTCTTTGAATTCTGTTTCGAAAAGAATTTTATCATTTTCAGAAGATTTAATAACAAAACAAGATTCATTTGATTTTGGTGTATAAAACCCTCCCCCATCTCTAAATATCGTTAACCTAACCCTTCCAGAAAACAACTTAGAAATACTGAAATTGGTTTTTTTAATTTGATCTTCTAAATACTCAGGTGTAAATGTATTTGGAATTTCAATTTTTAAAATCCTCATTGAGGACATAAGTCTGAGATAATGTTCTTCCCAAAATAAAATTTTATTTTTGACAACTTTTATTGTTTCAAAGACTGAATCACCATACAAGAAAGCTCTATTCAAGAAAATTTTTTCTGTTCGATTTTGAATATCTCCGTTAAAATTGAGCATCATTAATTATGTAGAACCTATAACTTGTTTTAAATCTGATATTTGGTTATCCCAAAGCATTTTATTCTCTTCAACTTCATCCTCATAAGAAAAGTCGGTGACAATAAGTGATACGTCTTTTGTGATTTCATCGACAACAATTCTAATNTCAAAATAATATTTATCTTGATCATCAGTGCCATCAAGCCATCTAAACTTGACAAAAGAATTTGATTTGCTACTTAAAAGTTCTGCTTTTTCTTCNGTATCATCCCAGAAAAAAGAGAATANAATTCCTCTNGAATTAACATTATCAGCAAACCACTCNGACAAACTAGANGCTGTAGAAATATATTGANAAAGCATTGATGGTGAAGCATGAATAGGATATTCAACTTCAAACTTAATTTTTGATNNCATGAACGGCAATATATAGATTAAAATTGATGTAAAAAAAATTTAAATAATTTTTATTCAAAGTTTGAGCATAGTCAATTTGTTTATATATTTANGCCCCAACAAATTGGCGAGGTAGCTCAGTTGGTCAGAGCGTCGGATTCATAACCCGGAGGTCGGGAGTTCAAGTCTCCCCCTCGCTACAATTCAAAAAAATTCTTGATATCAATATCAGTTATTTCTTTAGAATACTGCAATCCGGTTTTCATGTTTTTAACCAATACACTATTAGTATTGGACTCGTTTTCACCCATGATTAAAACATATGCTATGCCATGCTTATTTGCATAAGATAATTGTTTGTTTAATTTATTTTCTTCTTGATAAATATCTACATTAAAGTCATGTTTACGTAAAGAATTAATTAAGGGATAAAGTTTTGTTAAGAATTTAAGTCCGAAGTTAACTATCAGTATATTTTTATTTTTTGACTGATCAGGAAATAAGTTTTGTCTTTCCATTTCAATACAAATACGATCCAGTCCAAAGGAAATCCCGATTCCACTGACATTTTTAAATTTTGAAAGCGAAATCAAGTTATCATANCTACCTCCGCCACCAATGGAGCCGAAATCATTAGTTTGAGTTATAACCTCAACAATTAATCCAGTATAATAGTTAAGACCTCTTGCAAGTTTTAAATCAAAAACAAGTTTATTTTTTAATGTATTTTTTTTGGAGAAAAAATCTAAAATTTGTTTTATTTCAAAGGACCCCTCTTCAAAATTTTCAATATTTCTCAAAATTGGTTTTAATGTTTCAAGACTAATTAATTCATTGTCAAAAAAATCATGGAATATTTTTTTTGATAAATTTTTTTTTCTAAAACACAACTCTTTATATGCGCTTTCAACTCCGATTTTTTCTATTTTATCAATTACTGTGATAAAATCATTAATGCTTTGATCATTGAAACCAAAATACTTTGCAACGGAAATAAGTATAGATCTGTGATTAATTTTAATTACAATATCATTTAAACCTAGCTCATTAAAAACAGAATCGTACAAATTTAGAAGTTCTATTTCTTGAATTATAGATTTACTACCAACAACATCNACATCACATTGAGTAAATTCCTGAAACCTTCCTTTTTGAGGTCTATCAGCTCTCCAAACATTTTGAATTTGATATCTTTTAAACGGAAATATAATTTCATTTTGATGTTGAGATACGAATCTTGCAAGAGGAACGGTTAAATCATATCTTAGTCCTTTATTAGATAAAGAACTAACAAATTTTGTAAAATCTTTTTTTTGAAAAGATTCTAAATCTGCCTTTTTAATTTTATCACCTGAATTTAATACTCTGAAAATCAATCTGTCTCCTTCGTCCCCATATTTTCCTAATAGAGTGGAATTGTTTTCTAATGATGGTGTATTAATTTCTTCAAAACCATAAGCTTCAAAGTTTTTTTTTAAAACATCAATAACATAATTCCTTTTAGAAAGTTCTTTGGGCAAAAAGTCTTTTGTTCCTTTTGGGGTTGAAGGCTTCATATCTACATTCTAAATATAGCAAGAAATATCTAACGAATAATAGAAAAAATGGTTAGGAATCCTCTCCTTCAACTACCTCAAATGAAAGTTCACACAAAATCTCTCTGTGTAATCTTATACTGGCAGTGTAAGTTCCTATTTTTTTTATAAGACCTCCCTTAATTGAAATAATATTTTTGTCAAACTCAAAGCCTAATTTTAAAAGTTCGTCATTTAAATTAGAGTTGGAAATTGATCCGAAAAGCTTACCACCTTTACCAGATTTTGCAGAAATTTTTAATTCAACTTTTTGTAATTTTTCTTCTGTTTTTTTGGCCTCTTCTATAATTTTTTTCTCCTTAAATTCTCTTTGTTTAAGATTTTCAATTAAAACTTTTTTAGCTGAATCAGTAGCTAGAATAGCTAAACCTTTAGGAATTAGAAAGTTTCTTCCGTATCCATTTTTTACAGTTACAATATCGTCTTTAAATCCTAAATTAGGGACATCACCTTTGAGTATTAATTCCATAGTATTATTTTAACATGTCTGCTTGNTATGGAAGTAGAGCCAAATGTCTAGCTCTTTTCACAGCTACAGAAATTTTTCTTTGAAATTTTAATGAAGTTCCAGTCAATCTTCTAGGTAATATTTTACCCTGCTCGTTAATGAATTTTAACAGAAAATCAGGGTCTTTATANTCAATATACTTAATACCAGATCTTTTGAAACGGCAATATTTTTTTTTATTTTTCGTGGCAATATCAAGTGGTGTTAAATATCTTATTTCACCTTGGTTGACTTTACCTGCTTGTTCGATTGTCGACATAATTATACCTTCTTAGTTTTACGTTCTCTTCTTTTAATTGACCACTCAGTTGCATATTTATCTAACTTAACATTTAAATAGCGCATTATTCTCTCNTCTCTTTTAAATTCGGTTTCTAATGAGCTAATAANAGTTGGAGGAGCTTTAAAATCAATTAAATTATAAAATCCGCTCTGTTTGTTCTGGATAGGATATGCTAATTTTTTTAACCCCCAATTTTCACTGGAAATTATTTCTGAGCCATTCTTTTTAAGAAAGCTTTCTATTTTTTTTACTGTTTCCTTTACCTGGTCGTCAGATAAAACGGGATTAAGAATGAAAACAGCTTCGTAATGATTCATACGTTTTGTTTAAAATTGCACGCAAAAATACATTTTTAATGTTGACTTCCAAAATTTGTTACCAATTTAATCATATGGATCAACATCAATAATTATATCTGATGATTTAAATTGTGAAATACTTTGGAAACTTTTTAAACACTTTAATATTGTAGCTTTNGATACTTTAAGGCTTTTGTTAATTGGTATTTTTATNAGTATTTGTTTTATNTATTTATTCTTAATCTTTGGAATTAANGGNNATTCAGGTCCTAAAATATTATGTTTTAGTCTTTTTCGAAGTAATTTTGAAACCCATATTGAACCATCATTTAATTTATTAAAATCTTTATGCTTAAAACTAATTCTGATTAGTCTAGTGTATGGTGGATAATCAAATAATAATCTTTGGTTCAATTGCTCATCAAACATCCCTTTATAATTATTANTTACAATTTTTTTAAAAATTTTTTGATCGGGGTTGTATGTCTGAATAATTACTTTACCGCCTTTTCCAGATCTACCAGCTCTACCAGCAACCTGGGTAAGCATTTGATAACATTTTTCTTCAGATCTAAAACTTGGAAAAAAAATCAGAGTGTCTGCATTTATAACTCCAACTAGTGTTACTTTTTTAAAATCCAGCCCTTTAGTAACCATTTGAGTCCCAACTAAAACATTAAAATTATTTTGTTCGAAGTCTTCAATTAATGTCTGAAATGAATTTCTAGATTTGGTTGTATCATGATCCATTCTCCTAATTTTCAACTCTGGGAAAATTGTTTTTATTTCTTCTTCGACCAATTGAGTTCCTAGGCCTTTTTTCAAAAGATTTTTACTACTGCATTTTTTACATTTAATTAAACTCTTCTCAGAATATCCACAATAATGGCATTTAAGTTCATTTGAATAACTATGGTATGTTAAACTGACATCACAATGTATACATTTATAAACCAATCCACAATCAATACACTCAAGAAAAGGTGAGTACCCTCTTCGATTTTGGAAAAGAATAACTTGATTATTATTTTTAGAACAAATTTTAATATTTTGAATTAATTCGTCAGAGAAATTATCACTCGCAAAAACATTTTTTTTTTGTTTTTTAAGATCCTTAATCACAATTTTTGGAAGGCTAATATTTCGGAATCTTTTATTTAATTCAACCAAACTATATTTCTTAGAAATTGCATTATAATATGACTCTACACTTGGTGTTGCAGATCCAAGCAATATTTTACAATTATAAATCGAAGATAAATAGATCGCTGAATCCCTTGCATGATATCTGGGTGAAGAATTAAATTGTTTATATGCATTTTCATGCTCTTCATCCACAANAATCAAACCCAAGTTTGAGAATGGTAAAAATATTGAAGATCTAGTTCCCAATATTACACTGCTCTTCTTTTCATTTTTCAATACTTTTTTCCATATTTCAGTTCTATGATCTAGGGAGTATTTCGAATGGTAAACACAGAGCGAATCACTAAAAAACTTCTTTAACCTCTCAACTAACTGGGTCGTTAAAGCAATTTCAGGAACTAGATATAAAACTTGTTGGTTATTTTTAATAATTTTTTTAATTAATTTAATATATATTTCTGTCTTTCCTGAGGAAGTTACACCGTGAAGCAGACANACATTCTTTTTATCAAAATTTTTAATAATTTCAGTAAGTGTTTTGTTCTGATCAAGACTTAATTTGATATCTTCAAGTTTTTCTTGTAATTCAAACTGTTTTCTGTCTACTTTAATATATTTTTTTTCAAATATTTCAGATTTAATCAAGTTTTCTATCGTTGATCTTGAGACATTTCCTATTTTTTCTAAATCTTTAAACAGATAACTTTCTTTTTTTGAAAATCTAATTTTCTCAATTAACCTTAACTGGGATTTTTTATTTGCTAATTTTTCTGAAATTTCATTGAAATNGTTTCCTGCCAAGGATTTTTTTAAATAAACTCGGAGTTCTTTCTTTGATTTATAATAATCGTAAATCTCATCTTTTAGTCTCACAATTGATTTTTGGGTGAGTTCACTAACTATTTTATTGATATTTTTTTTTTCAACTAGATGAATAAGATTATCGAATGAGATTTTTTTATTTTCCTTTAAATAATCTAGTACAATTTCAGACTCGGATGAAATTTCAATATCATTTTCAAAATCATCTTTAATTAGTATTATTTCACTTTCACTTCGAAGCAATAATAAACTTGGAAGAGCATTTTTTAAAACTTGACCAATTGGAGTCATATAATAATTTGATATCCATCGAAAAAACTCTATCTGTTTTAAATTAATAATTGGATTATCGTCAATTATAAATTCAATTTCCTTTGTTTTATAAGATTTTGGTATTTGTGAGTGTTTTTTTATTACAATAGATGTAATTAATTTTGAATTACCAAATGGAACAACAACTCTGGTGCCTTCTTTTATAAACTTGTGTTCAATCTCATTGACTCTGTAAGTAAAAACAATATCCAAAGGAAGCGGAACGATAACATCTACAAAAAAATTCATTAATTATTTTTTAGCTTATATATCACAGCGTTTAATTCAAAACCCAAAATCAATGAGATTGAATTGATCCAAATATATATCATCATAATTATTAACGCTCCAATAGATCCATATAATTCATTNTAGGTAGAAAAATTTTCAATATATAATCCAAAAAAATATGTACTTAGAAAAAGAAGAATGGTTGTCATAATGGAACCAGGAGATATAAATTTTAAATTCTTACCCTGAATTGATCCAAAAAAATACAAGGANGAAAAAACCACTAACGAAAAACCAACTAAGAAAATATATTTAACAAAAAATAATATTTCTGANATAATAAAAATATTTTTTTGAATTAATAAGTCAAATAAGATAGAAAAGGATGCTGCAACTAGGATAATTATAACTAATATAAAACCAACAAAAATAGCATAGATATATTGTTTAAAAAACCCTCTAGTGAATTCAACATGGTATGAATTAGAAAAACATTCAAAAATTGAATTAATACCATTTCCAATAAGAATTATGGAAAAAATAAAAGTTGATGACAACAAACCCCCTCTTTTATTATTGTTAATGTCTAGAAAAATTTCATAAAAAAAGAGTGAAGATTCCTTGGGAATTAGTGATTGTAGAAAATCTAAAAAAAATTTATCAAAGTTTTCAATTGGAAAAAAAGGAATGAGATTTAAAACAAATAATAAAAAAGGGAAAAGTGCCATGAAGAAACTGAATGAGATACTACTTGCTCTGTTAGAAATCGTACCTTGTATAATCCCAATTATATAAAGTTTCAATAAATCATAAATAGAAAATCCATATAAAATATCTAGCTTGATTTCTTTTAAATATTGAGAAACCGTATTATTTATTGAAGAAAAAAAATTAGTTTTATACAAGTCCCAATATTTATATTAAATATATTAAATTATAAATTTTAGTGAAGTTTAAACTAATAGTAGTTGGAAAAATTTTAGATAAAAATTATAGAAATTTAATTTCAACTTACATTTCTAGAATCAAAAACCTTGTGGGATTAGAGATAATTNAAATTAATCAAAAAAANTTTAAAAAAAATTCAAAAGCAATAGTAAANCAAGAGTGTATTTTAATTTTAGAAAAGATCCAAAAGGATAATGTAATGATTATTTTAGATGACAAAGCTAAAAACCCCACTTCTATGGAATTTTCAAAATTTATCGAAAAAATTACAATATATAGTAGAAAAGANATTGTTTTTGTTATCGGAGGACACGAAGGATTTGATGAGAAAATATATAAAAGAGCTGATCATAAAATATCNTTTTCGAAAATGACATTCAATCACAAAATGATTAGATTATTTTTTTTAGAACAACTTTACAGAGCTATTACGATCATAAAAAATCACCCATACCACAATGAGTAAACTATGAGAATAATTTTCGCAACACATAATAACAANAAGTTGTTAGAAGTAAAAAAAATGATTTCAAAAAAAATTGAAATAAAAAGTTTGCAAGACCTTGGCTACAATTTTGAAATCCCTGAAAATGAAAAAACTATTAAAGAAAATGCAATATTCAAGGCCAAATTTATTTATTCAAAATTTAAATCAAATGTTTTTGCAGACGACACTGGCCTTGAAGTTGAAGCATTAGGTGGGAAACCAGGTGTGCATTCAGCAAGATATGCAGGAAATGATAAAGACAATAAAAAAAATATTAAGAAATTGTTAGATTCAATAAGGGGGATTGAAAACAGAAAAGCAAATTTCAAGACAGTAATATCATTAATTTTTAAAGATAAACTTTATGTTTTTGAAGGAAAGATTTACGGTAAAATATCAGATGAGGAAAAAGGGTTGTTCGGATTTGGTTATGACCCAGTATTTATTCCTGACGGTTTCAAAAAAACATTTGGAGAGTTAAATCCAGAAATAAAAAATACTATTAGCCACAGAGCAATTGCATTTAATAAACTAATTAGTTTCATAAAAAAAAATCATGATTTTAATAATTAAAAAAGAAAATTTTAGTTTGTATTTTTGAATAGAAATGTGTTTTAAAAATTTTTTATCGATTACTATAATCTTTTTTTGGAGCTTGAGTTCAATTTCACAGGACAACACTTTAACAGCATATGTTGAAAACTCAGCTGATGGCAAACCAATTTCTAGTGTTCATATCATCAATTTAAATCAAGTGATAGGGGTTATAAGTGATAGTGCCGGAAAATTTGAAATACCTGCGAAAGTAAACGACACATTATACCTATCTTATTTGGGCTTTAAATCAATCAAAGTACGTGTTACAAATGACTTAATGAAGTTTGAAAATTCAAAAATCCAACTTACAGAACTTGCCTATGCACTTGAGGAGGTAATTGTTTCACCATACAAACTAACTGGCTACCTTGAAATTGATGCAAAAAATATTCCTATTAGCAGATCTCTCAGATACAGTATCCCTGGTTTACCAAGCAGAGGTTATGAAGGTGGATCAAGAAATATTGGAGCATTTTCCAAAGTCTTAAATTCTATATTTAACCCAACTGATTTTTTATACAATTTATTTGGTAAAAACCCCAAACAACTTAGAAAATTAAAACAAATGAAGGAAGATTATAGAATTAGAGAACTTTTAGCCTCTAAATTTGATAGAGAAACATTAAAAGAACTTCTTCAAATTCAAAGGATAGATATCGACGAAATACTTAGAAACTGTAGTTACTCTGAAAATTTTATTCTTTCAGCAAATGATCTTCAAATTTTAGATGCGATAAGTGAATGTTATGAAGAATTTAAGGTGCTCAACAGAAAATAGATAGCATTTAAATTTAATGAACTAACTTTGTATGCTTTCAAAAGAAAGACGATGGAACTCAATTCATTAAATGCTATTAGTCCAATTGACGGTAGATATTCTAAAAAGTGTCGGAAACTGTCCAATTATTTTTCGGAAGAAAGTCTTATCAAATACAGGGTTTTAGTTGAAATTGAGTATTTTTTAGCTCTTACCAGTACAGAAATTCCTTTTCTAAGTGATTTTCCAATAGAAAAGAAACAAATTGTAAAAAATATTTATTTAAATTTTTCATTTCAAGATGCTCTTGATGTAAAAGAAATTGAGAAACAGACAAATCATGATGTTAAAGCTGTAGAGTATTTTATAAAAAATAAATTTAAAGAACTTGGATTAGTTAAATATCTCGAGTTCATTCATTTTGGACTTACCTCACAAGATATAAATAACACTGCTGTTCCACTCTCCATCAAAAATGCTTTAGATGACTTTTATGTTCCAGAACTGAACGGATTAATTAATTTATTAGATAAAAAATGTAATGAGTACTCTAACATTTCAATGTTAGCTAGAACTCACGGTCAACCAGCATCACCTACGAGACTTGGTAAAGAAATTGAGGTTTTTTCAGTAAGACTTAAAGAGCAGTTAAAATTTTTAAATTCAATTCCCATTGCAGCTAAATTTGGAGGTGCCACAGGAAACTTTAATGCACATGTAGTTGCTTTTCCAAAAATCAATTGGAAAATTTTTGCAACCAATTTAATTAATAGTTTAGGTCTTCATCATTCTTTNCCTACAACNCAAATTGANCATTATGANCATCTNGCTTCNNNNTTTGATTGTTTAAAAAGAATTAACNCAATATTAATAGATTTTAATAGAGANATNTGGTCNTANATCTCTTTGGATTATTTTAAACAAAAAATAAAGAAAAATGAAGTTGGNTCATCTGCAATGCCTCANAAAGTNAATCCNATTGATTTCGAAAATTCNGAGGGNAATNTAGGAATTGCNAATTCTNTTTTTNAANATTTNTCTTCAAAATTACCGATNTCAAGACTNCANAGAGACCTNACTGANAGTACTGTTTTGAGAAATATNGGTGTNCCNTTNGCTCACACATCCATTGCATTCCANTCTACCTCTAANGTTGGAATNAANAAATTGATTNTAAATAAANNANAAATTNAAAGTGATTTAAATGATAATTGGNNAGTAATTGCAGAGGCTATTCAAACAATTTTACGCAGAGAAGGATATCCGAATCCATATGAGACTCTGAAAAAACTTACGAGAAAAAATAAATCAGTAAATAAAAATACCATACATAATTTCATTGACAAACTTAATGTATCAGATCAAATTAAAATTGAATTAAAAAAAATTAATCCCTACAATTATACTGGTTTATAGCTTTACTATTCTCCGCTTAAAGGACGATCAACAATATTTGTTTCAATTCCAATTTTAAAATTACCATCTGAAATTTTAGTTACATCCTTGTCGATTTTTCCAAACTCTTTTGAAGAATCATTGTAATGATTGACAACAGCACTTAAAGATTTACCAAGCTTATTGTGTGAATTTTGATAAGAATTTAAATGACTAGATAATTTATCTATATTCATAAGTATGTCATGAATTGACTTTTCAACCTTCAAATTATGAAGAGCTTTAACTGTGATTTGAAGCATGGGAAATAAACTCATGGGGGAGACAATCATTACTTTTTTTGAATATGCATACGAAACTAAATCTTTTGAGTTTATTTTGAGTGACCCTACCCTACTGTTTAATAAATCCTGGTACAACCCATCTGCAGGTATAAACATNTACGCATAATCTGTAGTTTTTTCATTTGTTTTGATATATTTTGAGGTTTCATCTATCCTAGTTTTGATATCATCTTTAAATTTTTTTTCTAAAAACTGAATCTCCGAATTGTCAGAACTTTCAATCATTTTATTATAGTTATCCAACGAAAACTTTGCATCTACTGGAATGATATAATCTCCTACNTTAACTATGGCATCGACAGCCTCTCCATTGCTAAAGTTATACTGCATTTCAAATAGTTCAGGGGGTAGAACGTTTGCCAAAAGATTTTCTAGTTGTATTTCACCAAGAATACCTCTTTGTTTTTGATTACTCAAAATTTTCTCCAAAGATTTCATCTGATTAGCAAAATTTAATACTTGTTCGTTTGTTCCTCTTATATTTCCCAATTGTTCTGTAACATCTTTAATAACTTTATTAGATTGTGAAAACTGTTTTTGCATGTCTTCTTTGGAGGACTTGTGAAAATTATTTATTTCCTTATTGATTGAGGATAATTTTGATTCAAGCTCAAATCTGTTTTTTTCTGAATTTTCGCTAACCTCTTTTCTAATATTTTGAATTTCGTTACTAAGGTTATTTGTAAGTTGAACAATTAGTTCATCTGAGGATCCATTATTGTTGTTTTTTAACGTAAATATTAAAAAAGCTAAAGCAAGTAATATTACAATTAGAAGTATTGTGATTTCCATTGAACTAATATAGGAAGATTATTACTTAGTCAAATACATTTTTCTCCTTGAATAAAGCTCATAAAATTCATCATCTTTTAATGAGTCTATGAATAAAATACTTTCTCCAGTACTTTTCATTTCGGGCCCAAGGCTTTTATTTACATTNGGGAATTTATTAAAGGAAAAAACAGGTTGTTTAATAGCAAAACCTTTTAAATCAGGTTTATAATTAATATCAGCAACTTTCATTTTACCAAGCATAACTTTGGTAGCGTAGTTTACATATGGTTGTTGATAAGCTTTGGCTATAAATGGAACTGTTCTTGAGGCTCTTGGATTAGCTTCAATAATATACACCACTTCGTTCTTGATTGCAAACTGTATATTTATTAATCCAACAGTATTTAGTGATAGTGCTATTTTTTTTGTGTGGTCGANTATTTGTTGCATTACAAGTTCACCTAAATTAAAAGGTGGCAGAGTTGCATTGGAGTCACCTGANTGAATTCCACAAGGCTCNATATGTTCCATGATTCCAATTATAAGTACNTCTTTACCATCGCATATCGCATCAGCTTCNGCTTCAATAGCACCATCNAAATAATGATCCAACAATAACTTATTATTTGGTATTTTTTGCAATAAATCAACAACATGCGCCTCCAAATCTTCTTTATTTATAACGATTTTCATACCCTGACCCCCGAGNACATAAGANGGTCTAACCAAAATTGGGAAGTCTAATTTATCAGCCAAAACTAAAGCCTCATCTGCNGTCTCGGCAACTCCAAATTCAGGGTATGGAATATTATTCTCTTTTAGCAAAGTCGANAAGCTTCCCCTATCCTCTGCTAAATCCAAAGATTGGTAAGTGGTACCTATAATTTTTACTCCATGCCTATCAAGTTTTTCTGCCAACTTGAGTGCAGTTTGCCCTCCTAACTGTACTATTACACCTTCTGGATTTTCATGTTGAATAATGTCATAAATATGTTCCCAAAAAACAGGTTCAAAATAAAGCTTATCNGCAATGTCAAAGTCAGTTGAAACTGTTTCAGGATTGCAATTAATCATTATTGTTTCATAGTCACACTCAGAGGAAGCTAAAACACCATGTACACAGCAATAATCAAACTCAATACCTTGTCCGATTCTGTTTGGACCTGAACCTAAAACAACAATTTTTTTTCTGTTNGTCACCTTACTTTCATTTTCAGTTGTAATACTACCATCTGAATATTGAATCGATTCCTCGAAAGTTGAATAATAATATGGNGTTTGGGCTTTGAATTCTGCAGCACAAGTATCTACAAGTTTATATACTCTATTGATATTTAAACTTTTTCTTTTTTTGTGAACTATACTTTCCACACAGCCCAACATATGTGCAATTTGTCTATCTGCAAAACCCATTTGTTTTGCTTGCAAAAGAGTTTCTTTCGAAATATCGTCGACCGTCAATACTGAAATCTCTTTTTCGAGATTTATTAACTTCTCGTATTGTCTGAGATACCAAATATCAATTTTAGTAATTTCATGTATTCTATCTAAAGAAATCCCTAACTTGATTGCATCGTATATAACAAAAACTCTATCCCAAGATGCATTAGTAAGTTTTCCTATTACTGTTTCATAATCAGTGTAACCTTTACCGTCAGCTCCAATCCCATTTCTTTTTATTTCAAGCGATTGGGTAGCCTTGTGCAAAGCTTCAATAAAAGACCTGCCAATCCCCATAACTTCTCCCACAGATTTCATCTGCAATCCTAAAATTCTTTCTGAGCCTTCAAACTTATCAAAATTCCATCTGGGAATTTTTACGATAACATAATCAAGTGTAGGTTCAAACAAAGCTGAGGTGGATTTAGTAATCTGATTATCAAGTTCATCCAAACTATAACCAATTGCTAACTTACTTGCTATTTTAGCAATTGGGTATCCAGACGCTTTTGATGCTAAAGCTGACGATCTAGAAACTCTTGGATTTATCTCTATTGCAATTATATCTTCTTTTTCATCAGGGCTTACAGCGAACTGGACATTACATCCACCTGAAAAGTCTCCAATACTTCTCATCATTTTAATTGCCATGTCTCTCATCCTTTGGTAAGCAGTATCAGATAAAGTCATGGCAGGNGCAACAGTAATTGAATCGCCTGTATGAATTCCCATAGGGTCCATATTTTCAATTGTACAAATAATTACAACATTATCATTTTTATCTCTTAATAGTTCTAATTCATATTCCTTCCAACCCATTAAAGCTTTATCTATCAATACTTCGTGTATTGGCGAGGCTTCTAAACCTCTTGTTAAAAGCTCATCAAAATCCTCTGACCTATGAACCAAAGACGCACCACTTCCGCCCAAAGTAAAGGATGGTCTAATTACAATAGGAAAACCAAACTCCTGGGCAATTTCTTTTCCTTTCAAGAATGATGTCGCTGTTTTTGCAGGNGCTACAGGNATATCAATTTTCTTTAAAAGTTGTTTGAATTGTTCTCTGTCCTCACAAATNTTAATTGCATCTATNTCAACTCCAATAATTTCAACATTAAAATCTTCCCAAATACCTTTTTCATCTGCTTCAATACAAAGATTTAGGGCACTTTGACCACCCATTGTAGGTAAAACAGCATCAACATCATGCANTAATAAAATTTCTTTTATTGAATTAGTTGTGAGGGGTTTCAAATAAATATGATCAGCCATCACAGGGTCAGTCATGATGGTNGCNGGATTTGAATTGATTAAAATAGTAGTNATTCCATCTTCTTTCAAAGATCTAAGTGCCTGTGAACCAGAATAATCAAATTCACAAGCTTGTCCAATTATTATTGGTCCAGATCCAATTATCAAAATACTTTTTATGTCTTTTCTTAGAGGCATTTAAAAAAATTTTTGNTTATTGAATATATATAAAAAAAGGTGTTACCGGAAAAGTAACACCTAAAATTTTTTAAAATTTTATTCACTTATTTTTTATGTCTTGGTTCACAAGAAACTGAAATCTTGCTCCTACCTTTAGATCTTCTAGATGACAAAACTTTTCTTCCACTTGGNGAAGACATTCTTTCTCTAAACCCGTGTTTATTTTTTCTTTTACGATTAGATGGTTGAAAAGTTCTTTTCATTTCAAATAATTAATTATTTTTACTCAAATTTGCGGCCAAATATACGATAAGTTTTNGCTATCTCATAATCGTTAATGTAAAATAATTTAACTAAAATAAANATAATATGTTTCCGAAATTTATAAAATTAATTGTGGCTTTGATGTCCTTTGGATATTCAATATTTCAATTCACAGAAAATAATATAGGCAATGGAATTGCCCTAATTTTTTTGACTCTTGTCATAATATTTTTTTACTTTAAAAATGAAATTATTTTGTTGGCTTTTTTAAGAATGCGTAAGCAAGATTTTGAAGGTACTCAAAAATGGTTGAATAAGATTAAAAATCCGGAAAGTGCTTTGACTCAAAAGCAAGTTGGATATTACAACTTTCTNAGAGGAATTATAAGTTCCCAGACAAATTTAACTGAAGCAGAAAAATATTTTAAAAAAGCGATTTCTCTAGGACTTTCAATGAACCACGACCTAGCAATGGCCAAGATGAGTTTAGCAGGAATTCTAATGCAAAAAAGAAGAAAAAGAGAAGCAACAACTTTATTAAATGAAGCTAAAAAAATTGACAAACAAAGAATGCTAGCTGATCAAATTAGAATAATGCAACAACAAATGAAAAGAATTTAATCGCCTTCAATCAATTTTGGGATTTCTTTATTAAACCAATCTGATTTTTTTAGAATCATTGCATGATCACCTCCGTCAAGCTTAGTATAATTTTTTATAAATAAAATGGGGAATATTTTATCGTTAGTACCATGTATGTGAATGGTATTATTTAATGGTTTAATCTGATCCCACAAAATAAGTTCACGAACAGACCAACTCAGATAATTTTCGTCTCTAACAGTTAAATATTTTTTATAAAGTTTTAGTCTCTTCTCAACTAAAGGACCCAAAACAAATAAAGCGAGTGACTCAAAATCATTGATCCATTTTAGTGGTAATAATTTATATGTTTTAGTTATTCGACCAAACTTCATGTGAGGAGGGAACTCAGAATTAGACTTTACACTAGAAATGATTATTAACTTTTTAACTTTAATAAACTTGGAGATTTCTTGAACTAAAATTCCTCCAAAAGAAACACCAATTAAAACAGGNTTTTTATGCTTAATTAACTTTGAAAACCTAATAGCATACTCTTTAATTGACTCGCTCTTAACAGGATCAATCCAGTCCAACAAATGAGGAGTATAGTTGTTTGGAAATTTTATTCTCTCAAATATTAAAGAATTAGCAGACATACCTGGCATTAAATAAACATGAATCATTTCATTTAAGTTAGGATTAAGCTTTTAAGTTCAAATTTGTATATTTGTAGTAAAATTAGAGATAATAATTAAATGTCAAATCTTACAATCAATGACAACACGTTTCTTCGNCAATTCGAAGTTGAAATTGATAATGATTTAGCCAAAATAGAGTATGCTCTACAAGATAGAAAGATTTTTCTTACTAAGCTTGTAGTTCCAAACTCAAATACAAATCCAGATTTTGAAGAAAAATTTATTCGAGAAGTTTTTCAAATTATCAAAGAAAAAAATATTAGAATAATGCCTACTTGCCTACCTATACGTAAATTCATAAAAAATAATAAGGAATTTAAAGATTTACTTCCGATTGGAGTTAGACTGTAGCTAGTTTTTTNACTTTCTGCAAATTCACAAATCCATCTTCACTAATATCATACAACTTAAAACTTAANACTTTATTGACCAACTTATGGTCCCAATTGGTTTTCACTCTAACGTAATTTTCAGTAAATCCGAAAAGAAATCCTTTTTTGTTTTCAGATTCAAACAAAATATTATGTTTTTTTCCAAGTTGTTTATTATAAAAATCTCTTCGCATCTTTACAGAAAGGGTTCTCAACATTTTACTTCTCTTATTTCTGATTGATTTATCAACTGAATTTGACATTTCAGCTGCAAGTGTATTTCTGCGTTCAGAATATGAAAATACGTGCAAGTAAGAAATCCCTAAGCTTTGAATAAATTTGTATGTTTCAACGAATTTCTTTTCATCTTCTCCTGGGAAACCGACAATAACATCAGCNCCAATACAAACATTGGGTATTAAAGATTTAATATATTTTATTCGTTTGTAATATAATTCCGTGTTATACCTTCTTCTCATCAACCTCAAAATCGAGTTAGATCCGCTCTGCAATGGTATATGAAAATGGGGAACAAATTTATTACTATTAGCCACAAAATTTATAATTTCATTTGAGAGCAAATTAGGTTCAATTGAGGAAATCCTAATACGATCAATTCCATCAATTTCATCCAGCTTTTCNATTAGTTCTAAGAAAGTACTATCATGTTTTTTATCCCCAAACTCTCCTTTACCATAATCTCCTATGTTCACACCTGTCAGAACAATTTCTTTAACATCAGTTTGGGCAATTTCTTTAGCAGATTCTAAGATTTTATCTAAATTCCCACTTCTAGATATTCCCCTTGCTAAAGGAATTGTACAATAGCTACACTTGTAATCACATCCATCTTGAACTTTTAGAAAAGACCTGGTTCTATTTCCAATTGANTAGCTTGGGACATAAAAATCCGATTCATTTATTTCACAAGANTGTATCTGAGGNAATTTATTTTTAGTAATATTATTTAGATAATCCAAAATTTTAAATTTTTCTTTTGATCCAAGTACTAAATCTACTCCAAATACTGAACTCAATTCATTTGGATTTAATTGTGCATAACAACCAATAGCTACAATGTAAGCATCTTGATTAAGACTTAAAGATTTAGAAACCAATGATTTAAATTGCTTATCAGCGTTTTGTGTAACTGAACACGTGTTTATCACATAAACATCGGCAGAGCTTTTAAAATCAACAATTTCATATCCATTTTCNTCAAATAATCTTGAAATTGTTGAGGTCTCAGAGAAATTCAATTTGCAACCGAGTGTAGTTAATGCTACTTTAAACTTATTTTCCATTAATTTTGAAAATATCAATTTTGAAAACAAATATAGTCTATATAAATATGTTCAAAAAAGCCATAATGTTAATTTTACTTGTTCAATTTACTGCAACAGGATGTAAAAAACATGATTCAATTGATGATAGATTGGTTTTTAGATATAATGAACACGCAAACATTAGCTCATTAGATCCAATTTTTTCAAGTACTTTACGTAATATCAGGCCTGTAAATCAAATTTTCAATGGTTTAATTACGTTAGATGATTCTTTAAACGTAAAAGGAGATCTTGCAAAAAAATGGATAGTTTCTAATGATGGTCTTGAATATAAATTTCTAATTAAAAAAAATATAAAATTTCATAAGTCAGAAGTTTTTGGTAAAGATTCTACAAGAAATGTTAACGCCTATGATTTTGAGTATAGTTTTAACAGACTTAAAGATCCAAATTTAGCATCTCCTGGGTTTTGGTCGTTAGACAAAATAAAATCTTATTCAGCTTTAAACGATAGTGTTTTTCAAATAAATTTAAAAGCTCCTTTTTCTGCGTTTTTGGAGAGCTTGTCTATGAAATACTTCTCGGTTGTTCCAAAAGAGGCTATATTGTTATATGGTAATAAGTTTGGAAAAAAACCAATTGGTACAGGGCCATTTAAATTTAAAAGATGGGAAGAAAATATTAAACTTGTACTAAGAAGAAATGAACATTACTTTGAAAAAGACGATGATGGGAAACAGCTCCCATATTTAGAGGCAATTTCTATTGGTTTTCTGCCTGAAAAAAAGAGTGAATTTTTAGAGTTTGTTCAAGGTAAAATTGATTACGTCAATTCAATTGATTCTTCGTTTAAAGATGAAATCTTGACCCAAAATGGAAAATTAAATCCCAAATATAAAAATTCAATAAACCTATTAACTGGCCCTTATTTAAACACCGAATACATAGGCTTTTATTTGGGCAATAAAAAATCGAAAACAAATAGTAAAAAACTAAGACAAGCTATCAACCTTGGAATAGATCGTAAAAAAATGATGAGGTTTTTAAGAAATAATATTGGAGACCCTGCTAATCATGGTTTTGTTCCAGTTGGTTTAATTGGGACTCAAACAAAAGGTTATGAATATGATTTAAAAAAATCCATGAGACTTGTAAATGAGTATAAGTCTGAATCAAAGCTTGAAAAAATTGAATTAACAATTTCTACAGACTCAAATTATATCGACATAATAGAATTTATACAANGAGAATTATTGAAAGTTGGTGTAAATATTAAAATTGACGTTCTTCCTCCTTCCANTTTAAGACAAGGAAAATCCAANGGAAAACTGGANATGTTTAGAGCAAGTTGGATAGCTGATTACCCTGATCCAGAAAATTATCTGTCACTCTTCCTCAGTAAAAATAAATCACCTCTTGGACCAAATTATACCCATTTCATTAATTCCAAGTATGATAGTCTATTTACTATTTCATATAAGCAACAATCTAAAAAAAATAGATTTGAAAGCTACCTTGAACTTGAAAAAATTATTGTAGAAGAAGCCCCAGTAATTCCACTTTATTATGATCAGGTTTTAACTATTGCCCATAAAAACTTGAAAGGATTTAAAATCAATTCAATAAATCAATTAAACTTAAAGAAAGTTTATAAGGAGTAGATTACTTTTTTAACTTGGAATATCGGTTTTTAAACTTGTCAATTCTTCCAGCAGTATCGACTAATTTTGTTTTTCCAGTGTAATAAGGGTGTGATGTTCTTGAAATCTCTAATTTTACTAGTGGGTAGGTAGTTCCATTATGCTCAATGGTTTCCTTGGCATCTACAGTGGATTTAGTTAAAAAAACATCATTATTAGACATGTCCTTGAAAGCGACTAATCTATAANTTTCGGGGTGTATACCTTTTTTCATTTCACAAAACTGCTGACAAATTTAACTTTTTTTTAGAAATTCACAACAAATCTAATTCATTTTAGTGGTTGATTGTAACTCAGAAATGAATTATGATAATTTCTAAGTACTTTTACAATTAAAAATTAAAGAAATGAAGAAATACATGATTGAATATGGCCTTTGGACTGGAATAACATTAATCTCTTTTGCAATTATGTTATTTATCCTTGGAGCACACTATGAAAATAGTACTTCAACTCAAGTTATTAACGCATTAATTCAAGTTTCAGGCATAACAATCGCTTGTTTAGCGTTTAAGAAAGAAAATAAATCTCTAATTTCTTGGGGAGAAGTTAGAAAAATTGGGACTGGAGTATCCTTGATAGTATCGATAATAGCAATTATTTATACTTTATTGTTAACAAATATTATTGAGCCAGATTTTATGGATAAAGTATTAGAAATCAGTTACTATGAAACTTTAGAAAAGTATCCAGAAGCTCTTGCTAATATGAANATGAGTGAATATCTNGATGCTGCTAAACCTTACACTTGGCTNACATATCCAAGCATTTTATTTTTCACAATAGTTCTTGGATTTGTGTATAGTGTAATATTAGGNTTCATNATTAAGTCAAAGTAAGNAANTNTATGNACTTATCAATTNTCATTCCTCTNTACAACGAAGAAAAATCATTGATTGAANTAAATTCTTCCATTTNGAATGTTNTNAACGGAATGAATATCAANNATGAANTTNTNTATGTNGATGATGGAAGNGATGATAGTTCNTGGAANCAAATNAAAGAATTATCNANAAAANATAATTTTGTTAAAGGTTTAAGATTATCTCGAAATTTTGGAAAATCACAAGCCCTATCAGCTGGATTTAAAGCGTCAAAGGGAAAAGTTGTCATAACTATGGATGCTGATCTTCAAGACGATCCCAATGAAATTCCAGAATTTTATCAAATGATTTTGAGTGAATCTAATGATCTTATTTCTGGATGGAAAAAGGTTAGGTATGATTCACTTATATTCAAAAATTTACCTTCAAAATTATTTAACTGGGCTGCAAGAAAAACCTCAGGTCTGAAATTGAACGATTTTAACTGCGGAATCAAATCATATTCCAGAGAAGTAATAAAAGAAATTAGACTTACAAATGGTATGCACAGATACATTCCAGTGCTTGCAAAAAATGCTGGCTTTATGAAAATTAAACAAAAAGTTGTTAAACATCACCCCAGAAAGTATGGAAAAACCAAATATGGTGCTGATAGGTTTGTAAAAGGATTTCTCGATTTATTGACATTATGGTTTACTCATAAGTTTGGTAAAAGACCCATGCATTTTTTTGGCATAATTGGTTCTCTAATGCTTCTCATTGGATTTTTCTTCTCTGCATATTTGGGAATTGACAAATTATTTATTAACTCAAGTGGAAGATTAATAACTGAAAGACCAGAGTTTTATGTTTCATTAACAACTATGATCATTGGTTCTCAATTTTTTCTTGCTGGTTTTTTAGGTGAGTTGGTTTTAAGAAATAAAAAAATAAAAAGCCACTATAAAATAATTGAAAAAACATAATACATGTTTGATTCAGATTCTGTTGACAAAAATTATGACAAATGGACAAAATACCCTTTTGACAAAAAGACCGTAAAATCGGTAAAAGATTTAAAAAAAAATAATCTCGAAGATTTTTTCGATTCTTTTTATAAAAATTTAACTTTTGGTACAGGTGGAATGAGAGGAATAATGGGATTTGGACCAAATAGGGTCAATAAATATACATTTGGTAAAAACTCCCAAGGTATTTCCAACTATATCAATAAAAATGAAACAGAAAACAAATCAGTAGTAGTAGCCTACGATTGCAGAAACAATAGTGAATATTTAGCTCAAAAAGTTTCCGAAATTTTTTCAGCCAATGGTATCAAAGTTTTTTTATTTGATAGTATGCGTCCAACGCCTGTTTTATCTTACGCTGTTAGATACCTCAATTGTAAATGTGGAATTGTATTGACAGCATCACACAATCCCCCTGAGTACAACGGTTATAAAGTTTATTGGGAAGATGGTGGCCAAATTGTTCCTCCACTGGACCAAATATTAATTGATGAAATTAATAAAATAGAGTATTCTGAAATCAAATTTGAAAATAAACGAAATTTAATTAAGTTAATAGGTGAGGAAGTAGATGATGCTTTCGTTAATGATTCTTTAAATAACGGTAAAGTTGGTAATTCAGTCAGGGAAAACCTCAAGATTGTTTTTACTCCATTACACGGAACATCCCATTTGCTTTTACCAAAAGTTTTGAATACTGCTGGCTATAATAAGTTATCAATTGTTGAAGATCAAAAAGAGCCTAATGGTAATTTTCCAACTGTAAAATCACCCAACCCTGAGGAAGAAAGTGCATTTGATCTTGCTAAAAAACTATCCATAATTAAAAATTCAGATATTTTTTTAGGTACAGATCCCGATGCTGATCGGTTAGGTATTGGAATTAAAAATAGTGAAGGAAAATATTTTGTTTTAAATGGTAATCAAATAATGATAATTTTAACTGAGTATCTGTTGAGAAAAAAACGTAAGAATGACCTTCAGTTTATAGGTTCAACTATTGTCTCAACTCCAATGCTCAAAAATATTGCATCTAATTTTGGGGTAGAGCTTAAGTTAGGTTTGACAGGTTTTAAATGGATTGCTAAAATGGTCCGAGATTATCCAGAAAAAAAATTTGTATGTGGTGGGGAAGAAAGTAATGGGTACACCGTCGGAGATTTTGTTAGAGATAAAGATGCAATTACCACAGCCCTTCTTGCTTGTGAGTTGGCTTCAGAGTGTAAAAAGAATGATTCGGATATTTTTAACTACTTATTGGAATGTTATGTTCGATATGGTTTTTACAAAGAAAAATTAATTTCAATTAAAAAAGAGGGTGTAAAAGGTTCGGAAGAAATTGATAAAATGATGAAAGGTTTTAGGAACACAAGACAAAACCAAATTGCTGGACTTAAACTAGTTTCGATGAAAGATTATTTGAGCTCCATACATATTGATTTTAAAAACAATGAAAAGATACAAATGAATTTTCCCAAGTCTGATGTATTAATCTTTGAAACCATTGATGGTTCAAGTATTGCTATTAGACCTAGTGGAACTGAACCTAAAATAAAATTTTATTTTAGTGTCAACACAAAAATTGATTCTAAAGAAATGTATTTCAAGGAAAATAAAAAATTAGAACAGAAGCTAAATAAATTAATTAAGAAATTTACCTGTTGAATATGGATAGCTTTAAAAAAATTTTCAAATTTGGAAAACCATATAAAAAATTTATTTTTTTAAATATTTTCTTTAACATTCTATATGCAATTTTTAGTGCATTGTCTTTTTTATCATTGATGCCTATGTTAGAAGTTTTATTTGGAAATTCATCTAAAGTTTATGAAAACCCCAATTTTGATGATTTTTCAAGTTTTGGAAATAATCTAGAGGCATGGTTGAACTTTCAGGTAAGCTCTTTTGCAAATAATGACCCTAGTAAAGCATTGATATTTGTCATTCTAACTATTTTAATTCTTTTCTTTTTAAAAAACCTTTTCAACTACTTGGCAATGTACTTCATAACATTTTTCAGAAATGGTATTTTGAAAGATTTAAGAGAAAAATTGTACGAAAAAATCATTAGGTTACCAATTCCATTTTATCAACGGAAAGACAAGGGAGATGTTATCTCAAGGATTACGAGCGATGTTATTGAAATACAACTATCATTCCTTTCTATTTTGGAAATAATTGTAAGAGAACCCTTAACAATATTCTTCACTGTTATCGCAATGTTTTTAATAAGTTTTGAGCTAACTATTTTTGTTTTAATTTTTATACCAATTTCCGGGTTTATAATCTCTGTAATTGGAAAGTCATTAAAACCTACATCAAATGTAGTTCAAAAAGAACAGGCTGAGATTTTATCTGTTGCTGAACAAACATTAAATGGTTTAAATATAATTAAGGGCTTTGTAGCTGAATTATTTTTTATTAAAAAGTTTTCAGGAACCAACAATAAGTTTTATAACTATTCAAATAAATTAATTAACAAACAGAACTTGGCAAGCCCATTAAGTGAATTTTTGGGTATTTCAGTTATTGGAGTTCTATTATGGTATGGAGGTAAGTTAGTTTTGATTGATATGCAACTGAACCCAGCTGCTTTTTTGACTTACATGGGTTTAGCATACGGAGTTCTAACCCCTGCAAAGGCAATTAGTAAAGCATCCTACTCAATTAAAAAAGGAAATGCAGCTGCAGAAAGGGTTTTAGAAATACTAGAAGCTGAATCTGAAATTAAAGAATCTGACAATGCTTTTGAAAAAAAATCATTTGAAAAAGAAATAACATTTAATGATGTGAATTTTTCCTACAACAAGGAAGTTGTTATAAAGAATCTAACATTTAAAATTCGCAAAGGACAAACTGTTGCTGTAGTTGGCCAATCAGGAAGTGGAAAAACGACAATTGCCAATTTAATTCCAAGGTTTTATGATGTAGATTCTGGAGAAATTTGCATAGATGGAAAAAATATTAAAGAAATTAAAAAATCTGATTTAAGGAGTTTAATTGGATTAGTCCCACAAGATTCTCTTCTGTTTAACGAAACAATTCAAACTAATATTACTCTCTCTAATAAGAATATTTCCAAAAATAAAATACTTGAAGCTTCAAAAATTTCTAATTCATATGAATTTATTGAGAAACTAGACAATAGTTTTGATACTAATGTAGGAAGTTTTGGAGGTAACCTTTCGGGCGGGCAAAAGCAAAGGATTTCAATTGCCCGGGCTGTTCTTAACAATCCTCCTATTATGATACTTGATGAAGCTACCTCATCTTTAGACTCAAAGTCCGAAAAGTTGGTTCAGAATGCACTGGAAAATTTAATGCATAACCGAACTACATTAGTTATTGCTCACAGATTGTCCACAATTCAAAATGCAGATTTAATTTTGGTTATGGATAATGGGAAGATTGTGGAAAAAGGAAAACATGAAAAACTTTTATCTAAAAAAGGTATATATTCAAAATTAATAAAAATTCAATCATTCAATTAAACCAAAATAAGTTAAAGATTGTCTAAAATTATAATTTATCTAATTGAAAAAAGAATCTGATTTAATAAAAAATCTTAAAAATAAAAATACTCAAAATGTTGCATTTGAAAATTTGATTCAACAATACAAAGAACCTTTATATTGGCATATACGGCGAATTTTATTAGACCATGACGACTCAAACGATGTACTACAAAATACTTTTGTAAAAGTTTTTAAAGGAATTCAAAATTTTAAAGGAGATAGTAAACTTTACACTTGGATTTACAGAATAGCTACAAATGAATCGATAAACTTCCTAAAAATAAAATCAAAGAAATATTTTCAAGGCTCTGAGGAAATGACAAATTACATGTTATCAAATTTAAAAGATGACCCTTATTTTGATGGAGACGAGTTACAACTTAAGTTACAATTTATAATTTCTAAACTTCCTGAAAAACAAAAACTTGTTTTTCAAATGAAGTATGAACAAAACATGAAATTCAAAGATATTTCAGAAATCTTAGGTACATCAATTGGCGCTCTAAAAGCATCATACCATATTGCAGTCGGTAAAATAAAAAAAGAAATCAAAGAAATTCAAACCTTTTAATAATTTAATTGTCTATAAATAAATGAATTATAAAAATAAAATTCCGTTGAATATTAAAAGGTTTAGAATGCCTGATGAATATTTAAATAATTTTAGTGTGAGTGCAATCAAAAAAGCTAAACTAAAAAGGGGAAGTTTTTTAATTCCTAAAGACTATTTTAAGGGTATCCAACCTGAAATTATCCATCAAAAAATATATTTTGATAAAATCAAATATCTAAAAAACATTTTTTACAAAACCTCTTCAGTTGCTGCTATTTTTATTTTGATATTATTCGGTTATAATCAATTCAAAATTGATAACGAAATTAAATATGATGATATATTAAACTATGTAAATGAAGACATTATTGAATTATCTACATATGATTTTGTAGATCTTGTTGATAAAAACGATCTTGATTTTTCAGAGTACATTAACTATACAGATATCGAAAATTACTTTATAGAAAATACAAATACGGAAATTATAATTTATGAATAATATGAAAAAACTACTTATCTTTTATTTAACATTTTTCATTTTCCAAACTGGTTTTTCTCAAAAGGAAAGGCTTAGTAGGGAAAAAGTAAATGCATACAAAAAACTTTTTTTATCTGATAAACTTAAACTAAACCCAAATATTGAAATTGATTTTTGGAAAGCCTATAAATCTTATGAGGACAGCCTTTATCAATTGTGGGATAATAATAAAAATAATTTCAGAAAAGTTGCTGATGAGGTGTCGTTTTCTGATCCTGAATATGCTCAATTGATTAATGATTACATGGATTACGAAAAGAAAAAAGTTGAATTAAGAGGCCAGTTGATTTCAGAACTCAGAGAGGTTTTATCTCCTAGAAAAACTTACGAACTATTCAGATTAGAGGAAGATTTTAGAAGAGAAATGATGAAAAAATTAAGAGAATCTAGACAAATAACAAAAAACTAATTTCTTTTATTAAACAAATCAAATATGACTCTCCATAAAAATTTAGTTTTTGGAGTAATAAATATCCTAAATAATATTTTTAATGACAACTTTTTTGCTGACAAAGCAATAGAAAAAGGCTTGAAGTCAAACAAAAAATGGGGAAGTAAAGACAGAGGTTTTATTGCAGAGACCTGCTATGAAATTGTGCGTTGGAAAAGGTTATATACTGAAATTGCTAACGTAAAACATCCTTTTGATTCTAAAAAATTTTGGAAAATTTTTGCTGTTTGGGCAGTTTTGAGAGGAATAGCACTACCTGAATGGAAAGAATTAGAAAATACACCCAAGAGAAAAATTAAGGGAAAGTTTGATGAACTTTCTAAGATTAGAAGATTTAGAGAATCTATTCCTGACTGGCTTGACGCTCTTGGATCTAATGAGTTAGGTGAATCCATTTGGGAAAAAGAATTATCTGAATTAAATAAAATTGCCCCATTGGTTATAAGATCAAATACTCTTAAAGTTACTGTACACGAATTACAATCAATTTTAAAAGATGAGGGTGTGGAATCAAAAAAAATAAATGGCTATCCAAATGCACTACTTATAAAAAAAAGATGTAATTTATTTCAAAAAGAGTCCTTTAAAAGAGGGTTTTTTGAACTACAAGATGCCTCATCTCAACTCGTTTCACATTTTTTGGAAGTAAACCCTGAGATGAGGGTATGCGACGTTTGTGCCGGTGCTGGCGGAAAGACGCTCCATATATCAGCTTTAATGAAAAATAAAGGTAAAATAGTAGCAATGGATATAAACAAATTTAAACTCAACGAATTGAGAAAAAGATCTAATAGAAATGGAGCATTTAATATTCAAACTAAATTAATTCTTGGTCCAAAATCTATAAAAAAAATGAAAGGAAAATTTGATAGACTTCTGATTGACGCTCCATGTTCTGGACTAGGTGTATTAAAAAGAAATCCTGATTCTAAATGGAAACTGAATCTTGAATTTATTTCCAGTATTAGAAAAACTCAATCAGAATTATTGAAAAACTATTCTACCCTTTTAAAAAAAGGAGGAAAATTGGTATACGCTACATGTTCAATCTTACCCTCCGAAAATGAAATTCAAATAAAACATTTTTTAGATTCAAAGGAGGGGAAAAAATTCAATTTAGAAGATGAAAAAAAAATAAATCCAAGCAATGGGTTTGACGGGTTTTATATGGCTAGACTAGCTTCAAAACCAACATGTTAATAAAATATGTTAAATCGTTACTAACTTAGATTTCAAAAATTTAATGTTTGTTTATTTTTCGCATAATTTTGAATCAAACTATAGCTAAAAATGGTTTTTTTCTTTAAAGACAACCAAAATCTAATTTTTGCTGTTAATTCAAACAGAAATCTTGATGAGATAGATATAACCAAACTTGAATGGTTATTTAATGCTAGTTATCTGAATGGTGTTAAAAAAATTAAAAAGAGTTTTTTAGGTCCAAGAAAAACAATGGTTACTCCTTGGAGCACCAATGCAGTCGAAATCACTCAAAACATGCTAGTTATTGGAATTAAGAGAATTGAATTGTATACAAGGTTTGAAAATAATAAAGATCTGTATGATCCAATGTTAAATGAGGTTTACAAAGAATTAAACCAGAGAATATTTAAGGTTTCAGTAACNCCTTCACCAATCAAAGAAATATCTGATATTTCAAGTTACAANAANATTGAAGGTTTGGCNCTGAATGAAGATGAAATAAATTATCTAGTNGAACTTTCNGAAAAATTAAACAGNAAGCTCACTGANTCTGAAGTTTTTGGATTTTCGCAAGTCAACTCAGAACATTGCAGGCATAAAATTTTTAATGGAATTTTTTTCATTGACGGAAAAAAAATGAAATTGTCTCTTTTTGAAATGATTAAGAATACCTCAAAGTTGAACAAAAATGAAATTATATCAGCTTATAAAGATAACGTTGCATTTATTAAAGGACCTATTGTTGAAGAGTTTTCACCAATTAATCCAACCAATGCATCTTTTTTTAAAAAAAGAAAGTTTAAATCAGTNGTATCACTCAAAGCGGAAACACATAATTTCCCAACAACCGTCGAACCTTTCAATGGTGCAGCTACAGGTTCAGGCGGTGAAATTAGAGATCGTTTAGCCGGCGGAAAAGGATCTGTACCTTTAGCTGGAACTGCTGTTTATATGACACCCTATCCCAGGACTGGAAACAATNAGAATTGGATTGGTAAAGAAAGAAATTGGTTATACCAATCACCAACTGATATTTTGATCAAGGCATCAAATGGAGCATCCGACTTTGGAAATAAGTTTGGACAACCATTAATAGCTGGATCTGTTTTGACATTTGAATATGATAGTGATAATATTAAACTTGGATATGATAAAGTAATAATGCTTGCTGGTGGAATTGGATATGGAAAAGAAAAACAGAGCATTAAAGAGATCCCAAAAAAAAATGATGTGATTGCTATGCTTGGGGGGGACAATTATCGAATTGGAATGGGAGGAGCTTCAGTTTCCTCCACAGAGACAGGAAAGTACAGTTCAGGAATTGAACTAAATGCTGTTCAAAGATCAAATCCTGAAATGCAAAAAAGAGTAGCAAATACCATTAGAGCGTTTGTAGAACTTGATGAGAATCCAATTGTATCAATTCATGATCATGGAGCAGGTGGTCATTTAAACTGTTTATCAGAACTTGTAGAGGAAACAGGTGGAATTATTAATATTGATGAACTTCCGGTTGGAGATGACACCCTTTCTTTCAAAGAAATAATTGGAAATGAATCACAAGAAAGAATGGGTTTAATCATATCTGAGGAAAATTATTTAAATCTTAAAAAAATTGCTGAAAGAGAAAAATCTCCTTGCTATAAAGTTGGTGAGATAACAAAAGACAAAAGGTTCATTATTAAGTCAAACTCAACTAAAGAAACTCCGATCAATTTAGAACTTTCAGATTTTTTTGGAAATTCACCAAAAACAATAATGAAAGATTTGACTATTAAATCTAAATTTCCTAAAATAGAATACAACTTTTCACTNTTTGAGAAATATTTAAAAGATGTTTTAGTTTTAGAATCAGTTGCATGTAAGGATTGGTTGACAAATAAGGTTGATAGATGTGTTACAGGCAAAGTTGCTAAACAACAATGTGTAGGTCCTTTACAGCTTCCTTTAAACAATTGTGGCGTTATGGCTTTGGATTATCAAGGCAAAAATGGTGTAGCAACCTCGATAGGTCATGCACCTGTAGTAGCTTTAATTAATCCATCAGCTGGATCAAGAGTTGCGATCTCTAAAGCACTAACAAATATTATTTGGGCTCCACTTTCTAAATCAATTAAGTCTGTCTCACTTTCAGCAAATTGGATGTGGCCTTGTAACAACCCAGGAGAGGACAGTCGTCTATACGAAGCTGTAAAAGCATGCTCAAATTTTGCAATTGATTTAGGAATAAATATACCAACGGGGAAAGATTCATTGTCAATGAAGCAGAAATATAAGGATATGGAAGTTTTGTCACCTGGGACAGTCATAATTTCAGCAACAGCAAATTGTGATAATATAAGTAATGTTATAGAGCCTGTTTTTAAAAATACCAGTGATAGTATATACTATATAGACATGTCAAAATCCTCTTACAGCGTTGGAGGATCAGCATTTGGTCAAACCCTGTCTCAAATAGGAGACAATTGTCCTGATGTAAAAGACACTAAATATTTTAAGAAAGTATTCGATGTTGTTCAAAAATTTNTTAAGGATAATTTAATTGTTTCAGGTCATGATATTAGTTCTGGCGGTATGATTACAACATTATTGGAATTGTGCTTTTCTGAAAATGACCTGGGTGCAAATATTNATTTAAGCTCATTATTGTCCACTGACACAACTGAACTCCTTTTTTGTGAAAATCCTGGTATTATTTTTCAAGGTAAAAAAACTGTTGAGGAAAAATTATATAAAAACGATATAGCTTTTTATGACCTTGGAAAGGTAAATAAAAGTGGTCTTCTCACTATTAAAAATAATACTCATAAGCTAAAGCTTTCTGTAAATGAATACAGAGACCANTGGTTTCATAAATCCTTTTTAATGGATACACAGCAAAGCGGAAATAAAAAAGCTAAAGAAAGATTTGANAACTTTAAAAAGCAACCACTTNTTTTTAAGTTCCCAAAACAATTCTCCGGACAACTAACTAATTCAGAAAATAAAAAAATAAATGCTGCTGTGATAAGGGACAAGGGAAGTAATTCTGAAAGAGAAATGGCTTATNTGATGGATTTAGTTGGGTTTAACGTTAAAGATGTGCACATGTCTGATTTGATATCAGGACGAGAAAATCTTGAAAATATTGATTTTATAGTTGCAGTTGGTGGATTTTCTAACTCAGATGTTCTGGGATCAGCTAAAGGTTGGGCTGGTTCTTTTATTTACAATGAAAAGGCTAAAAACAGTCTTATGAGATTTTACTCAAGAGAAAATACTTTGTCTCTAGGTGTTTGTAATGGATGTCAATTATTCCTTGAACTAGGTTTATTGCATCCCGATCATAAACAAAAACCCAGCATGGCACATAATGATTCTAATAAATTTGAATGCATTTTTACTTCTGTAGAAATTAAAAAAAATAAAACTGTAATGTTTGAAAATATGACTGGACTTAAACTTGGAATATGGAGTGCACATGGTGAAGGTAAATTTAATCTTCCTTTAAAAGAAAATAAATATCACATAGTTGGCAAATATGGCTACGATGATTATCCAGCAAACCCTAATGGCTCAGATTANAATACCGCAATTATTAGTAATGATGATGGAAGACATGTTGCAATGATGCCACACTTAGAAAGATCCACTTTTCCTTGGAACTGGCCATACTATCCCATCAATAGAAATGATTTTATTTCTCCCTGGGTCATAGCATTTGAAAATGCGAAGAAATGGCTGTTGAACAATACATAAAAATTTTTATTAATTACTATGCGCGCATAGTATTTTTTTTTAAATTTGAATAATGTCAAATTTGAAAAAAAAAACGGTTGATCATGTTTTAAGGTCGACTTGGCAAAGTGTTGCTAAAATGTANAANGAAGAAGCTGCGAAATACAGTGGAACAATGGCGGTTGGTTTTGCATTGCTAAGTATCGATCCAAAAAAAGGAACACCATCAACATCATTAGGACCGAAAATGGGAATGGAAGCAACAAGTCTTTCTAGAACATTGAAATCGATGGAAGAAAAGAATTTGATTATTAGAAAACCTCATCCTGTTGACGGAAGAAGTGTTTTAATTCACTTGACATCTTTAGGTAAAACACACAGAGCTTCTTCAAAATCTGCAGTAATGAAGTTTAATGAAAAAGTATTAAGTACAGTTGGTAATGAGTCTTTGAATAATTTTCACGATGTTATAGAAAAAATTAATAAAATAATTGAAAGCAAAAAAGTTTTTTAGGATGAATAGGAAAATTAATAAAGTTGCTATAATAGGATCTGGAATAATGGGCTCCGGTATTGCATGTCATTTTGCCAATATTGGAATAGAAGTTATCTTACTTGACATAGCTCCAAATGAACTAAATGAAAATGAAAAGAATTCTGGATTAGAAATTTCTGATAAAAAAGTTAAAAATCGAATCGTAAATGAGATGTTTAACCGTTGTCTAAAGTCTAAACCTTCACCAATTTATAATAAAAAATTTATCACAAGGGTTAAGCTAGGAAACATCGATGATGATTTACATTTAATATCTAAATGTGACTGGATAATCGAAGTCGTAACTGAAAAAATATCTGTTAAGAGAAGTGTTTTTGAAAAAATTGAGAAATACAGAAAAAAAGGATCGCTCATAACATCAAATACGTCTGGAATCCCAATTAGTTTTATGAACAAGGATAGAACCGAGGATTTTAAAAAGCATTTTGCTGTAACTCACTTTTTCAATCCACCTAGGTACTTAAAACTTTTTGAAATCATACCTGGTCCAGATTGTGAGTCCAGTGTAATTGATTTTTTACATGATTTTGGTGAAAAGTTTTTAGGTAAAGTTTCAATTATTGCAAAAGATACACCTGGGTTCATTGGTAATCGAATTGGTATGTTTGGAATGTCAAATATTCTTAATATGGTTAAAGAATTAGGATTAACTGTTGAAGAAATTGACAAGCTAACTGGACCAATAATTGGAAATCCAAAATCGGCCACATTTAGAACTAGTGATGTTGTTGGTCTTGACACAACTATTAATGTAGCCAATGGTATTTTTGAAAATTGTAAAGATGACGAATTCAGAGATATATTCATAATGCCCAATTATATTGGCAAAATGATTGAAAACAATTGGTTGGGTGCCAAAACTGGGAATGGATTTTACAAAAGAATCAAGAATTCAGGAGGAAAGTCTAGTATTCTTTCTCTTGATCTTGAAACTCTTGAATACAAACCAACCAAAAAAGTTGTATTTGACACTATTGGATCAGTGAAAAAAATTGAAAATATTTCTGAAAGATTCCCTGTGTTAATTAAAGGAGAAGATAAAGCTGGTGAGTTTTACAGACGAAATTTTGGTTCCATGTTCGCATACATTCAAAATAGGGTGCCCGAAATCTGTGATGAGATATACAAAGTCGATGATGCTTTAAAAGCAGGTTATGGCTGGCAATTTGGTCCTTTTGAAATATGGAATTCCATTGGGTTAGAAGAGGGAGTTAATTTATTGAAATCTTTAGGACACAAGCCATCAGAATGGATAAATGATATGCTTCAAAACAATATAGATAGTTTTTATTCTATTGAAAATAATAAAACAACTTTTTACGATTTAAAATCTAAAAAATTTAAAATTAAGCCTGGTCAAGAATCCTTTATTGTTTTAAAAAACCTTCACCAAAATAAAACTATTTGGGAAAATAAAGATTCAATTATAACGGATCTTGGAGATGGTATAATCAATATAGAATTCAGATCCAAAATGAATACTATTGGAGAAGGTGTACTTCAAGGTCTTAATAAATCAATTGATATTGCAGAAAAAGATTTTGGAGGGTTAGTGATAGGTAACGAAGGAGCTCACTTTTCTGCNGGTGCNAATTTGGGTATGATATTTATGATGTCAGTAGAACAAGAATATGATGAAATCAATATGGCTATTAAATATTTTCAAGANACNATGATGAGNTTAAGGTATTCAACTATTCCAACTATTGCAGCACCACATGGACTTACATTGGGTGGCGGTTGTGAGCTTACCATGCATTGTGATAAAGCAGTAGTAAATCCTGAAACATATATTGGACTTGTTGAGGTTGGCGCTGGTCTTATNCCAGGTGGNGGAGGNAGTAAAGAGATGACNATGAGAGCTTCTGAGAAATTTAGTAAGAATGATGTGGAAGTTAATGTTTTACAAGAATATTTCTTAAACATTGGTATGGCTAAAACATCCACATCAGCGCACGAAGCTTTTGAAATAGGTTTATTAGAAAAATCTAAAGATTTGGTTTTAATGAATAAGAATTCGCAAATAGCAATAGCAAAAAAGTATGCGATTTTGCTCTCAGAGAGTGGGTATGTTCCTCCTCTGAGAGGAAAAAATATAAAAGTTCTTGGAAAACAAGCCCTAGGGATGTTTCTTGTTGGAACAGATTCCATGAAAACAGCTAAGTATATTTCAGACCACGACAAGAAGATTGCTAATAAATTAGCATATGTTATGGCCGGGGGCGACTTATCCGAGCCAACTTTTGTGGATGAAAATTACTTATTAGATTTAGAAAGAGAAGCTTTTCTATCACTATGCTCAGAAAGAAAAACTTTAGAACGAATCGAACACATTTTAAAAACTGGAAAACCGTTAAGAAATTAATATTATGGAAGAGGCATATATTGTAAAAGGATACAGGACTGCAGTTGGTAAAGCACCTAAAGGACTCTTTAGATTCAAAAGGCCTGATGAATTAGCAGCTGAAACAATTAATTATATGGTTAATGATTTACCTAATCTTGATAAAAAAAGAATTGACGATGTAATTGTGGGTAATGCTATGCCTGAAGCAGAACAAGGTTTAAATATAGGAAGATTAATTTCCTTAATGGGATTAGGAATTGATGATGTTCCAGGAGTTACGGTTAACAGATATTGCGCATCAGGTCTCGAAACCATAGCAATGGCTGCTGCAAAAATTAAATCAGGAATGTCTGATTGTATTATTGCGGGTGGAGTTGAAAGCATGAGTTATATTCCAATGGGTGGATATCGTCCAGTTCCAGGCTATAAAAATGCTAAACAAGGAAATGAAGATTATTATTGGGGGATGGGTTTAACTGCAGAACAAGTTGCAAATGATTTTTCGATTTCAAGAGAGGATCAAGATAAATTTGCATTTGAGTCACACCAAAAGGCAATTAAAGCTATTTCAGAAAATAAATTTCAATCTCAAATTGTACCAATTGAAGTTTCAGAAACTTTCGTAAATGACAATGGAATTAAATCTTCCAGGAGTTATATAGTGGATAAAGATGAGGGGCCAAGACATGATACAAGTATTGAAGTGTTAAATAAGCTAAGGCCTGTATTTGCTCAAAATGGAAGTGTTACAGCTGGAAATTCTTCACAGATGAGTGATGGTGCCGCATTTGTAATTGTTATGAGCGAAAAAATGGTTAAAGATTTGAATGTTGATCCAATAGCAAAGTTTGTTAATTACGCGGTAGCTGGAGTTCCCCCAAAAATTATGGGAATTGGACCAGTCAAAGCCATACCAAAAGTACTTGAGTTGTCTAATCTTACGATATCTGATATTGATTTGATTGAACTTAATGAAGCATTTTCATCTCAGTCATTAGCTGTGATCAAAGAATTAAATCTTAATAAGGAAATCATAAATGTTAATGGAGGGGCAATTTCTCTTGGTCATCCTCTAGGTTGTACGGGAACCAAATTATCAGTTCAAATTTTTGATGAGATGAGAAAAAGAAAATCCAAATATGGTATGGTAACCATGTGTGTTGGAACTGGTCAGGGTGCCGCTGGAATTTTTGAATTTTTAAATTAAATTATAGAAATGGAAGAAATCATTGAAAAAAAACAAGAAATTACTCGTGGAGGAGAATTTATAGTTAAGGAGACTGATTGCGAAAATATTTTCACCCCTGAAGATTTTTCTGAGGAGCAGAAAATGATGAAACAAGCTGTAATGGATTTCATTGATAAAGAAGTTTGGCCTCACAAAGAACGTTTCGAAAAAAAAGATTATAAACTTACAGAAGATGTTATGCGAAAAGCTGGAGAATTGGGTTTTTTAGGTGTTGCAGTTCCTGAAGAATACGGGGGCCTTGGTATGGGTTTTGTTTCAACAATGTTGGTTTGTGAATATATTTCTGGCTGTACAGGATCACTTTCTACAGCATTTGGCGCTCATACAGGTATAGGAACAATGCCTATTGTCTTATATGGAACTGAGGAGCAAAAGAAAAAATATGTTCCAAAATTATCTTCAGGTGAACATTTCGGATCCTACTGTCTGACAGAACCAACTGCAGGCTCTGATGCAAACAGCGGAAAAACCAAAGCAGTTCTCACTGATGACGGTAAACACTATTTAATTTCAGGTCAAAAGATGTGGATATCCAATGCTGGATTTGCAAATATTTTTATTGTTTTTGCCAGAATTGAAAATGACAAAAACATAACCGGATTTATAGTTCCAAATGATCCAAATAATGGAATCACCTTGGGAGAGGAGGAAAACAAATTAGGTATCCACTCATCCTCAACAAGGCAAGTTTTCTTTAATAATACAAAAGTACCAGTTGAAAACATGCTTTCTGACAGAGGAAATGGTTTTAAAATTGCAATGAATTCACTTAACGTAGGTAGAATTAAGTTGGCTGTTGCATGTATAGATGCTCAAAAAAGAGTAACTAAACTTAGTGTACAATATGCTAATGAAAGAGAACAATTTAAAACTAAAATCATTGATTTTGAAGCTATAAAACAAAAAGTTGCGCAAATGGCCACAGATACTTATGTTGGCGAGTCAGCCTGCTACAGAGCATCAAAAGATATTGAAGATAGAATTAATATTCGACATCAAAGTGGAAACAGTTTTCAAGAAGCTGAACTTAAAGGAGTTGAAGAATATGTTGTTGAGTGTTCCATACTAAAAGTTGCTGTTTCTGAAGATTGTCAAAAAACATCTGATGAGGGAATTCAGGTATTTGGCGGAATGGGTTTTTCTGCTGACACTCCAATGGAATCGGCTTGGAGAGATGCTAGAATATCTAGAATATATGAGGGGACAAATGAAATAAATAGAATGCTTTCTGTTGGAATGTTGATAAAAAAAGCGATGAAAGGACACATTGATTTCATAAACCCAGCTAGTAAAGTTGAAGAGGAACTAAAAGGAATTCCTAGTTTCGAAGTCCCTGACCTAACAAAACTTTTCTCACAAGAAAAAATTATTATTAAAAATTTGAAAAAAGTTTTTTTAATGCTAGC
>PAGT01000022.1 GCA_002705485.1 Flavobacteriales bacterium | reverse complement strand
TTTTTTGACTTAAAAACTGAAAAGACTCCAATTTTAATGTTATTTATAAAGGCGATTCTAGATTTCTTTAAGAAATATTTAAAAAGAAATATTAGTAAAAAAATAATTAATGTAGCAAAAAAAACAAATATAAAAGTTTTGGTAGTTGAAAAATCAAAATCAATAACGGGATAGCTAACTAGTCCAATAAAAATCAAAGCTATTAGTATAATTAAATCGATAACTCTTTCACTAAATATAGTTCCTAATGTTTTATCAAAAGGAATTCCGTTATAAAAATTAATTAAACTTGCTCTTAAAAATTCACCAGATCGTGGTATGCCTAAATTAGCTAAAAAACATATAAAAATTGACATAATAGAGTTTTTTAATTTTAAGTTGTAGCCTAACGGATTGATCAATAGTTTCCATCTCAGAGCTCTAATAAAGTGACTAAAAACACCAACAGAGACTGCAAGGATTATATATCTGTAGTCAGCACTAGTAAAAGAGTTTTTGATATTAATTTTTTCAATTGGTGTTATATTATTAATTGAAAAATAGACTAATATTAAACCTATAAAAAGTGGAATTATAGTTTTAAATTTGAAAGATAATTTTTCTTTCATTTTAAAAAATTATTTTTTGGAAACAATATAGTTGGTTTAAATTTTTTTGCTTCCTCAAAATCTAATGTACAATAACTGATAATTATTATTTCATCACCTTTCTGAACTTTTCTGGCTGCTGGACCATTTAGTGTAATTTCACCACTGTCTTTTTTGCCATTTATTACATATGTCTCTAATCTTTCTCCGTTATTAATATTTACTACTTGAACTTTTTCACCAATAACCAAATTAGCAGCGTCAACTAGACTTTCATCAATTGTTATACTTCCTACATAATTTAATTCACAACCCGTAACTTTAACCTTGTGGATCTTAGATTTTAGTACATTAATTTGCATTGCCGCAAATATATATTAATTCAGCAAAATGTTGTCAATTAATCTAACATCATTTACTTCAACACATATAAAAGCTCTACAAATATTATCGTTTTTATAGTCATAATGATATAATGATTCATTGTCACATATTTCTAGGTATTGGACTTTAAAGTTTTTGATTTTTTCTATTGAATTTTTTACCTTTTTTATCAAATGATGTTGGGGTTTATTTCTAAAATTTGTTTTAATAAAAATTAAACTTTCATAAATAATGGATGCCATTTTTTTTTCGTGAGCTGAAAGAAGCATATTCCTTGAACTTAGGGCGAGACCATTTCTTTCTCTAACTGTTGGGCATATTTTTAAATTAACTTTAAGCTTTTCAATTATTATTAGTTTTTTAATTATCAAAACTTGTTGAAAATCTTTTTCTCCAAAATAAACATCTCTTGGCTCAAATAGATTCAAAAGTTTAGAAACTATTGTTGCAACTCCATTAAAGTGATTTTTTCTATACTTACCCTCGAGCTTTTTATCCAGTAAATCAAAATCATATGCAGTNACAGACATATTTTTTCCGTAAATNTCANTGACTGATGGACTGAANACTNTCACTTTTTTTGAATAACGTTCTAANANTGATAAATCTTCTTGAAGATTTCTNGGGTAATTTTCTAAATCACTNGATCTGTTGAACTGAGTTGGATTAATNAAAATACTTACCCAAACAATATCATTTTCCAANACAGCTTNTTTAATTAGAGATAAATGACCCTTGTGAAGAGAACCCATTGTTGGAACTAAACCTATTGATTTCTTTAGCTTTCTTGAGCTTTTTAACTGATTTAAAACCTCATTTTTCTTTGAAATACTAATCATTTAATAAAATTTTAACAATTACTATAGGTCTTAATTTGAACTAAATCTAACATTATTTTTGTAATTTTGCATTCTCATATTAAATGAGATTCAAAGAGAGGATTATATGAATGGAAAAAAAGTACTTTTCGTTTCTTCAGAAGTTATCCCATACCTTCCAAATAATGATATTTCATCCTTGACTTACGCTTTGCCAAAAATGGTCAATGAAAATGGTGGTCAAANCCGAATATTTATTCCTAAATATGGAATAATAAATGAAAGAAGACATCAACTTCATGAGGTTATTAGACTTTCTGGAATGAATTTAATTATTGATGATTTGGACATGCCTTTAATTATTAAGGTGGCATCTATTCCCAAGGAAAGGATGCAAGTTTATTTTATTGATAATGAAGAATATTTTAAAGATAGAGCTTTACATGAAAGTGAAAATAAAAAGTTGTATTCAGATAATGATGAAAGAGCAATTTTTTTTGCGAAGGGGGTAGTTGAAACAATTAAAAAGTTAAATTGGACTCCTGATATAATTCATGTTCATGGATGGATTGCCGCTCTACTTCCTCTTTACATGAAAGAATACTACAAAAACGAGCCTATTTTCAAAAACACTAAAGTGGTTGTTTCCCTTTATGAAAATGATATTGCTGGAAAATTAAATTCTAAAATTGTAAAAAAAATACAGTTTGATGAAGTCAATGGTGATACATTAAAAATTTTAGAAAAATCAACCTATTCTAGTCTGTTTAAAAATGCCATATTAAACTCTGACGGAATTGTTTTTGCAGGTGACAATATTGATGAATCGCTAGTTGACATGGCAAACAAAACTAAAAAACCCGTTCTAAATTGTGGTTTTAAAGATGGTTTTAAGAAAGAATATTTAAATTTCTATTCCAATGAAATTTTGGATTAAATAGATGGATCATTATAAACTTATTATTGTCTTATTAATTCTTCTTTGTTCCTGTAACAAAGAATACAATACAATTGGATTAAATCTTATTGATAATGACCCTTTTGAAACGGATTTAGAAGAAGTACCAATTTTTGTTAAGATGAAAAAAGTACCTCCTTATGTTGTAAACCTTCTACAAACTTTTCAACTAGGTCAATATCAAGATAATATTTTTGGAAAGACTGATGCTGTATATTTTTCACAGATTTCACTTGAAACAGTTTCTCCTAGATTTGGAATATTCAACGAAAATGATGAAGTTAATGGAATAGATGGAAATATTGCTTGTATTCCCGAGGAAGAAAAAATTAAAGATGTGTTCTTAGACATACCTTTTTTTACTAATGTTGAAGATGATGATAACGATGGTGTGATTAACAGGTATGATGTGGATAGCACAAATCNACAAAGTGATAGCGATGGGGACGGAGTTTCTGATATTGTTGAAACACAAACCGGCCAAAACCCATTAAGTTCTGATACTGATGGTGATGGTATTCCTGATGGAGATGACGATGATTCTGTTAATCCAGATACTGGATCTACTTTGTATGATTTAGACTCAATAATTGGAAATGAAAAAGCCAAATTTAAAATCAAAGTTAGCGAGTTAGATTATTACCTAAGATCTTATGACCCAACCTCGAATTTTGAAAAATTTCAACAATATTTCTCAAATAATCAGATTCCTTCAAATTTTTCAGGAAAGGTGCTTTTTGATGACGAAGTTCAAATTAATCCAAATGAATTAGTCTTTTGGAATGAAGATAATCCTGATACAGCTGACGAAGATGAGTCCACAACTCTAAAAGAGAGACTTTCTCCCAGAATTAGAATTCCTTTAGACAAAGATTTTTTTCAAAAAAAGATAATTGATAATGAAGGTTCAGAAATATTGTCAAATAATGAAAGTTTTAAATTATTTGTAAAGGGTCTGGTCATAGAAGCCTATGATTTTGATGAACCCATACATATGATTTTAAATTTTAGAGAAGCTGAAGTTAGATTAGTATATGATTTCAAAAAGTATAATAAGAATGGAACAGATGACGACACAACGGATGATGNAATTGAGGACGAAGAAAAATTTTTTAATTTGAAATTGGATGGATATAGAATCAACTCAATTAAAAACGAACCATACCCTTCTAATATCACTAATCAAATTAGCGACACTATAAATAACCCTCAATCAGTTTTTCTTAAAGGTGGAGAAGGAATTATGGCCGAAATTGAACTTTTCAAAAATAATGATGGAGTTAATTTACTGGAAGAAATAAAGCAGAAAGAGTGGCTTGTGAACGAAGCTAACCTTACCATGTACATAGATCAAAATATGATATCATCTAAAGGAGGAATTGTAGAACCAAATCGATTATATGTTTATGATCTAAAAACTAAACAACCTTTAATTGATTATTTNATNGATGACACNAATGGACCAAAAGATTNTCAAAAAAAGATTATACATGGNGGAATNATTGAGCTTGATGAAAACAAAAAAGGTCTATTATATAAAATAAAAATTACTGAGCATGTAAAAAATGTTATCAGAAAAGATTCAACCAATGTAAAGCTAGGTTTAGTTGTCACTTCTGACATAAGCAGTTCTTTGAATACAGAGGTTCAAGACTCAGAACAAATTCAATTTATTCCTACTTCTTCTGTTATAAATCCATTTGGAACTGTTTTGATAGGTCCTAATCCTAACCCATCTGACTATAATAAGCGAATGAAATTAAATTTATATTATACAAAAGCCAAATAATAAAGATTTTAAAGTTTCTTTCTCAATCTTGCAACTGGAGCCCCAATCATTTCTCTATATTTAGCAACTGTTCTTCTTGCAATAGGATAACCTTTCTGATTAATTTTTTTTGTCAATTGGTCATCAGTTAGCGGATTAGTTTTGTTTTCTTTAGTTATTATTTCCTTGAGCTCTTTTTTTATTTCAATAGTTGACACTTCTACTCCGTCAGAATTAACAATACCCTCAGAAAAAAAAGACTTTAATAGTTTAATTCCATAAGGACAGTCAACATATTTACTATTAGCTACTCTGGAAATTGTTGAAATATCCATTTTAATTTCATTTGCTATATCTTTCAAAATCATGGGCTTAATATCTGTTTCGTCGCCTGAAAGAAAATAATTTTTTTGAAAATTCATAATTGCCTCCATTGTTAAAAGTAAGGTTTGATTCCTTTGATTAATTGCATCAATAAACCACTTAGCTGCATCTAATTTTTGTTTAATAAAGGTCACTGCATCTTTTTGTGATCTTGATGTTTTTTTGGCAGCTTGATAACCAGAAAGCATATTTTTGTATTCTCTTGAAACATATAGGTCAGGTGCATTTCTTGAATTTAATGTTAAATTTAATTTATTATCAATTATTTCAATTTTAAAATCAGGAATAATAGTAGAATTCATTTTGGTTGATTCAGCAAATGCAGCTCCAGGCTTAGGATTTAGTTTTTCAATTTCAAGGATTGCTCTCTTCAAATCAATTTCAGAAATATTAAGTTTCAAAATAATTTTTTTAAAGTGTTTTTTCGAGAAAATTTCAAAACTAGTTTCAATTATTTTAATTGCATTACTAATATCTTTAGATACTTTCTTTCGTTTCAGTTGTATTAATAGACATTCTTTTAAATCCTGTGCCCCTACACCAGGCGGGTCTAACAAATGAATTATTTCTAAGATTTTTTCTATATTTTTTTTTGATGTATTTATCNCTTCTGTNAAGGCTAAGTCGTCTACNATATCTTCTAAATCNCGTCTCAGATAACCAGTTTGATCAANACTNCCNACAAGAAANTTGGCNATCTNTAAATCNGNGTTGTTTAAAGAAAAAGATTGAAGCTGATTTGTTANTGATTGGTTAAAGCTAATACCAGAAACAAAAGGTAAATTTTTTTCTTCATCATCAGGACTATAATTATTGGAACTCAATTTGTAATCGGGGACATCGTCTTCACTTAAGTAGTCGTCAATGTTGATTTCATCTTCTTTTGAACTTGTATCATTATCATCTAGACTTTCGTCAGGGTAGGTTTCTTCTTTTCCTGACTCCAAGGCGGGGTTTTCTTCAATNTCTCTTGCTAGCCTTTGTTCAAGTTCTTGCAAGGGTAGTTGAATTAATTTCATCAGCTGTATTTGCTGTGGTGATAATTTTTGGGATAATTTAAGATGTAATTTTTGATTTAACATTTAGATTTATTCAATCCAAAAATACAAAAATCAGTTCGAAATTAAATGGGTTTTAAAATTCAGCATTTCTAGGTGTTCTTGGAAATGGGATTACATCTCTAATATTAGTCATTCCGGTTGAAAATAAAATTAATCGTTCAAGGCCTAATCCAAATCCGCTATGTTTTACTGATCCATATTTTCTCAAATCTAGATACCACCATAATTCTTTTTGATCAATTTTCAATTCTTTAATTCTGGATTTAAGAACATCGAGTCTTTCTTCTCTTTGAGACCCTCCAACGATTTCACCTATGCCAGGGAAAAGAATGTCCATAGCTTTGACAGTCTTATTATCATCGTTCATTCTCATGTAGAAAGCTTTGATTTTTGCTGGATAATCATAAACAATGACAGGCTTTTTAAAATGTTTCTCAACTAAGTATCTCTCATGCTCGCTTTGAAAATCAACTCCCCATTTATCTATTATGTATTTAAATTTTTTCTTTTTATTTAGTTTACAGTTTTTGAGTATTTCAAACGCATCAGAATATGTTATTTTTTCAAAATCATTATTTACTACAAAATTTAATCGTTCAATAAGGTTTAGTTCATTTCTGTCTTTTTGAGGTTTCATTTTGTCCTCTTGTTCGAGTCTGTTTTTCAAAAAATTTAAATCATTTTCGCATTCTACAATTAAATTTTTTAAAATACTTTTGATAAAGCTCTCAGCAAGATTCATGTTATCATTAAGATCGTAAAAGGCCATCTCTGGTTCTATCATCCAGAATTCCGCTAAATGCCTGGATGTATTAGAGTTTTCTGCCCTAAACGTAGGCCCAAAAGTATATACATTTCCTAATCCCATTGCGAGACTCTCAGCCTCCAATTGACCAGAAACTGTAAGGTTTGTTTCTTTAGAAAAAAAGTCAGACTCGTAATTTACCATGTTTTTTTTATCTATCGGAATATTTTTTAGATCAAGCGTAGTTACCTTAAACATTTCACCAGCTCCTTCAGCATCACTTCCAGTTATGATAGGAGTGTTGACATAATAAAAACCTTTTTCTTTAAAAAATTTGTGAATGGAAAAAGAAATATTAGATCTAATTCTCATTATTGCACCGAAAGTATTGGTTCTAATTCTAAGATGGGCATTTTCCCTTAAAAACTCCAATGAATGTTTTTTTGGTTGAATAGGGTACGTTTCTATGTCACATTCGCCTAAAATTTTGATATCGGTTACTTTGATTTCTAAATTTTGACCTTTACCCATACTTTTAATCAAAGATCCATGTATTTTCAAGGATGTCCCAGTATTTATTTTCTCCAAAATTTCAGATTTCATAGTTTCAAAATCAACTACACATTGAATATTTTCAATACATGAGCCATCATTAAGAGATATAAATCTATTTGCTCTAAAAGTTTTAACCCAACCTTTAACAATAATATTTTGTGAATTTGGATTAAGTTTTAAGATATTTTTTATCTGTTTATAACTCATTTGGATATTGAATTAAAGTTTAGAATTGATTTATACATAACTAAATTAAACTGAAAGTATTTCTTTTTCTTTCTTAATATAGATACTATCCGTTTTGAATATATATTCGTCGGTTAATGTTTGTATGTCTTGTTCAGATATTGATTTTTGATCAGTTGAAACTTCACATTTCTTTAATTCATTATTNGCATCTTTTCTNGCATTTCTAATACTAATTTTTGCTTTTTCAATTTCTATTTTGGATATTTTAACTAGCTCCNTNCGCCTTTCTTCAGTNAGAGGTGGAATAGTTATAATTATCGATTCCCCGTTATTCATTGGATTNAAACCAATATTAGCTGACAATATTGCTTTTTCAATATCNTGAAGCTTATNTTTTTCCCAAGGTTGTATTGAAATNGTTTGAGAATCAGGTGTGTTAATATTNGCNAGTTGAGAAAGTAAGGTCATNGNACCGTAATAGTCTAATTTAATACTAGACAGCATTGAAGGATTGGCTTTACCAGCACGAATATTTAATAATTCTTTTTCTAAATGGTCTATTGAGTTTTGCATAGACTCGCGACATGCTTCGATNATGAATTCAATTTCTTCCAAACTATTTAATTTACAGTTGTACCAATTTTTTTCCCCTCCAGAATATTTTTTAAATTTCCTTTTTTGTTCATATTAAAGACGACTATAGGAAGATTATTTTCTTTGCTTAAAGTGAATGCTGTTGAATCCATGATTTGCAGATTTTTATCTAAAACTNTATCNAAAGATATATCATGAAACATTGTAGCGTTATTATTTAATTCCGGATCNGAATCATAAATACCGTCTACCCTAGTTCCTTTTAAAATTACATCAGCATTAATTTCGATTGCTCTTAAAACTGCAGCAGAGTCAGTTGTAAAAAAAGGATTTCCTGTTCCTCCACCAAAAATGACAACTCTACTCTTATCTAAATGTCTAACTGCTTTTCTTTTAATATATACTTCGGCAACAGCCTCAATTTTAATAGCAGTTTGTAATCGAGTCGGGATGCTAATTTCTTCAAGAGCACTTTGTAATGCCAAACCATTGATTACTGTGGCCAACATTCCCATGTAGTCAGCTTGAACTCTATCCATTCCATTACTTGCCGCTGAAATACCCCTGAAAATATTTCCTCCTCCGATGACGATTGCAACCTGTACTCCATTTTCAGTAACAGATTTAATATCTTTAGCGTATTGGTTAATCCTGTTGGGGTCTATCCCATATTGTCTTTCACCTAAAAGAGCTTCACCACTAAGTTTTAATAAAATTCTTTTGTAAATCATTTGATTATTAAATCAAATATAATCAATGATTTTATAAAAATTAAAAAAATTATAAGAGAGAAACTCTTTTAAAACCAACAACCTTGAGTTCTTCGTTAAAAGATTTAATATAGGCNGATACGCTTTGTTTATTATCTTTTATGAAATCTTGATTTATTAAAGTATTGTCCTTAAAAAATCTTTTTAATTTACCTTTAGCGATATTGTCAAGCATTCCTTCTGGTTTACCTTCTTGTCTAAGCTGGTCTTTAGCTATTTCAATTTCTTTGTCAATCGTTTGTTTATCAACTCCATTTTCGTCTAAAGCTATTGGGTTCATGGCAGCAGCCTGCATAGCTATATTTTTAGAAACCTCTTCAATTCCATCAATATTTAAAGAAAGACCAGAAAGGGTTGCTATTTTGTTTCCTGCGTGGATGTACTTTCCAACATAACTTGATGATAGTTTTTCAAAATTTCCAACTACTAATTTTTCACCGATTACACCGGTCTGTTCCAAAAGTTTTTCACTTATAGTTATAGAGTCAATCTTACAGTTTAAAAGTTCATCTAAATTTTCACATTCAAGAGCAGCTTCAGCAATATTATTTGCCAATCCTAAAAAACCTTCATTTTTAGCAACAAAGTCAGTTTCACAGTTTAGTGATATTATAACTCCTTTAGTAAAATCAGAACTTACCTTAGCNATAACGGCACCTTCTGAAGATTCTCTGTCTGCACGTTTTGCTGCAACTTTTTGCCCTTTTTTTCTTAAAACCTCAATAGCAGAATCAAAATCTCCATTAGATTCAACTAAAGCTTTTTTACAATCCATTATTCCAGCTCCAGACATTTTTCTAAGCTTATTGACTTCAACAGCAGTAATTTTTCCCATTATTCTTCTTTTTTATTTATTTTTTTTCTGACTCTTTTTTTCTTTTCCGAGNTAATACTAACTTTTTTTTCAACTGGTTCAGGTTTTTCTTCAACAATTTTATCTTCAGATTTTACATCAGAAGAATCAGCTTTTTCTTCAACAGCTTTTTCAGTTTCTTTTTCTTTTTCTCTAATGGACAATCCTTCATTAATTGCATTAGAGACAAAACTTAATATAAGTTTTATTGACTTGGAAGCATCATCATTGGAAGGAATCGCAAAATTAACTTCACGTGGATCACAGTTCGTATCAACCATTGCGAATATGGGGATGTTTAATTTTTGAGCTTCTCTAACTGCGATTTGTTCTCTTCTAATATCAACTACAAACAAAGCACCCGGAAGTCTCGTCATTTCTGAAATGGAGCCGAGATTCTTTTCTAATTTTGCTCTCAATCGTGTTATTTGAAGTTTCTCTTTTTTTGAAAGTGATTCAAAAGTACCGTCTTGCTTTGTTCTATCAATCGCGGACATTTTCTTTACAGCTTTTCTTATAGTAATGAAATTAGTTAACATTCCACCAGGCCATCTTTCAGTAATGTAAGGCATTTTGACCTCTTTGGCAGATTTCGAAACAATTTCTTTAGCTTGCTTTTTTGTAGCAACAAAAAGTATTTTCCTACCTGAGGAAGCAATTTTTTTTAAAGCTTCAGTACACTCGTCAAGTTTTGAAGCTGTTTTGTAAAGGTTAATTATGTGTATACCGTTCTTTTCAGAAAAGATATAAGGGGCCATGTTAGGATTCCATTTTCTAGTTAGGTGTCCAAAGTGAACACCAGCCTCAATTAGAGGTTTTATTTCAATTTTTGTCATTTTTTTTAGTTTACGTTCCGTATGATTAGCAATA
>PAGT01000021.1 GCA_002705485.1 Flavobacteriales bacterium | reverse complement strand
ACAATAGTACTTTAATTATTATTGGTTTAATTGGCACAACTGTGGTTCCGTATAATTTATTTCTGCACACATCGCTTTCAAAAGAAAGATGGAAAAACACTTCAGATTTAAAATATGCCAAAAGAGATACAATAATCTCGATAATACTAGGTGGTTTGATTTCAATGTGTATTGTTATATCAAGTTCTTCTTTAAAAATTGAGGAAATAAATAGTGCTATTGACCTAGCTAGAGGGATCGAACCAGTATACGGAATAAATTCTAAGTATATAATTGGAATTGGTCTTTTTTCGGCTGGAATAACCAGTGCAATTACTGCTCCATTGGCTGCATCATATGTGGCATCAGGTTGTCTTGGATGGTCTGGGGGAGCAAGAAACATAAAATTTAAATTAGTATGGTTGAGTATATTGATTTTTGGAGTCATATCATCCAGTTCTGGTTTTAAATCAATCGAAATAATAAAGTTCGCTCAAATTTCAAATGGTATGCTTTTACCAATAGTAGCTGGGTTTTTAATTTGGGTAGCTAATAAAAAGACAATTCTGGGAGGCTATACAAACAATACCTTTCAAAATATTTCTGGATTAGTAATTTTATTATTAACTATTTTTTTGGGATCTAGAAGTGTTTTAATTAACCTTAATTTATTATGATCAATAAGTTTTTTTTAGATATCAACTGTGATGTTGGAGAAGGATTGAAAAATGAAAGTGAATTATTCCCACTAATTTCATCTTGCAATATTGCATGTGGTGGTCACGCGGGTGATGAAAATTCAATGATTGATGTTGTTTTATTGGCCAAAAAACACCACTTAAATATTGGAGCTCACCCCTCCTACCCTGATAAAAAAAATTTTGGTAGAAAAAAAATTAAAATTTCAATTAAAAAGCTAAAAGAATCAATTGAAAATCAGATTATCTCCTTAAGAGATATACTAAAAAGAGAAAATCTGAAATTGAACCACATCAAACCTCATGGTGCTTTGTATAACTTTGCATCGAATGATATGGAAACAGCAATTATTATCATCGACTTAGTCAAAAAATTTAATGTAAAGCTTTATGCTCCATACAATTCATTGATGTCTAAGCTTGCAAGAGATAAAGGGATTAATACGATAATTGAATTGTTTTTAGATAGAAATTACAATAGTGACTATTCTTTGGTTGACAGACAAAATAAAGACGCAGTGATAACAAATCCAAAAAACATGATTGAACATCTTGACAACATATTAAACAATAAAATAGTTGCAATAGATAACATTAATATAAATGTTGAATTTGATACACTTTGTATTCATGGCGACAATACTAAAGCTATTGAAATGCTATTGAATATAAACAAACATCTAAAATCAAAAGGAATTTCAATTAAAAAATACTGATGAGTTATTTGTTAACATACAAAAGGTTTGGTAAAAATTCTATTTTAATTGAATGGCCTAACACTATCGATGAAATGATTCTACAAAGTATCATTGAATATAAATCACTTATTGAAAAAAATATTAAAAATAAATCCATAATTAACTCCTATAATTCTTTATTGGTTTCATTTAATAGCCTCAACAATTTTCAAAAAACAATTGATGAATTAAAAGTACTTTATTCAAAAAAAAAGATTAGTGAGAAACTAAAATTTTATAGATGGTATATTCCTGTCTGTTATAAAAATGAGTTTGGATCTGACTTACAAGATCTCGAAAAAAAATATAATTTGGATCAGGAAAAAATAGTTAAGATNCATACTGCNTTCAATTACAAATTATATAATATTGGGTTCATTCCAGGATTCATGTATCTTGGAGGTTTAAATAAAAAAATTCACTTNCCGAGAAAGAGAACTCCNATNCTTGACGTTAAGAAAGGCTCAGTTGGAATNGGAGGTTCACATACAGGTATTTATCCACANAATAGCCCNGGAGGATGGAATATAATTGGAAATTCCCCTGTAAATCTATTTAATCCCAATGCTAACCCTCCATGTTTTATCAAACCTGGGGATGAGGTTCGTTTTTTTACTATTTCGAAAAAAGATCATAAAAAAATTAAATCTAAAGTTGAATCAAATAATTACAAATTAGTTAAAAAGTTAATAAATGATTAAGGTAATAAGTTCTGGATTATATTCAAGTATTCAAGATCTTGGGAGATTCAATTATGAAGAATTTGGTGTTCCTAACTCCGGNAATATGGATAAATTCTCATCAATGTTATGTAATAATCTACTCAAAAATAAAGATAGTGATGCGGTAATGGAGATTACAATGACTGGCCCAAAATTATTATTTAAAAATAGAACTAAAATTTGTATTACCGGAGCAGACTTAAGTCCAAAAATTAATAACGGATCTATCGAAATGAATAAGGTCCATAATATTCNTGAGGAAGACGTNTTAAACTTTGGAAAATTAAATTATGGTTACCGGACATACCTTGCTGTAAAAGGAGGGTTTATAACAGATAAAATTATGGGTAGTAGATCTATGTATTACCCAATCACAGAAAAACAAAAGCTGAAAAATGGAGAAGTCTTATTTACAAAAAAGGTGAAAACCTATGATAATCATTCAAACAAATACGTATTCGATTACGATGAACATTTTAAAAAAAAAATAATTTATGTCTATCCCGGACCAGAATTTAATAAATTGAATAAAAAACAGATTGTTAATTTAACATCATCTGAATTTACTATTTCAAATATTAATAACAGAATGGCATACCAATTAAATGAGTTATTTCAAAATGATATTGACCCTATAATTAGCTCTCTTGTATTGTCAGGAACAGTTCAACTTACACCCTCTGGAAAAATAATCATACTCATGAGAGATAATCAAACCTGTGGAGGATACCCTAGAATTTTACAGCTTGATGAAGAAAGTATAAATAGACTTTCTCAAAAACATGCTGGTAAAAAAATTAAATTTCAAATTATTGATTATTAAAATTAAAAATTACGGATTTTATCTAAAATTATATTTTCAAAAACCTTTTGTTTTTTATTTTATGTTTAAATTGTGGTAATATAAATTTTACAAAATGAAAAAAATTATTTTAATACTAACCTTATTTTTGATTATTTCTTGCAACAACTCTGTAAATAACAACGGAGTTACCGAAGAATATAAAGTTAAGTTTGAACAACAAATTGAGGCTTTTAAATCTTTTACAAATGGATTTAACAGTGAAAACATTGATGTTTTAATGAGTGTTTTTGCAGATTCAGTTCAATGGAATCCTCCGCAATACAATGAAGGTAAATTACTTGGATATGATGATTTCAAAAAATCGGCGAATTACTACTTTGAAAGTTTTGATGAAATCACTTTTAATCCAGGAGAAGGCTTAATTGGATCAGATTACGCCTATTGGTCAGGCTCTCTTTACTCTGAGGGAGAGACTAACGCTGAGCCTAACGTCATGAGAGCATATGGAACTTGGTCAGGTATTCATAGTGAAACTGGCGCAAAAGTATACAACAAGTGGTATGCAGTAATTAATTTTAATGAAGATAATAAAATTGCTACTTTTTCCGAGTGGATGGATGTAAATGGAATGCAAGTCCAGATAAATGAATTTTTAGAATCTTCGAAAAACTAAATTGAAAAACTTTTGTTTGTATCAAAACCCTGATTTTTTCAGGGTTTTTTAATTAAATATTACACATATGAGAAATATATTGTTGATTATATTGATAAGTATAAATTTCGGATGTAACTCCTCAAAAAAACCTAAAATTGCCATTGCAGGTCTTGCTATAGAATCAAGTACTTTTTCACCTGCTACAACCAACGAAGAGGATTTTAAAGCTAGGACTGGAAATGATGTGTTTGACTACTACCCTTTTCTTTCATTAGATTCTATAAATAGAAAAAGAGCTATTTGGATACCAACTCTGCGAGGTCATGCTCTTCCTGGCGGAATTGTAACTCGAGAAGCCTACGAATCTTTAGTTAACAAAACTTTAGAAATGCTTAAAAAAGATATGCCGTATGATGGTTTATTTTTTGACATTCATGGAGCAATGAGTGTNGAAGNNATTNATGATCCAGAGGGAGATTTTATAAAAAGAATCAGAAATGTAATTGGATATGAGACAATAATTTCAACATCNATGGATTTACACGGAAATGTTTCTTATGAATTAGCAAANGAAACAGATTTGATAACTTGTTACAGATTAGCTCCTCACGAAGATGCAATAGAATCTAAAAAAAGAGCAGTTGATAATTTGTTGATGAGACTTGAATCTGGAAAAGGTAAACCTAAATACAAAGCAAGGATTGAAGTCCCAATTCTTCTTCCAGGTGAAAAAACAAGTACCAGGGTTGAACCTGGAAAAAGTATGTATGCAAAAGTTGATCCTGTTACTAAAAGTCCTGGAATACTAGATGCTGCGATTTGGGTTGGTTACCCATGGGCAGATGAACCTAGAAATCATGGAGTTGTAATGGTTACAGGAGACAACAAAAATGCAGTGGGTGAGGCAGCAGAGTTTCTTGCAGAAAGTTTTTGGTCAGTAAAAGATGAGTTTGTATTTGTTGGTCCTGTCGCTTCATTTGAAGAAAGTATNAACCTTGCTTTAAAGAGTAAAGAATTTCCCTATGTNATNAGCGANACTGGTGACAANCCAACTGCAGGAGGTGCAGGAGATGTAACCTGGACTCTGAATGAATTACTCAAACGAAGTGAATTCAAAACGGAAAACGGGCCAAGTGTTGTGTATGCCTCCATACCTGGACCAAAACTAACAGAAAAAGCAATTAAGCTTGGAGTAGGAAAGGAAATAGAAGAATTTGTAGGAGCTGAGGTGGATGATCGTTTCTCTCCACCAATTAAAATCAAAGGAAAAATAAAATCGATAAAAAAAGGGGATCGATATGCAGAAACCGAAGTGTTAGTCCAGTCTGGGAGCGTTAACATTATAGTTACTAAAAAAAGAAAACCATATCACAAAGAGTCAGATTTTTTAGATTTAGGTNTTGATCCAAAGTCGACAAATATAGTTATTGTTAAAATTGGCTACCTGGTNCCAGAACTANACAACATTAAAAAAGGCTGGACTATGGCTCTGACACCTGGTGGTGTAGATCAGGACTTATTTAGAATTGATTACAAAAGAATAAAACGACCAATGTTTCCTCTTGATAATTTTGAAAATGATCCAGATCTAACAGTTAAATTTGTGGATATTTCAAATTGAAGTTAAAAAANAACTAAAAAAATTNNTGGTTAATTTAATAAAGTATAAATATCATTTATCAATAAAGAGACTTCNTTTTGTTCGGTTCCATCATAAATCCCTCTNATTTGTTTTTTTTTATCTACTAGAATAAAATTTGGGGTGTGGATAAAATCTTGAAGACCACCATCACCTTGATCGACAACCGCAAAATAGCTTTTTCTCGCCAAGTTATAAATATGATTTTTGGAACCAGTTGTAATATTCCATTTTNAATCTTTAATCCCTTTTTCAATNGCATATTTTTTTAAGACTTCAACGCTATCAATTTCTGGTGTTACAGAGAGAGACAACAACATGATGTCTTCATTATCAAAAAATTCACTCTGGATTTGTAGCATATTATCAGTCATTATTGGACATATACCAGGACATTTTGTGAAGAAAAAATCAACGACATATATTTTATTTTCATAATTTTTGGCAGTAATATTTTCTCCATTTTGATTAATCAAATTAAAATCTTTGACTTTATGACTTTCATTGACATTTCTTACGCTAGCATCAACAAGTTTAGGATCAAAATCGGATGGATTAAAAACTGGAAGATCAGTTTTTACAATTTGGTTACAAGAAAANAATTGTAAAACTGAACAAATGATTACTAAACTCCTAAACATTTCCNGCTATTGTGACTGAATTTTTTGATAAAAAATCTTTTGCCTCAATAATTTCAGGTCGAAGACTTTTGATATCAGAACTGAGCTTAATTAACTGTTTAAAATAATACCTGGCAAGTTCTATATTGTTGAGTTCAATGGCTGCTTTGGCTGCCCCGTAAATACCATTAAATCTATAGGGACGACTTTTTATGTTTTTTTCATAAGCCTTTAGAGCTAATTCAGGTTTGTTTAATTTCATATATAGATCTCCTAACAATTCATCTGCAGGGATTATTTCACCTGGGGTTACAGCTGCCTTGGATGTTTTACTTTCCAAATCAGTTGCTTGTTTCATAAGCCTAATGGCATCATTATCATTTCCTTTAGCATACTCAATCCAAGCTTTAATTGATTCAATTTGAATCTCTACTTGACTACTTTCATAAGTATTTTTAAGCTCATCCAGTTTTTCTCTGAGAGAAATTAAATTCACTAATTCTTTCTCAGCAGAGCTAACGTCTCCAAGATTAGCAAAACCCAATCCTCTTGTAAAATATAGATTTCCTTTTGGCCAATTGACTTTATCCCAGTCCATATTAGTATTTGGTAATTCAATTCTTGAGGCTAATTCCCAGTTTTTATTTTCTACAGCTAATCGACATGGAACTGCAATTAAAGCATATGAACCCGCATAATGATTAGAGGGAAAAACTTCTTTGATTTCTTTCATCTTTTCCATTTCGTATTGAGCACTTTCATTATCTCCCTGTTGAAGATGTGCATAAACCAAATAATCTAAGGCATGAATTTCACTAACCCAATTTGCTTCAGGGTTAACAGATTCCGCATAACAAACAGCAGATTGAGCTGAATCGGTATTAGAACTTATCGATTCCTTCCAAAGACCTAATCTTGTAAAAATATGAGAAGGCATGTGTTGAGCATGGGCTGATGCAGGAGCAATTATGGCATACTTACGTGCTGTTTCTAATGCCATGTGAGCAAGTTCTGGCGAATCATAGTTGTGAATTATATAATGAGCAATGCCCGGGTGATTTGGATAACTTTGAAATAACTTTTCCAATATTTGACCTGATTTTTTTTGCTTCGAATAAGTTTTATCATTAAGTTCAGCAGTGGCAAGAACAGCTAAAGAATAGAAAACAGCAGTTTCTACATCATCTTGATATTTTAAATAAAGTTCCTCCATTTTACTTTCATATTTGAGCTTTCTGGTCTGAGTATCAAGATTTTGCCAATCTTTAAAATATATACTTACAGCATCCAAATAATCTTTTTCACGTTCATTGTTCACAATTAACGTTTTAGCAACATTCAAAAGTTCTTCTCCTCTTTTTAGTGACTCTGGATTTTGTCTGAAGGATAGAGGATGATTTAAAATACTCATTGCTGTTGCCCAGTATGCCATTACACAATCCTTATCTTGATCTAAAATACTTACAAAGACCTTTTCAGCCTCAGCATATTCAAAGGAATGTATTAAAGTNAGTCCNAGATTGAATTTCTCTCTCAAATCATACCTACATGACAGAGAAAAATCTACNTCACCAAAATTTGGGTCACCACAAAGAAGTAAATCACCTCTTTTAAGTTCCAANTCNTCCAANGNTANATTTTCANNAGAGGGTNTTTTATTATTATTACAAGAAAGTAAAGAAGNAANAACAATAAAACAAAATAAAGATTTAAATANTCGATTCATNATGAATTAATATATNTGATGATATATAAAATTATAAAAAAACCTTTTAAAAAAATAACTTTAATTAATTTGTATTTTTAATTATTAAAAAATTGATATTGGAACCTTTTCACAGTTATTTTTTTGGCTATTTACCCAAAAGAATAAAAAATTTTATAAGACTTATAGTATTGATAGTATTCCTTTTTATTGTCTTAGAAGTTGCGTTGACACTATTTATTTTCTTATTGTTAGTTGGAGTAGTTTCAAGAATAATAAAATACCTTTATCTTTTGACCAAATAAATGAATGATAATGTAGCCAATAGACTTCCAGCAATTGGTCCTACCAAGTAATACCATAAATAATATTTAGAAATTCCTTCACCTATAATAAAATGACTTAAAGTGGGGCCTATAGATACAGCTGGATTAAAAGCTGCCCCTGAGATCGGACCCACTGAAAATGCTCCAGCCATTACGGTTAAACCAATAGCGAAACCATAAAATGAATTGCCTTTTAAATTGGGGTGTATTGCTACATTCAAGATTACGAAAACCAACAAAAAAGTAAATAGAAATTCACTTGCTAGGATCTGAAAAACAGAGGATGATAAGTTTGGCATAATTTCCATTACATCACCTTTTAAAAAAAACAAAATTAATGCAGAAAATGTTGAACCTAAAATTTGAAATAAAATATAAAAAAAAGCATCGTAAAGATTAATTTCTTTTTTAATTAAAAATGCAATTGTCACTACCGGATTATAATGGGCACCTGATATATGGGCACCCATATAAACAAGCACTGTAAGTCCAAATCCTATTGCAACAGGATTGTTAGAAAGTCCAATTATTAAGACTAAGAATAAAGTTCCTAAAAATTCAATTAAATAATTTCTCACATTTATAAAAGTAATAAAAATTCATACATTTTNTTCTATTTTCTTAGTGACNAAATAAACACCCAAAAAGATTAAAATCATTCCAGCAACACTTAAAAACGTTAAAGAATCATTGTCAGTAGTAATCGCATATACTATTCCAACAATAGGCTGTAAATAAACAAATGAACTCACAGTTGAGGCAGTTAATTTTGAAAGTGCATACGCGTTAAACATGTANGTTAAAAANGTNGTTCCAATAACAACATAAATCATTGGAAANAATGCTTCNTTAAAAGGTAGNTTTGACCATTCAATATTANTAAACTCANTNATACCTACTGGAAAATTNAAANCAATAGCAATTAGAAACAACCANCGAAATAGTGTTATAATATTGTATTTNTCAACTAGTTTTTTTACNAAGATCAGATATAATCCATAAGTTGAAGAATTAATNATGAATAATATGTTACCTAANGGTATATTAGGNGCATTAAAAGAGGATGAAGGACTATAAAGAATTAATATCAAGGCTCCNACAAAACCTGAACTTACTCCAAAAATTCTAGCAAAANTCATCTTTTCTTTTAAAAAATATGCTGAAAAAATAAAAACTAATATTGGTACNGCAGTTATTAAAACAGAGCTATTAATTGGAGTTGAAAGTTCTAANCCNTTAAAAAAAGCTAATTTATTAATAAACATCCCCAAAAAAGAACATAAAAAAATTCTTGGCCANTCCTCTCTNNNGATTTTATCATTATTTATAAATAAACTCAATNTCCAAAAGATNAGTGCAGCTCCTATAACCCTTAACATTACAAAACCATANGNTTGAATGTAGATTGGCATNACATTTTTTGCTATNGTNTGATTGAAACCATAAATTAGTGTGGCNCCAAATGCAGCTAAAAGACCGAGGTTTCTTTNACTCATTAATGTTATCTTTAATAATATAAACTGAAGCAAATCTAATTTTAATAACGACATAAAATTAAAATGAAAAAAATCTTTATTAACTTTTTATTTTTAAGCGTTATTTTCTTATCCTGTAAGTTTAATAATTATGAAACAGTTGAAAAAGACAAAAGGTTCAGAGATAATATTTCAGATGGGAGTTTCACNNAANTNAGCGAAGGANANACATACTATGANATAAAAAATAAAGATTCNATTAATACATTGATTTTTNTTCATGGATTTTCTGTTCCANCTTANATNTGGGATGTAACTTTCAATAAGTCTGTNGAANTAGGNTACANATCTTTAAAAATTGANTTGTATGGACGNGGNTANTCATCAAATTTAGATTTAGATTACACAGATGAGNTATTTGCCAATCAAGTNATTGAGCTTTTGAAAGAATTGGNTATAAAAAAAGCTACTTTTTTAGGACTTTCNAATGGTGGAAGGGTAATATCNAAAATTGCTTTTTTAAAACCAGANATTGTTAAAAAACTAATATATGTTTCTTCAAANAGCTTTTTNGATTACAATCCATCAGCAGAAAAGTNAGTTAGCGGAAAAGAAATAAATAAGTTTATAACTAATAATTATCCTGTAATNTCAAAAAGTCANCTTAAAGATTTTAAGAATCCCGAAAAATTTGAATATTGGGCAGNTAANTACGAAGAATTACTTAAATACAAAGGCTTTGCNAAAGCACTTTTATCAACCNAAAANAATCATGTAAACCTTGATAAAGAAAATGCATACATAAATAACTCTGANATTCNATACTATACCATTTGGGGAGATAGCGATTCTGTTATTGTTTANAATGTTTTTAAANATAAGTTAAATAAAANAATGACTAACAGACAAGAGTTTTTTATCTCNGAAAGTGGACACCTTCCACACATGGAAAACATTNAAGAGTTTGANAAGGTTCTGTTTAATCAAATTTTAATAAACTAACCAATTTTATTTTCATCTTGGTTAAATAATGAAGGTTCGTTTATNTTAACTAAATATCCNTTTTTTCTTTTAAAGTTGGGCTTNTTAAATTCNTGNATTTTTAGATTTAAATTTTCTTCAAACCAGTCTGCAACCAAATGCCTNTNGCAAAATTTTGTACTNGGTCCNTGACACATTAAAACAGGTTCAAATTCNCCTGTTAAACACCTTAAATGNTCATAAACATTTTTTGAATTTAATTCATTTAGTTGAAGNTNNTATTGNGATATAAANTTTTCTTCGTTTATTATCTTCTTTTTCAAAGATTGTATTAATTTATAGTTNGGTGCGAGAGCTTTNTACTCAAATNTNAACTNTTTGAAGTTTGANGGCTTTAAATCTATAGAAACTGCTCCAGGAACTTNGTTTTTTTTTAAAACATTAAAATTAGCTGTTTTGATGACCTTAAAAATTATTTGTTGTNCATATGAATTTCGTAAATTATTTAATAAAATCATAGAAAATGAGCTACTTTTCAAATAATTATATGGTTTATTTCACAATTTCTTGGATATTGCTAGGATTAATAATTTTTGTATTACTGCTGTATATAAAAGCTCCATATGGAAAACATTATTCAAATAATTGGGGTCCAGAAATAAATAATAAATTGGGTTGGGTTATAATGGAAATGCCGGCTCTTCTAATTTGCCCAATAACCTACTTATTAATTATCGATGATCTATTTCGTTTTGAGTCTTTTTTTATCCTGTTATGGGTTTTACATTATTTCAATAGAACAGTTATATATCCGCTAAAAATTAAAACAAAAAATAAAAAAATGCCACTTTTAATAGCTGCATCTGCAATTTTTTTTAATTTGATTAATGGACTAATTAATGGGTATTTTTTAAGTATAATTAACATTAGAGATTACAACTTAATAATTTTGATTTTTGGATTTGTTTTGTTTGTATTTGGAGGATTTATAAATATCCATTCAGACCGTATTCTGATAAATTTAAGAAGAGAAAACCAGAAATACTTTATTCCAAGGGGAGGATTGTTTAAGTATGTTTCGAGCCCAAATTATTTTGGTGAAATAATAGAATGGCTTGGTTTTTATGTTATGACTCTTAACATTGGAACATTTTCGTTTTTTATTTGGACATTTGTTAATTTAGTACCAAGGGCTATTTCAACCCATAAATGGTATAACCGAATGTTTAATGATTATCCCCAAGAAAGAAAAATAATTATTCCTAAAATGTTTTAATATGGATCTAGATAAAGAAAAAAAAGATGTTGATATAAATTGGAAAATAAATCAGAATTCTATTAATAGAGATTTTAAGTTTGAAAACTTTAAGCAATCATTAGATTTTATGAACCAGGTTGGAGAATTCTGTGAAAAAATAAACCACCATCCTAATTGGTACAACTCTTACAATGTAGTTAAAATCGAGCTTACTACACACGATATTGGAGGTTTGTCAAGTCTTGATTTTAAACTAGCTAAAAAAATTGATTTGATTTATAACAGTTTTGGTAAATAAATCATCAATGCAGTAAACAAAGCAAAAATAAAAGCAAAAAACACTGCACCTGCGGAAATATCCTTTATAAATCCTACTTTTTTATTGTAATCAGGATGAATTAAATCTAAAATTTTTTCAATTGCGGTGTTAAGGGATTCGGTTGAAAGGACCAGAGAGATAGCCAAAATTTGAAACATCCATTCTAGTTTGGATATCTCAAAGTATAAACCTGCTAAGACGAATAAAAAAGAAAAAAACAACTGTGCTTGGATAGAATGTTCTGTTTTAATTAGACACAATGCACCCTTTAAAGAATAATAAACTGCTTTAATTCTTCCACAAATAAATTTTTTCACGAATCAATCTTTTTACTAATATATGACTATTTTTATACAGAAATTATTTGCAAAATATTAATGAAAAAAATTTTAAGACTTTTAATTGTCCTATCAATTTCTACTAATTGCTTTTCGCAAATAAATCCAAAAAATATTGAAATCGTCAGAGATGAATTTGGAATACCGCACATATTTGGTAAAACTGACGCAGATGTTGCATATGGGCTAGCTTGGGCACATTGTGAAGATGATTTTAAAACCATACAAGAAGCTTATTTAGCCGGAAATGGTCTATTAACTAAACACATAGGTCTGAAAGGGGCTTCAGCAGACCTATTAACACAGGTGATAGAATCAAAGGAAACAGTAAATAAGTTATTTTACACTCTAAGTGATGATTTTATTAAAATACTTCAAGCATACTCTGACGGTATAAACAAATATGCCGAACTACACAGTGAAAAAGTTTTGGTAAAAGATTTATTTCCAATTACTCCTAGAAAAATGGCAAGCTATTCATTTTTACAACTATTCATTTCCAATGGAGCGGACAAAATGATTGTAGATATATTTAGCAATAATGTAAGTGGTGATTTTAATTTTTATAATAACATGAATGGGTCTAACGCCATTGCTATGAATTCAGCAAAAATTGGTAAAAAGGAAACTTTCTTAGCAATTAATCCTCACCAACCATTTGATGGGCCAACATCATGGTATGAAGCTCACTTAGTTAGTGATGAGGGCACAGATATTATGGGAGCCACTTTTGCAGGAGCACCATGTATATTAATAGGAACTAACAGGAATTTAGCATGGACTCATACTGTAAATTATCCAGATAAAGCAGACATCTTTAAACTTCAAATGCATCCAAAAAAAAGAAATGTTTATTATTTCGAAAATCAGGAAAAAAAATTAGAGGTTAAAAAAGCTAGCATCTACACAAAAATTTTAGGATTAACAATCAAGGTTAATAGAAAATTTTACAAGAGCATATATGGGCCAACTTTAAAAAATAAAAAAGGATATTATTCAGTTAGAACTCCATCTCTATACAATATTAAATCATTGGAGCAATGGTGGAGAATGAATAAGGCTAAATCCTTTACTGAGTTTTATAATATTTTAAAGACAAGAAACATTCCTGGTTATAATATTGGTTATGCCGATAAAAATGATACGATATTTTATATCTCTAATGGTATTATACCAAAAAGAGATGAAAGATATGACTGGAGAAAAGTACTGCCAGGAAACTCTAAAAAAACTCTATGGAATGAATATTATGAAATAACTGAACTCCCACAGGTAATTAATCCTAAAGCCGGATTCATCTACAATGCAAATCACTCGCCTTTTAAATCTACAGATGAAAAGGAAAATCCTGATCCAAAAGATTTTTCTAAAACAATGGGTTATGAAACGTATGATAATAACAGAAGCACTAGAATTTTAGAACTAATAAAATCACATGATAAAATTGACTATGAAACTTTTAAATCTATTAAAAATGATAAGTCCTTCCCTGATCCAATGAATTATAATTTCATGAATATCAACAAAGTCTTTGAAATGAAAGCCGAAAATTACCCAGAGGTTTCAGAACTGATAAAATCCATTCAAACTTGGGATAAAAAAACAAATGCAGATTCATTTGGAGCAGGCACGTATGCTATGTTATACTATACAATTACTCAAAGACCATTCTATAAAAGCTATTATAATCGAAATTTTAGTGAAGAACTAATCGCAGATTGTTTGATCGAAGTTAAGAGAAAAATGTTAAAAGATTTTAAAAAAACTAACGTAAAACTAGGAGAGTTTCAAAAGTTAGTTAGAGGAGAAAAAGAGATGCCAATTTTTGGTATGCCCGATGTTATAACAGCGATGAGGGGTGTAAAATACAAAGATGGAAGAATCAAAATTAGTCATGGAGAATCCTATGTAGGTTTAGTGAGATTTACAGAGGGAGAAGTTGAATATGAGTCTATTTCACCCTACGGTTCAAGTGACAACCCAGAGTCATTACACTACTCTGATCAAATGGAACTTTTAGCAGGATTTAAAACTAAAAAAATGACATTTGACAGAGCAGAGATTTATAAAAAATCCAAAAAGATTTATAATCCTAAGTGATTCAATTTTAATTTAAAAACTTTAAAAAAAAGTCAACTAATTTTGTTTCATCTGGGTCTACTATCCCTATTTTAGGTGCATACACCACCGAACTAATACCAACCTTATCTGCTTTAACCTTTAAGGCTTTGGCATGTAATGGGTGATGCTCTATGTGACCATTGTCTTCAGGAAAACCGCCTTTCGTGTTATTAAATACAAACATTGGAGGATCACTTACATCCATTTTACTAAGAAAGTCTAAATTTTCTCTAATTTCAATTTCACTTTCTAAATCTCTATTCTTTTCATAGTTTAATCCAAAAGCCCTAGAAATTCTTTTCATAGATTTTAGATTGATTTCATATTCTGGTGCCTCCAAGATATTTTTCCATTGAAAAAAATCATAAGTAGCTTGAGTAGCCAAAGCTCCTACACAACTAATTCTTGTAGATTCTCTTGCAATTGGATCTTCACTGAGTGGTTCAGACATTTCATCTGAAAATGCCAACCAAAGAGAAGTGCCAGCACCTGCACTTGCTCCATAAACACCAATTTTATTTTTATCAACATTAAATTTTTTGTGATTAAATCTCACAAATTGTAAAAACCTCTTCGAATCGTTCAAAGATGATAAAATACCAAAAGGTTTCATGTACAAAAACCTATAATTTATTGTTGCAACAGAGACACCATTATTTAAAAAATTAACTAAATCTTTTTTGTTGTAATAATTTGACTTATCCCCACCAACAAAACCTCCACCATGGATATAAATAATTAGTGGAGTTGGATTTTCAGATTTAGCTAACCACAAATCAAATTTATTTCTTTTATGATCACCATAACTCTGATGAACATAATCAGCCTTTACACCNTCAATATTGATTGGATCTTTTTTAGACTTTTCTTGACTTAANAGTGNNAGACNAAACATATTAANNATCAAAAAGCTAATNAGTNTAACTGTTTTAANATTNATTNTTATTTTTTTAAACATTTTATTATTTATTTTAAAGTTTCATTATAAATTTTTTCATACNTGGGAACAACAGAANTNATGTCATAAAGTTTTGCNTTTTTNAAAGCTCTTTCTTTAAAATCAGTAAGAACTTTTTCATCATTGATTATTTTAATTGAGTAGNAAGTCATTGATTCAATATNATCAGNATCAGCTAAAAATCCTGTTTCACCATGGATATTAATCTCAGATAAACCACCAGCATTGGANGAAACCACAGGCACTTTACTTGCCATGGCTTCCAATGCAGCAAGACCAAAACTTTCAGTNCTGGACGGCAATAAAAAAAGATCTGAATGACAAAGGTTTTTTTCAACTTCATTTGTATCTCCCAAAAACTTAACTTTAGATTCAATATTTAATTTTTTGCACATATTTTCTGCCATTATCTTATCTGGGCCTTCACCTATCATTATTAGTTTAGAAGGGACTTTTTTTAATATGTTATTAAAAACTTCAATTACATTTTTAACATTTTTGACAGGTCTAAAATTACTAACGTGAGTAATAGTTAATTCATTGCAATCTTGTTGTTTTTCAGAAATACANAGCTCTTGTTGCTTAACATACTTTTCNATNTCTATAAAATTTGGAACAACTTTAATCTCATTCTTTATATCAAANAAATCTAGAGTATCTTTTTTTAANCTCTGAGAAACACAGGTTACTACATCAGATTTATTTATACTAAAATTTACAGCAGTCTTATAAAATGGATGATTTCCAACCAATGTTATNTCTGTACCATGAAGAGTAGTAACTATAGGNNTTTTTATTTTTTGATCTTTAAGCATTTTTTTAGACATGTAAGCNGCATATGCNTGAGGAATNGCATAATGCACATGCATAATTTGAATTGAAAACTTTTTTATCACGTCAACTAATTTGGTCGAAAGCGCCAACTCATAGGGTTGAAAATTAAACAATGGATAATCTGGNACATTAACCTTNTGAAAAAAAATATTTGTGTGACTTATTTTTAACCTCACGGGCATTTTATAAGCNATAAAATGAACTTCGTGACCATTACCAGCCAGTGACATACCTAGTTCAGTAGCGAGAACGCCACTTCCACCAAATGTTGGGTAACAAACTATAGCTATTTTCATCAATCAGTGTTTAAAAGATTCATATATGATTTTTTGTATTTCTGTTCTAATATTATTTTCTGACAACAAATTATTTTCCATAGTTGGGTAAGTTCGATTAGATAAAAAAACATATACAATTTTATTTTTGGGATCTGCCCATGTATAAGAACCGGTAAATCCCGAGTGTCCAAAACTGGATTTAGGAACACAACCACATGTAGACATACTATCATCCATTTCGGGTTTNTCAAAACCTAANCCTCTTCTATTACCAATGTCACAAAAATAACAAGTATTAAATATATCNAAAGTTGATTCTTTGAAAAATCTTTTACCGCCNTAAAACCCTTTTTGTAAAAACATTTGCATGATTTTNGCTACNTCATTNGCATTTGAAAATAAACCNGCATGACCNCCAATACCACCTTGCATTGCAGCTCCCATATCGTGAACATGTCCCTTTAATGTTGAGTATCTAAAGTAATTATCTATTTCAGAGGGTACTATCCTTTTACTATCAAAAAAACTTAATGGATTATATGTTGTGTTTGTTGCCCCAATTAGATTTAAAATTTTTTTTTTAATTGAGTGTCAAGACTTTCTAAATTATTTTTTTCTAGAAATGTTTTCATAAAATAGTACGGTAAGTCGCTGTAAACATAAGATTTATCAGACGACAATTCACTATCTATAATTTCTTGAGACATNACATCTAAAAATGTTTTCTTCAGGAANAAGTTTTCNGAAACAGGAATTGAAAATTCATTATTCTTTTTTGTTTTATACCAAAATTCATCTGGTTGATTACTAATGCTATCTAATGTTTTTTTATAAAATGGAATCCAAGGAAATAGACCAGATTGATGAGTAAACATTTCCTTTATTGTCAGCTTAGATTTATCAAATAAATCTAAGTTGGGAAACATTTGATCAAGGGTTGTTTCAAGATTAATGGTTTTCTTTTCATATTCCTCAATCATTAGAGGAACTGTCGAAAGTATTTTAGTCAATGAGGCTAAGTCGTAAAGATCATCCCATTTGATTTTTCTTTCAGAGTCATATGTCATTTTACCAAATGATTTATTGTAAATAACATCTCCGTTTTTAGATACTAGAATTTGTGCNCCAGGTGTCATTTTTTTATTTATTGCGTCTNTTATCAATAAATCAATTTCNTTAAGTTTAGCTANATCGAAGCCTTGATTAATTGGATGACTATAACTTAGTCTATTTAGAGTTTTAGTTTTTAATGAAGTATTAACAGGAAATTCTTCACCTAAGCTAACAGGCAAGATTCCTTCGGCAGGAATTGCTCCAAATATAATTTGAGCAGAAGAGCTTTGAGCTGATGAATTGTTCTGAAAGGAAATCAAAATGGAATTGATATTTTCAGTATTTACATCAAGTAACGCATATGGCTTGGTAAAAACATCCAAAATTATTTTTTTTTGTTTAGCTAACTCTTCAATTAAAGAAATTTCTTTGTTAGAAAACTTGTATCCGTCAAAAGGACTCTTATCAGATTTATGAAAACCAACAATTATTACTTCGTAAGAATTGGTTCTTGCAATGACTTCTGAATTAGTAAAACCATCNGTATTNATTATATCGANTTTCGTGTAGTGATTTAACATCTTTGAAAATTCTTCAGAACTAGAATCACCAACTTTGATATAAGCAATTTTTTGAGATACGTTTTTAAGTGGCAATAAATTATTNTCATTTTTAATTAGTGTGATTGATTTTTTTGTTAATGATTCAAATAATTCGTCATCAATTTCAGTGTTCATGTCGTTCTCAATATTAATCAAACTGACATCATTTAAATCACTTAAACCTGCTTTATATTTAGCCATTAAAATTTTTTTAACAGATTTTTCTAATCTTTTTTCAGAAATTCTTCCGTTTTCTAATGCTTTTTTTATTTCGATTGTACTTTTATCTAAATCATCGGGCATTAAAAGGATATCATTACCAGCCAAAAAAGCACGAACATCTGCAGAATCATCCTTGTAGAAATCAACAACTCCCTTCATATCCATTGCATCAGTAATAACAAGTCCTTGAAATTTCAGTTTATTTTTTAAAATTTTTGTTACAATGTTTTTAGAAAGTGTCGATGGTAATTTTGGTGTTTTGTCTAGGGATGGAACTTCCATATGAGCAACCATTACACTTGAAAGTTTATTCTTAATTAATTCTTTATATGGATAAAGTTCTACATTATCAATTCTTTTTTTATCAAAATTAATTGTAGGAAGAGTTTTATGAGAATCTTTTGATGTATCGCCATGCCCAGGAAAATGTTTTGCTGAACCCATAATTCCTTGACTTTGCATTCCTTTCAAATATGCGAGTGATTTTTTCGTAACATTAAATTTGTCTTCTCCAAATGATCTACTTCCGATAACAGGGTTATTTGGATTAGTATTAATGTCTGTCACAGGGGCAAAATTAATATGAACTCCTAAACGTTTTGCATGAACTCCAATCCTTTTTCCNACATTATTAATCAATGCATTATCAGCAACAGCTCCTAAGGTCATATTGTATGGAAATGAGAAGGCATCATCTAATCTCATACCTATCCCCCACTCAGCATCCATACCAATAAGTAAAGGAACGTTTGAAATTGATTGAAATCTGTTTGTTGCTATGGCTTGATCTTTAATATTTCCAAGTGAAAATATTAATCCACCGAGATGATTTTTTTTAATAATATCTTCGATTTCCTTCATTTTTTCAGGTCCTTCTTTTGTCGCGACCCAAACGGTAAAAAGTTGACCTATTTTTTGATCTAATGTCAGACTATTATAAATACTATCAACCCAAAACTTTTGATCATCAGAATCAATTGTATGAAGAGGGTTTTGAGAAAATGATAGAGTTATTGAAAAAAAGTAAAGAATTAGAAAAATATTTCTCATTATTATTTAAAATTATTGATTAATATTAGATTATAGTAGTTTTTAGGAAAATAATTATTTAAAGAATCTTTTGTGCCAACTTTTTGAAGCAGGAACTTCCCAATTTTCTAAAAAATCTGTAATATTAACGACCATATTATTATAAACAATTGTATTTCGAGAAACTGATCTGTTTTCAACTAATTTTTTAAAATCATTTATTGATTTGTAAGAAAAAAAATCACCTTGTTTAAAAGTAACATTCATCTTATCAAGAAGATCTATTTCATACTTATTTTCCAACTTTTGAATAAAATGAACACAACTATCTATTGAACATCCCGAAGCAGAATTATTTGATTCATCTAAAGCAATGATTATAAAACGGTTATAATTGATTTTAAAGCTGCTGAGTAAACTTTTACCATGAGCAGTCCAGCTTTTCAAAAACAAATTTAATGACATTTCAATTTCTTTTGATTCTAAAGCTGAAAAAGGACGATTTGATTGAAAAATCCAAACCCTTGAATTGGATGGCATGTCCTCAAATGGCAAAATCATATATTTGAAGCTTGATTAACTAATTCAGCTAAATCCATTATTCTAACTTCTTCTTCTTTTTCTTTATGTTTAATACCATCATTAAGCATTGTATTACAAAAAGGACATCCTGAGGCGATGATAGGCGCAGACGTTTCCAGAGCTTGTTGAGTTCTAGCAATATTTACCTCTTCGTTACCAGGTTCAGATTCTTTAAACATTTGGGCTCCTCCAGCACCACAACACATTGCCTTTTCCTTACAGGTCTTCATTTCAACTAGTTCAGCATCTAATTTTTCAATAAGTTTTCTTGGAGCTTCAAAAACTTTATTAGCTCTACCCAAATAGCAAGGATCGTGATATGTGATTTTCCTTCCTTTAAATGAACCCCCAGATACCTTGAGTCTTCGACTATCTATTAAATAACTAATAAATTGTGTATGATGTAAAACCTCATAATTACCACCTAGTTCTGGATACTCATTTTTAATCGTATTAAAACAGTGTGGGCATGATGTGACTATCTTTTTTATTTTATAACTATTCAAAACTTGAATGTTTGACATTGCTTGCATTTGAAATAAAAATTCATTGCCAGCTCTTTTCGCTGGATCTCCAGAGCATCCTTCTTCATTACCCAGAACCGCAAAAGAGACATTCGCTTTGTCAAGAATCTCAACGAACGCTTTTGTTATTTTTTTAGCTCTTTCATCGTAACTACCAGCACAACCAACCCAAAAAATAATCTCTGGAAATTTTCCTTTAGAAATCATTTCTGAAATAGTTAATATTTTCATTTTCTAATTTTAATCGTGATGACCGTCATCAAAAACCTGTATTGTAACTTCTTTATCTACCAAATCAGTAAATTTTCCATTATAACGAGTCGCTTTAACTAGGTGATTATCAACCCAATGATAATTTCCTCCTCTAGGTTTTCCCATTACCATACTGTGGTATTTAAATCCATGTTCTTTTAACCATTGCTCGGTAACTTTACGGTGATCTTCAGTTCGAGATGTAAAAAAACATATTATATGTCCCTCGTCAAACCATTTATTTAAAGTTGTCAATGCATCAGGATATACTTTCGCTGTAGCCATCCTATGAGGTTCTTCGTTTGGTATATCATCACAAATGGTTCCATCAATATCAATTAAGTAATTTTTAATTCCTTTTGGTAAAACAGGACTTAATTTTTCGCCATTTTCAATTTTTTCACTTAGAATTTTATCAACTTGTTCTTTTTTCATCTCTGTAAATTATTTTATAATTCATTCTTCCAATTTAGTTTATCCATTTGATTAAAAGGCCATGGAGCTCCATTATTTTCAATATTTGACATCATACTATTTATTTCTGAGGGAGCATCAGATTTTTCCATAACCAAGTACCTTCTCATATCAAGGATTATAGATAATGGATCTATTCCAATTGGACATGCTTCAACGCATGCGTTACAGGATGTACAAGCCCATAATTCTTCAGTTGTGATCCTATTATTTAATAACTCTTTACCGTCAGGCTCAAATTCACCTTTATTATTGTCAATATTTCTTCCAACTTCTTCCAAACGATCCCTAGTATCCATCATTATTTTTCGTGGAGATAGTTTTTTCCCTGTAATATTTGCAGGACACTCATTTGTGCATCTTCCACATTCCGTACAAGTGTAGGAGTTCAGAAGCTGAATTTTTGTTAAATCAAAAACATCTGATGCGCCAAATTTCGAAATATCTGCGTTGTTAGATTCTAAAGAGTAAGGATCAANGGAGGGATCTATCATCATTTGAACTTCTTTGGTAACAGATTTTAGATTCGAAAACTTACCCAATGAGTCTAGACTAGAAAAATATGTATTTGGAAAAGCAAGAAGAATGTGAAGATGTTTGGAGTAATACAAATAATTCAAAAAAAGAAATATTCCAATTATNTGTANCCACCATGCTGTTCTCTCNATGATGATGACCTTTTCAACGGAAAGATCATTAAAAAGTGGTAGAAGAAATTGACTTACAGGAAAGGCACCAGCTTCAATGTATGTAGGATCATTTGAGTTGAGTTGTAACCAGTAATCAGCTCCATTCATTGTTAGAAAAAGTGACATTAAAATTATTTCAGCATACAAGATTATATTTGCGTCATTTTTGGGCCACCCTTTCATTTCCGAACTCATAAATCTTTTAATATTTAGGATATTTCTGCGAGCTAAAAAAATTATTACAGATGCTAAAACAAGTATGGCAAAGACTTCAAATGAAGCAATAAGAAAATTATAAAATGATCCCAAAAAAGGTGCAAAAATACGATGAGTACCTGCAAAACCATCAACTAGAATTTCTATTAATTCTATGTTTATTATAAGAAATCCCAAATAAACAATCAGATGCAATAAACCAACTACTGGTTTATCAATCATTTTCGATTGGCCAAATGCTATCTTTATCATCNTAAACCATCTTTCTTTTTTCCTATCTGATCTATNGATTGGCANACCTAGATCAATATTTCGGTAAAGTTTTTTTATNTTTTTTACAAAAACANATGATGCGATAAAAAACAATATGGAAAANATNATATTAGGTAGATAGGTCATTAANTAAANAAATCAATAATTATGCAAAAATATNGAAAAATTTATTATGCNNGCATAATAAACAATTTAATTGTTGGATTGATAAGGTTTGTTTTTCTTGCCGAAGATTGAAAAATGAATATATCGATATGGATTAAGTCTAATATCTTCAAGAAGCAAATCTATCGATTTTGAAGCATTATTTAAGTTTTGAAATAATGAATCATTTTTAATTATTTGACCCATTGTACCATTTCCATTATTAATTTCATTTAAAATTTGTGTGAGGTTTTCAGATGAGGTTTTGAAATTTGTGAAAGTTTTACCTATTTCTGCATCATTTAGGTCAGCCGAGATTTCAGAAAAATCTCTTGTGAATGATTTTATATTATTTAAACTAGCATCAATGCCTGATTGATTAGCTTGTATTATATTTTTTATTGACGAAGAAGTTGCTTTTAAATCAGTAATTGTTTGGTTGAAATTAGCAACACTTGCCTTCAAGTTGTTTTTTGTAGAATCATCAAAAACTTTATTTATATTATTCAGAACGGAATCAGCACTAACTACCATTGATTCAATTTTAACCTGAAGATTCGTTATTTTTTTATTTACTAAATCAGTTAGACCTGGTGCAATTGCGGAATTAAGAGTATCATTATCGGAGGCAAAACTATCATTATCATATGCAGGAATGATCGCAAGTGCCTTTCCACCAATAAGACCAGTTTCATAAATTTGAGCTAAACTGTTTTTCGAGAATTTAATATCATTTTCTATTCTGAATTTTACAAGTAGATTATTGTTCTTAGTAAACGAAATTTTTTGAATGCTTCCTACAGGAAATCCATTAATAGTAACAGGGGTTCCGTTGACTACGCCTTCCACGTCAGAGTAAACAGCGTAAAATGTTCTGTCCCCTACGAAAATATCATTTGATTTCAGATAACTATAGCCGAAAATAAATAACGCTATTGAAAATATAGCTAAAAAACCAGTTTTGATTTCATTTGAAATCTTCAAAAGACTAAATTTAATTAATCAAAGTTATAAATAATTTGAAAAAAAACAGTTAATTTCTGTTTGATAAGAAAAATTCATTCATTGAAATTTGTTTTCCGTTTTTAAAAGCGACCAACAAGGCGTCTTTAAAACCAGCTTTTTTGGCTTTTTCTAAAAATTCATTCGCTTTCTTCAAACTTTGGGTATTTTCAAAAAAATATTTATAATTTTTACCAAATTTGGAATAGGTTAATTGTTTCAATCCTTTAAAATTATAAGGTTTTAGATCCAAAAATCTTGTTCCACTAGCTATTTGAACTTTTAGATAAATATTTTCTAGGTTTTCATCAATCTTCAAATCAGTTGATAATTGTGTAAAAGAGTTCGTAACTTTATTTTTGTAATCAATTATTGCATTAGCAATTGTTAAAGCCATCTCAGCTTGTCCTTTCTTTGAATTTAAATACTTCCCCTCCTCTTTATTTGTTAAAAACCCAGTTTCTACAAGAACACTTGGCATGTAAGTGTATTTTAAAACAATAAAGCCAGCTTGTTTTACGGTCCTATTTCTTCTTTTTAAGTTTTTAGTAAAAGACTCCTGTATTGTGTTAGCAGCTATTATACTTTGATCAAGATATTCTTCTTGCATTAAAACCAAACTTATAACCGACTCAGGGTTACTAGGATCAAAACCATCGTATTTCTGACTATAATCCTCCTCTAAAAATATTACTGAATTCTCTTTTTTCGCAATTTGGAAATTTCTTTCATTAGCATGTAAGCCCAAAACAAAAGTTCCTGCACCATATGCATTTGAATTGTGGGCATCACAATGTATTGAAATAAACAAATCTGCATTGGCATCATTAGCAATTTGAGCACGATCAAACAAATTTACAAACTCATC